>CBJMMB010000041.1:0-28367 GCA_966430775.1 uncultured Dyella sp. | reverse complement strand
GCGAATCCCGGCACGTCGAGGGGTGAGCGTACCGGAATGCGCCAGCACTCCCCTTCCCTGGGGAGCAAGGTTTAGAACTTCACGCCCAGCGTCAGCTTCACTTCGCGCGGCGTGCCCAGGATGTTGCCGGTGGGGTTGTAGACGACCGGTCTGCTGTCGAACACGCCATTGGCGCCGTAATTGGTGGTGTAGTCGCTGTAGTTGTTCCAATTGAATGCGTTGAGCAGATCGAAGCGCACGTAGCCGCTGAAGTTGTCGTAGATCTTGAAGTTCTTGGTGACCTGCAAGTCGATCGAGCGATAGCCGAAGATCGGGCCGCTCAAGAATCGCGAACCCGGCGGCGTGAAGGAAACCGGTATACAGCCGCTGGGCGTACTGGCGTTGATACACGCCAAGCCCAGCGAAGGAATGGGCGTGGCCAGGGTGAGTTTGGCACCGAACAGCAAACCCCATGGACCATCGAGCGAACCTGTTGCCACCAGGCGATGCTTGGCGACCGCGGAAGTGAGGAACGGATAGGCCTGAATGGTTTCCGCGTCGAACGCGTAGTGGTCGGTCACGTCCTGATTGTCGTTATTCTGCTTGGCATCCGAATAGGTATAAGCGATGGTGACGCCCCATCCCGATTCGGGCGTATACGGCTTTTCAGCGGAAACCAATATCTGGCTGGTCTTGGTAGTAAGCCCGTTATTGGCAATGATCAAGCTGCCGAAGCCCGGAATGCCATTGCCCCAGGGTTGGCTGCCGTTCTGCCAGAACGAACCGTCCGGATAGCGATTGCCCAGCGTGAACACCACGCCGTTGAAGCTGTTGACCTTCTGCCATGTCACGTCGGTGTTCCAATCACCGATCTTGTTGCGCATGCCGATGCTGATCTGATCGGAATACGGCGTACGCAGATGATTATTCATCAGGTCAACTTCACGGCCGGCGGTGGTGCCGGTGAGAAGACCCTGCAGCACGCTCAGTCCGCCGTAATAAGCCGGATTCCAGGGAATGCAGTTCGGGCTTGGCGAGCAGGTGTGGTACTGGTTCGGGAAGGTAATGGTCGCTTCGGACAGCGCGAGCTTGGTCTGTTCCAACTGCAGCAGGTCATACAGCGTGCGGTCGTAGGAGCGCCCTACGCCACCGTGGATCACATGTTCCTGGTCGCCATTGATGTCGTAGGAGAAGCCGAAGCGCGGCTGGAATTCGTTGGTCTGCGCATGGCGATTGTGACCATTGCTTATGTAGTCACTTACATTCACGCCGCCTTTTGCCAGCGTTTGTGCATAGGTTTGGCCCGCAGGTGCGTTGGGATCTTGCGAGTAGAGCGCACTCACCACCGAGGCCGGCGTCACGAAGTTGAGATACGAGGGCGTCTGTTCGTAATCCCAGCGCACACCGATGTTCAAGGTGAGATGATCGTTTACCGTCCAGTCGTCCTGGATATAAGTACCGAACTGGCGATCGTTCGTCTTCACCAAAGGGCTGGTGCCACGCAGCGCAATCGGGAACAGCACTTGATATGGCACCGACAGGGTGCCGGTCGGCGTCACGTCGTAAGAGAACTGCGGATTGAATTCGCCAGCATCCTGCGCGATGAGCTGCACCATCTTGTACTTCACGCCCATCTTGATGACGTGGTCGCCATTCCATTCGAGGTCGTTGAAGGTGAGATCGTCTTGTATCGACGGGCCTTTCTGACCTTTGTCCTGCGTCGCGCGCGGGTCCGCCGCATTCGTCGTCAGAATCGTCGAATTCTGGTCGTTGTACTCGGTGTATGTGGCGCCGTTGCCGATATTCACTGCACTCGGCTTGTAGAACGCATTCTCATAAGTGAATTGCAGGCGATTGAACCAGGCGTCGGCGCTGTGATCCCAGCGGACGTCAAAGCGGCGATCGTAATTGATGCTATTGATCGCGGACGAAGCTGCCACACCCGTGCCAGTGCCGCTGATAGCGGTCTCGTGGCGGTATTTGCCACTGACTTCGATACGATCGCGATTCGTCGGCTCCCAATCGACCTTGGCGAAATACAGGTTTTCCTTGAACGGCAGGCCTGAGGGTCCGAGCTGCGCCAGTGCGCTGGGCGGCAACTGCGAAATAAGCGCAGACGTGCCGTTGCCGGGCGCTACCGCGATCGGCTGGTCGTATTCCTTGCCTTCGTAAGCGACGAAGAAATGCGCCTTGTCCTGCATGATGGGTCCGCCGAAGGCGAAGCCGTACTCCTTTTCGTGCGAAGGCTGTTTCTTGCCGATGTTGGTTTCGGACGGCGTCATGGAACGCATGCGCGTGTCGGTCCAGTCACCGAATATCTCACCGTGGAATTCATTGGTGCCTGATTTTGTTTCCGCGGTCACTGCGGCGCTGGAAACCTGGTCGTATTCGGCCTTGTAGTTGGACGTAATGACTTTGTATTCGCCGATCGCCAACTGCGGAAACGGGTTGCCCTGGCTGTTGTTCTGGCCGCTGACGCCGCCCGGCAATACGTAGTTTTTTTGTCCCACGCCGTCGATGTATACGTTGACGGCGGTCGGCGCCTGACCGCCGGATTGAAGGCTGGTTCTGCCATTCTGCTCCACGGTAAACACCATGCCGGGCACGGTATCGGCAAATTCCAGGAAGTTGCGAGTGATCTGCGGCACGGTGGAAATTTCACGCTGCGAGACGGTGGTGCCGACTTCGGAAGTGGTCATCTCCTGCAACGTGCTCGCGCTGACCGTGACAGGACCGAGGTTCTGCGCGTTGACGGCAGGCGCGGGGGCGGCGGCAGCAAGATTAAGTGTGGAGGTTGATGCCACAGTCAGTGTCACGGTGCGCTGAGTGCCCGCACCTGCGTCGATCTGATACGTGCCGGGCGGCAGGCTCACCAGCGCATAGCTGCCGTCCTTGCCGGATGTGGTGGTGCGCGTGTAGCCGGTGTTTACGTTGCGCGCGGTCACCGTGACATTGGGGGCTGCCGTACCACGTACGTTCGCATCGGAGCTCTGCGCGAAGGAGACCATCGGCAAGGCGGCGGTGGCGGTGATCGATGCGGCGATCCATCGCGCCAACATGAGCTTCCGGACATTCGATACGGCTTTCATTGCTTCTCCCCTCCCGGCATGTCGCGGGTGTCGTTATGTGCGTAATGGTCGCGGTGACCTGCGCGGCTTGGTCGGCGCGACGGTCACGCCGCGCTTGGCGCCGCAGGATTCGCGGATGACGATGTCGCATCCCAGCGTTTCGACCGATGCCGGCGTGCTTTCGGCCGGACTCAGCAAGGCCGCGAGGCGTTCCAGTGCGATGCGGCCGAGATCGGCGATACGCACTTGCACCGTGCTCAGCGGTGGCGTGACGTAGCGCGCGATCAGAATGTCGTCGAAGCCGGCCAGCGCGATGTCGCCAGGCACATCGATGCCGGCTTCCTTGAAGGCGAACAGGCAGCCGATCGCCATCATGTCGTTGGCGGCGAACACGGCTTGCGGGCGCGGCTTCTTGGCCAACAGTTCGCGTCCGGCGCGATAGCCCGATTCTTCGGTGAAATCGCCATCGACGATGGTCAGCGGCACGCCCGGCGCATGCTTGGTCATGGCGGCGCGATAACCTTTTTCGCGCTGCTGCGCGTCGAAGTTGGTCTTCGGACCGCTGATGAAGGCGACCTGCTGATGTCCCGCTTCGATCAGGTGCCGCACCATGGCGACGGCGCCGGCGCGGTTGTCGATGTTCAGCACTGGGTAGCGCGTGCTTTTGACCGGGCTGTCCAGCAGCACGGCCGGCAGTTTCTCCGGCAGGTTTTCCTCAAGGAACGCCGCATCGACGTATTCGGAAAGAATCAGCATGCCGTCCACGCGTCCGCGCATCGCACGCACCGCAGCGGCGGCGTCCGCCACGCCATCGTGCGAGCTGGACACCAAAAGATGCAGTCCGCGCGCGCGCGCGGCCAGATCGATGCCGCGAATCAGTTCCGAGAAGAACTCGCCGTACAGGTCCGGCAGCACCGCGCCAATGGTGTGCGTGCGGCCGGTGATCAGGCTGCGCGCGGCGTTGTCGGGCACGTAATTGAGACGCGAAGCCACTTCGCGCACGATCTTCTGCGTTTCGGGCGTGACCCCGCCCAGGCCGTTGAGCACACGCGATACCGAAGCGACCGAGACGTTTGCCTCGCGCGCAACATCCTTGATGGTTGCGTTTTTGGTCGTCATCGAAAGCGTCCTCTTGTTGGATGAATGTCCCTACATCCTAAAGGGCCGGCGCAAACGTAAACGTTTTCATGGCGGCTTGTAAAGGCGTTGTTGTAAACGTTTACGTTGCGCCGCAAAAACGGGAGGGCGCGCTCAACTCACACAAATGCGCACGCTTATGCTCGTAGCGCTTTTATTTGGGCAAGCGCGCTCGCGTGGCGATGCAGCATCGCGAAGCGTGAAAGGCGTTTTCGATGGACGCACGCACGTGAAGGGGGCGTGGCGTAGAGGTGTGGCGAGTGCGAAGACCGTAGGCTGGGATGCCATGCCAGCATTGGGATGCATGCGCGTTCGGCAATGCTGGGTGCCATCCCAGCCTACAAATCGGCTATGCGACACGCCATGCGCCATGCATGGCGTGTTCGACAAGTGCCTGCTCAGCCACCCTTGGCGGGATAGGTCTGGAAGCCGCCGCCCTGCTGCGCCGGCGGTTGCGGCATCGGCTGCGTAGTGGAGTTTTGCGCGGGCGGCGGTGTGGACGAGCCCGGCTGGCGGCTGCCACATACATACGCTTCCCAGGCCTGCGAACCATTCTCCGGCTCACCCAAGGGCTTGATGGTGTCCGCATGCATGCCCAAGGCACTGTTGCGCGCCTGCACCTGCAGTTCGTCGCGCACCTTGATGTCGTTGCGGTCGAACGGTCCGACGCGACTCATCACCGAGACGGTGATCTTGCCCAGGTCACGGCAACCCGTGACCTCGCCGCTCCATACGGTGCGAACGCTGTTCGAGCCCGGATCGGGATTGATGCCCCAGGTACAGCCGCCGAGCAACACGGCAGGTGCGATCAGCAGCAGAATCTTGCGCATAGGTAGCTCCATCGAAGCGAGTAAGGTCAAAGCAACTGCATCGCATCGTAGCGCGCCGCCGTGGCCTATCGCAGAACGCCTGCTTAGCGCAGCGCACCCGACCGGCCCGCGGACACTGTCCGATGCGGCGTGTCCGGTGTCCGCGGACAATCCGCCACACCCGCACGCGCCGAGGCAAATCCTTTTACATCAATGCATTGCACCCGCAAACGGGGCTGGCACAGGGATTGCTGATCAAAGGGCGAAGGCCTCGAGCCTCTTTTCTCGAAATGGAGATACGGACATGAAATTCGAAACAGTGATTCTGCGTGGCTTGTTCGTGGCATGCATGCTGGTGTGTGGATTGATCCTGGCGGCCATGGTCACCAGCAGGCCGGCGCCGATGCATCTGGCCTTCACCAGCTCGATCGCCGCCTTGCTGACCTCGGCGCCTTCCTCCTGCGTGGTGCCCTTCGTCGACGACATGATCTGCGTGCGCGCAGCGGGCTGAGTCTTCCTTCAAGACGTTCTGGAGAACCATCATGAAATTCGAAACGCTATTTCTTCGCGGTCTGTTCGGCGCCTGCGTACTGGCATGCGGACTTACGCTGCTGGCGATGGTGATGGCCAAGCCCGCTTCGGCCGTGCCGGCGGCAGGGCACACCGTCGCCGCGGTCGCCACCAGCGCGATGGGGCATGCACGGACGGCCGGCTGATCGCCGCACATTCGTGCCGGTCCATCCGATAATGGCGGCATGCTGCATGTCATTCTCTTCCGCCCCGAAATCCCGCCCAACACCGGCAACGTGATCCGCCTGTGCGCCAACACCGGCGCCGCGCTGCACCTGATCCGCCCGCTGGGCTTCGAACTGGACGATGCGCGCCTGCGACGCGCCGGCCTGGATTACCACGAATACGCGCGCGTCAGCGTGCACGACGATCTGGATACTTGCCTGGCTGCGCTCGATCATCCGCGCGTCTTCGCGTTTTCTACACGCGGCCGCAGCTGGCACGTGGAAGCGCAGTTCAAACCCGGCGATGCGCTGCTGTTCGGTTGCGAAACCGCCGGCCTGCCCGATGCGGTGTTGTCCGCATTGCCGGCCGAGCAGCGACTGCGGCTGCCGATGCGCGCCGACAGCCGCAGCTTGAACCTTTCCAACAGCGTGGCCGTGGCCGTGTACGAAGCGTGGCGACAGCTTGGCTTTCCGGATGCGGTCCGTCCTTGAAGAAGCGTGATCACGGCAAGCGCAGCGTGTGGCCGGCTACAATCGCGGCATGACTGCCCCTGCTGCCCCCGAACTGTTGCCCCGGCCTTTGCGCAAGCTGGCCGGCCGCGCGCTGGAAAGTGCGCTCAATCACGCGCTTTCGCTCGACCCGGAAAGCCGGGCCAAGCTCGCCACGCTCGACGGACGCAGCGTGCAATTGCATTTGCAGGGCGTGGACATGGCCCTTGCGATAACCGTCGAAGGCCAGCGTTTGAAGGTGGGGCCGGCGCCGGAACGTAGCGACCTGCGCGTAGCGGCGACGCCCGGCAGCCTCCTCGCCATGTTGTTTCGGCGCCACGACGAAAGCCTCGCACCGGGCAAGGTGGACATCGCAGGCGATGCGGAATTGGCGCGACGCCTGGAGAAACTGGCCAGCGGTTTCGCGCCCGATTTCGAAGAAGCCTTCGCCCGCAGCTTCGGTGACGTGATCGGCGTGCCCCTGGCCAAAGCGGTACGCGAAGGCTTGGCGCATGCGCGCGAAACGGCCTCGCATCTCAGTCAGGACAGTGCGGCCTGGCTGCGCGATGAAACCGGCATCGTCGTGGCGCCGGGCGAAGTGGAACGCTTTCTCGACGATGTCGACGCCCTGCGCGAACGCAGCGAACGGCTGGAAGCACGGCTGGCACGGCTCGAACGCCTGCAACAGGGAGTGCGCTCGTGACGTCGTGGAAGGTGGTCCCCGGCCTGCTGCGCGTCGCCATCGTCCTGTTGCGCTATCGGCTCGATGAGCTGGTCGACGCCACCCATCTGTTCCGTCCGCTGAAGTTCGTACGGCCCTTGTTGGGGCGGCCGGTGGTGGATGTGCGCCCGCTGTCGCGCGGCGCGCGCATTCGGCTGGCCTTGAACGAACTCGGGCCGATCTTCGTCAAGGCCGGGCAGATCCTGTCGACGCGGCGCGACCTGGTGCCTGCCGACATCGCCGACGAGCTGGCTTTGCTGCAGGACCAGGTGCCGCCGTTCCCGGGCGATCAGGCGCGCGCCATCATCGAGCGCGAATTGAAGCTGCCGGTCGGCACGTTGTACGCCAGTTTCGATCCGGTGCCGCTGGCTTCGGCCTCGATCTCGCAAGTGCATGCCGCTACGCTGCACGATGGCCGCGCGGTGGTGGTGAAGGTGCTGCGCCCGCGCATCAACGAACGCATCGCGCGCGACGTGAGCCTGCTGCATTCGCTGGGCGAAATGGCGCAACGCTGGCATCCGAACGCGGACAAGATCCGCCCGCTCGACGCGGTGGCCGAAGTCGAGAAGATGCTGGAGAACGAGCTGGACCTGCAGCGCGAAGGCGCCAACGCCAGCCTGCTGCGCCGCAATTTCATCAGCGGCGTCGACCTGTACGTGCCGGAAGTGCATTGGGAACTCACCACCGCCAGCGTGCTCACCCTGGAGCGCGTCACTGGCGTTTCCTGCGACGACATCGTCGCCATCGACGCGGCCGGCATCGATCGCAAGCAGCTCGCCGCCAAGGGCGTGCGCCTGTTCTACGAGCAGGTGTTCCGCGACAACTTTTTCCATGCCGATGCCCACCCGGGCAACATCTGGGTGGACCCGACGCGCGCGCAGGAACCGCGCTTCATCGCGCTGGATTTCGGCATCATGGGTTCGCTACCCGAGGCCGACCAGTATTGGCTGGCGCAGAATTTCATCGCGCTGTTCGAGCGTGACTACGCGCGCATCGCCAAGCTGCACGTGGATGCAGGCTGGATGCCGGCCAGCGTGCGGCTGGACGAACTGGAAGCGGCCGTGCGCACGGTGTGCGAACCGTATTTCACCCGCCCGCTGTCGCAGATCTCGTTGGCCGAACTGGTGGTGAAACTGTTCCAGACCGCGCGCCGTTTCGAACTCACTCTGCAGCCGCAGCTGATCCTGCTGCAGAAAACCTTGCTCAATATCGAAGGCGTGGGCCGGCTGCTCGACCCGGACATCGATATCTGGGCCGTGGCCCATCCGGTACTCAAGCGGATCCTGCGCGAACGTTACAGCCCCTTGCGCACCATGCGCGAGATTCGCAAGCGCGTGCCCGAGTGGTTCCACAACGCGCCGCAATTGCCGGAACTGGTGCGCGATGCGCTACGCCAGCTGGCGATGGGCGAACAGCGCCTGCTGGCCGATGCCGATGAGCTCAGCCATCAGCGCCAGCTTGTGCGCAAGCTCATGCACGCCGTGGGCAGCGGTCTGCTGGGCGCCACGCTGATCATCTGCGCCACGGTGATGTGGACCTTCGGGCAGCAGCATAGTCCGTGGTTGCCGCTGGGCATGGGCGTGCTCGGCCTGCTTTCGTTCGTGCATGGGTGGGTTCGGCGCTAGCGTTCGCTTCATCCATGCTCGACATCCTCTATCAAGACGACGCGCTGATCGCGGTCAACAAGCCTGCCGGCCTGGCCGTGCATCGCTCGAAGATGGTCGGCAATGCCGATACCTTCCTGATCGACGTGCTGCGCGAACAAGTCGGCGGCACGCTGTATCTGGCCCATCGCCTGGACCGCGCCACCAGCGGCGTGCTGCTGATCGCCCGCTCGACCGAGATCGCCGCTGCGCTCGGCGAGCAGTTCATGGGCCGCGACGTGCACAAGCAGTACCTCACGGTGGTGCGCGGCTGGCCCGAGCCGGCCGAAGGCGTGGTCGATTATCCGTTGCCGGGTTCGCGCGAGACCGGTCCGCGACGCGACGCGCGCACCGCCTACCGCCGGCTGGCCACGGTGGAAGTGCCGATCGCGCTGGGCCGTTATCCGCAGCAGCGGTATGCGCTGGTGCTGACCGAACCGCACACCGGCCGCTTCCGCCAGATCCGCAAGCATATGGCTCATCTGCATCATCCGGTGATCGGCGACTGCCAGCATGGCCGTAGCGATCACAACCGTCTCTACAAGCAGTATTTCGGCTGCTATCGCATGCTGCTGCATGCGTGGCGGCTGCGCTTCCGGCATCCACTCGACGGCCGGCCGATGCTGCTGGAGGCGCCGCTCGATGCAGCGTTCCAGGCACTGCTGGAACGTTTTGGCTGGGCACCGCCAGAGGACGAAACGATAAGCGTCATGCCGACCAGCTAAACTGGATGGCATGTTACCCGTAAGCCGATCCATCACCCTGCCGGAATCCGAGCTGGTCGTGCGTTTCCTGCGCGCCGACGGCCCCGGTGGCCAGCACGTCAACCGCACCGAAAGCGCGGTGGAATTGCGTTTCGACGCCTTGCACTCGCCCTCCCTGCCGGAAGACGTGCGAGAACGGCTACTTGCGCGTCGCGATCGGCGCATGACCGATGAGGGCGTGCTGGTGATCCAGGCGCGCCGTTTCCGCGATCAAAGCCGCAACCGCGAAGATGCCCGCGAACGCCTGGTGGAAATCCTGCGCAGCGCGCTGGTCGCACCGAAGAAGCGCATCGCCACCAAGCCCTCCCGCGCCTCGCAACAGCGCCGGCTGGAAGGCAAGCAGCAGCGTGGCAAGCTCAAGCAAAACCGTTCGCGCTCCTGGAGCCACGAGTGAGCGACGCGTTCCTGCCGCCGGTGCCGCCGCAAGCCCCGCGCATCGACAGCCGTTTCTGGCCCTGGCTGATGCGCGGCCTGCTGCGGCTTTCCGGATGGCGTCTGCTGGGGCAACTGCCCGACCAGCCGAAGCTGATCCTGATCGGCGCACCGCACTCCTCCTATTGGGACGGCGTGTGGGGACTGATGATCAAGATCGCACTGGGCATCAACATCAACATCATGATCAAGCGCGAAGTGCTGGAGGGGCCGCTGGGCATCATCCTGCGCCCGATCGGCATGATTCCCATCAACCGCAAGGCGGCCTTGAACGTGGTCGGCCAGATGGTGCAGCGCTTCAACGAACGCGAGCAGATGTGGCTGGGTATTACCCCCGAAGGCACGCGCAAGCACGTCACGCATTGGAAATCCGGTTTTCTGCGCATTGCGCGCGAGGCGAACGTGCCGATCCAGCCGGTCTTTATCGACTACCCGAGCAAGAGCTTCACGCTCGGTCCGCTGATCCGGGCCACCGATGATCCGGAGGCGGACATGGCGGCGATCCGGGTACTGTTTCGTCCGTATCGCGGCAAGCATCGCAATACCGAAGCGCCATAAAAAACAGGGGAAATACGTGGATACGTTCGGCATCCAGCACTACGACGCATTCCTGCTCGCCAGCATTGCGCTCAATCTCACGCCCGGGCTGGATACGTTCTACATCCTTACGCGCAGCGGACGCGAAGGCCACGCGGTGGGCATGGCGGCGGCGCTGGGCATCAACGCCGGCTGCATCGTGCACACGCTTGCGGCGGTGCTGGGTATTTCGGCCATCCTGATGACCTCGGCGTTGGCGTTCAGCGTGTTGAAGTACCTGGGTGCGGCCTATCTGGTTTGGATCGGCCTGCGCATGATGTTCTCGCGCGCCACTACGCGGCAGCCGACCGAAACGCGCGGGAAGGGATTTGCCGCGGCGTTCCGGCAAGGCATGTTGACCAACGTGCTCAATCCCAAGGTGGCGCTGTTCTTTCTCGCCTTCCTGCCGCAATTCGTTTCCATGCATGCAGCACATCCGCAGCTTGGATTGGTACTGCTGGGCTTGAGCTTTATCGGCACCGGGCTGACCTGGTCGACCGTGCTGGCACTGATGGGCGGGCGCATCCATCGCCTGCTGACCAGCCGTCCGCAGCTTGGACAGTGGATGGATCGCGTATGCGGCATGGTGCTGGTGGCGTTTGGTGTGAAGCTGGCGCTGCAGCAGCGCAGCTGATGTGGGTTGGGGTGCAACCCTGAAATATTCCTACGTTTTGCTCTGTGCTTTTTCCTCAGAAAAAACGAAGTGCTTCATGTTGCCGCATTACAAAAAAAGCCACGTCGTCATTCCGGCGAAGGCCGAGGCGCTTTACAACAGCGAAGCTGGTCAATCCATGCTTCGTGCTGGCGATGGATTCCGGCCTTCGCCGGAATGACGATGAGGTGATAGGGAAGTTCGGTGCGCGACAGAGAGACTGCTGCTTTCGCGCAACATATCGAACGAAAACGTGGGGCACCTCAGAGTGCACCCCCAACATTTATTGACATCGAATTGGGTTTGCACCCCAACCTACGGGCAATGGTCTTTTCTTTCGTTGTCGGACACGCCGATGATGAGCCAGCGGCCATCGATCTTGCCGAGCGTGAAGACATCCGCGCCGCAATGATCCACACGCCCGTTTAGCGAAAACCGGTAAGGCGCCCACACCACGGCAAGATCGTGGTCGATGTGCACCTTCGGATCATGGATACGCTCGGCCAGGCTGCCGCCACGATGTGCTGCAATGGCATCCGCCAATCCTTCGATGCTCAGGCGATGCAATGCGCCCTGTTGCACGCTGGTGATTTGGATGTTCGGCGCCACCACGGCAAGCATGCCGGCCTTGTCCTGCCGGCCGAACGCATCGAAGAAACGATGGATGGGTTCCATCACTTGCGATGCTTCGTCCGCGGCGTAGCAGGGACTCGCCAAGCAGGTCATCGCGGCGGCGAGCAGAAGGTGACGAGGCTTCATGGCGAATATCCCTGGTGGTGGATGACGCTGCGGTCGGCGCGAGGTTACCGCGACGTCCAGCAAAGTCCACGTGCCAGACGTCCAGGTCGGCACGCGTGGGTTCAACGCTCCGAATGCCCGGATTCGTCATAGTCGCGATGCGTCAGCAAACCCGGCCGGATCAAATCGATAAACGCCTGCGCCTCCTTGCTCAGGAATTTCCCCTTGCGCATCACCACGCCATAACTGCGCTGCGGGAAATACTGGCGCATATTGCGTACGGCCAGGCGCTGGCGATCGGCGTCGGTGATGCAGATGCCGGTGACGATGGATATGCCTAGGCCCATTGCCACGTATTCCTTGATGACATCCCAGCCGCCGACTTCGATGGCGACGTGGTAGGACACCTGCCGTTGCTGGAACACCAGATCCACCAGCCGATAGGTGGACAGGCGCTGTGGCGGCAGGATCAGGCCGTAGGGCGAGAGGTCTTCCAGCAGCACGCTTTCCTTGCCGGCGAGTGGATGATCCAGCGGCGTGATCAGCATCGGGTCGTAGTGATAGACCGGCGCCCAGGCGATGTCGTTCGGCACGTCGAGCATGGAACCCACCGCGAAATCCGCTTCGTCCGCGCGCAACAGCGACAGGCCATCCTTGCCGGTGACGTTGGCCAGTTGCAGCTGCACGTCCGGAAAGCGCTCGCGATACCGCCGCACCAGCTCGGGCAGCAGATACTGGATGGTGGAGGTGCCCGCCGCCACGGTGAGCTTGCCCGCCTGCATGCCCTTGACCCTGGCGTGGAACTGGCGGTCGAGGTTTTCCCACCCTTCCACCAACGGCCGCGCCAGCTCGTACAGCGCCTCGCCGGCGTCGGTGAGGTTGATGCGCCGCCGGCTGCGATGCAGTAGCTCGGCCCCCAGCTCGCGCTCGAGCGCCTGCAACTGCAGGCTGACCGACGGCTGCGACAGATACAGCGCCTCCGCCGCACGACTGAGCGTGCCCAGCTTGACCGTGGTGACGAAGGCGCGCATCTGCTTGAGCCGGCTGCCTTTGTAGTAGTAGCGGCCGGCGTCGGGCGTGGAAGCCGAGCGCTTGCGCGTCTTTGGGGTGGCCGGCGGTAGCTTTTTTGTCATGTTCCGGCCTCCAGGCGAGCCCCAGGATGACAGCTATTTCAGTACTTTAGCGTATCTATTGTTTTTTTTAATATCAAAAATTGAAACATTTGCTTTGTCAAATATAGGCGTACTGGCCTAGCGTTTCCACCCGGACCCAACACTGAGGTGGAGCAAGCCATGGCAGTACCCAGCGAAAAACTCGTCAGCCGGCCCGTCCAGGTTCATGCCAGCATCGCCGGTTACGTGGACGTCCTCACCCCTGACGCCCTGGCGTTTCTTGGCCGCCTGCACCGGTTCGCGGAACCCCGGCGCCAGCAGTTGCTGGCAGCCCGGCGCGAGCGCCAGGCGCGCTACGATGCGGGTGTGCTGCCGGACTTCCGGCCCGATACCCAGGCGATCCGCGAGGGCGACTGGACCGTGGCGCCGATTCCGGCCGCCTTGCACGACCGCCGCGTGGAAATCACCGGGCCGGTCGAGCGCAAGATGATCATCAACGCGCTCAATTCCGGCGCGAAGGTGTTCATGGCCGATTTCGAGGATTCTTCCGCACCGAGTTTCGCCAACCAGCTCGACGGCCAGATCAACCTGCGCGATGCGGTGAACGGCCGGCTGGACTATCGCTCGCCCGAGGGCAAGCACTACCGCGTTGGCGCCGATCCGGCGCTGCTGGTGGTCCGTCCGCGCGGCTGGCACCTGCCGGAGCGGCATATCACGGTGGACGGCGAAACCATCGCCGGTGCGTTGGTCGACTTCGGCCTGTTCGCTTTCCACAACGCCCGCGCGCTATATGCGCAGCAGCGTGGCCCGTATTTCTACCTGCCCAAGCTCGAAGGGATGGAAGAAGCCACGCTATGGGACGAGGTGATGGCGCTGGCCGAGGACGAGCTGGACCTGCCGTACGGCACGATGAAAGCGACCGTGCTGATCGAAACGCTGCCGGCGGTGTTCCAGATGCACGAGATTCTGCATGCGTTGCGCGAGCGCGCGGTCGGTCTCAACTGCGGACGCTGGGACTACATTTTTTCCTATCTCAAAACCTTCCGCGGCCATCGCGATCGCCTGCTGCCCGATCGCGGCCAGGTCGTGATGACGGTGCCGTTCCTGAAGGCGTACTCCGAGCTGCTGATCCAGACCTGCCACCGCCGCGGCGCCTTCGCCATGGGCGGCATGGCGGCGCAGATCCCGATCAAGAACGACGACGAAGCGAACGAGGCCGCACTAGCAAAAGTGCGCGCCGACAAGCTGCGCGAAGTGCAGGCCGGCCATGACGGCACCTGGGTGGCGCATCCCGCGCTGGTGCCGGTGGCGCTGGAGATTTTCGATCGGCACATGCCGACGCCGAACCAGCTGCACGTAAAGCGCGAGGACGTGCACGCCGAGCGCGACACGCTGATCGCACCCTGCAGCGGCACCATCACCCGCGCCGGTTTCGACAACAACGTGGAAGTCGCGCTGCGCTACACCGCCGCGTGGCTGGAAGGCCTGGGCTGCGTGCCGATCCACAACCTGATGGAAGATGCGGCGACCGCGGAAATCGCGCGCGCGCAACTGTGGCAGTGGCTGCACCATGGCGACCTGGTGTTTCCCGATCACGCGCCGATCGATTTCGCTCTGTTCGATCACGCGCTCGCCACGCACGCACACCGCCTGCAGGAAAGCACGCTGCCCGGCGCACGTCGTGCCGCCGACGCCGCGCAATTGCTCTCGGCATTGACACATGCCGACGAACTCGGCGACTTCCTCACGCTTCCCGCTTACGAACAGCTCGCCTGAGCGCGCGCCGTCCAATCTCTACGGAGCCATGTCATGAAAAACCATTTGCCGACCGCCGAACAGATTGCCCTGGACTGGAAGAACAACCCGCGTTGGGCAGGCATCCAGCGCAGCTACACCGCCGAAGACGTGGTGCGCCTGCGCGGCACGGTAAGCATCGAGCATTCGCTGGCGCGGCGCGGTGCGGAACGCCTGTGGAAGTCGTTGCACAAGGAGCCGTTCGTCAACGCACTGGGCGCATTGACCGGCAATCAGGCGATGCAACAGGTGAAAGCGGGCCTGCAGGCGATCTATCTGAGCGGCTGGCAGGTGGCCGCCGACGCCAACGTGGCCGGCGAGATGTATCCGGATCAATCGCTGTATCCGGCCAATTCGGTGCCGCTGGTGGTCAAACGCATCAACAGCACCTTGCTGCGCGCCGACCAGTTGCATCACGCGGAAGGCAAGGACGATATCGACTGGCTGGTGCCGATCGTCGCCGATGCAGAGGCAGGTTTCGGCGGCGTGCTCAATGCGTTCGAGCTGATGAAGGCGATGATCGAAGCGGGCGCCGCGGGCGTGCATTTCGAAGATCAGCTCGCCTCGGTGAAGAAATGCGGCCATATGGGCGGCAAGGTGTTGGTGCCCACGCGCGAAGCGGTCGAGAAATTGAACGCCGCGCGCCTTGCGGCCGACGTCGCCGGCGTGCCGACCATTCTGGTGGCGCGCACGGATGCGGATGCGGCCGATCTGCTCACCTCCGACATCGACGAGAACGATAAATCGTTCACCACCGGCGAGCGCACTGTCGAAGGCTTCTTCCGCGTGCGTCCCGGCATCGAACAAGCCATCAGTCGCGGCCTGGCGTATGCGCCGTATGCCGATCTGGTGTGGTGCGAAACCAGCAAGCCGAACCTGGAACAGGCGCGCCAGTTCGCCGAAGCGATCCATGCGAAGTTCCCGGGCAAGTTGCTGGCCTACAACTGCTCGCCCAGCTTCAACTGGAAGCGCAACCTGGACGACGCCACCATCGCGAAATTCCAGCGCGAACTCGGCGCGATGGGTTACAAATTCCAGTTCATCACGCTTGCCGGTTTCCATAGCCTGAACTACGGCATGTTCGAACTGGCGCACGGCTATGCGCGCCGGCAGATGAGTGCCTTCGTGGAATTGCAGGAAAAGGAATTCGCGGCGTCGGAGCTGGGCTTTACCGCGGTGAAGCACCAGCGCGAAGTGGGCACGGGCTATTTCGATGCGGTGACGCAGGCGATTCAGCAGGGCAAATCGTCGACCACCGCATTGAAAGGCTCGACCGAGGAAGCGCAATTCCATCGCGCGTCGGCGGCGTAGCTTTTCGGATCATCGCTCCCTTCTCTACGCATGTGGAGGAGGGGGCGGGATGAAAGCATCAGTCGGACACCAAAGATAGGCGGCGGTATTGCAGCGCTTCGGCCAGATGCTGCCGATCCAGCGCCGCCGCGCCGTTATCCAGATCGGCAATCGTACGCGCCACGCGCAGGGTTCGATGATAGGCGCGCGCGGAAAGACCCAGCCGTTCCAGCGCCGCATCGAACCATTTGCGTTCCGCCGGCCCCAAAGCGCAATCGCGCTCCAGTTCGCGGTTGCTGATTTCCGCATTCGGCCGACCGGCGCGCGCGAGCGCATGCTGGCGTGCTCGCATCACCCGCTTGCGCACGGTGGCCGAATCCTCGGCATGGGCACTGCTGCGCTGGGTGCTTAATTCGCTCAAGGGTACGGCAGGTACTTCCACGCACAAATCGATGCGATCGAGCAGCGGGCCGGAAATGCGCGAGCGGTAGCGCTGCACCTGATCGGGCGTGCAACGGCAGCGCTGGCGTGTATCGCCGGCATAGCCGCACGGGCACGGGTTCATCGCCGCCACCAGTTGGAACTGAGCGGGGAAGCGGAGCTGGCGCGCCGCGCGGGAAATCAGGATGCTGCCCGATTCCAGCGGTTCCCGCAGCACTTCCAGCACGTGGCGGCTGAATTCCGGCAGCTCATCCAGGAACAGCACACCGTTGTGTGCGAGCGAGATTTCCCCGGGCCGCGGCACCGAACCGCCTCCGACCAGGGCCACCGCCGAGGCGGTGTGGTGCGGCGCGCGAAAGGGTCGGCGGCGCCAATGCACGGGGTCCACGGCCTGGCCCGCTACCGATAGCACAGCGCAGGTTTCCAGCGCCTCCGACTCGGTCATCGGCGGCAGGATGCCGGGCAGGCGCTCGGCCAGCATGGTCTTGCCGGTGCCAGGAGGGCCCATCAGCAGCAGGTGATGGCCACCGACGGCGGCGATCTCCAGCGCGCGCCGCGCCTGCAGTTGGCCGCGCACGTCGATCAGGTCGGGGCCGGCGTCGTTGTCGGCCGTCAGGGTGAGCGCGGAAATCGGTTGCAGCAGTTCCTGCGAGCCGCGCAACCAGCCGCACACGTCCGCCAGCGTGTCAGCCACGCGGACGTCCACTTCGGAAATCAATGCAGCTTCGTCGGCATTCGCCCGCGGCACCACCACGCGACGACCGCGTGCACGCGCACGCAGCAAGGCCGGCAGCACGCCGGAAACGGGGCGCAGCTGGCCGGAAAGCGCCAGTTCGCCCAGAAATTCGCAGTCGTCGAGCTTTTCGCGGGGAACCTGATTGCCCGCGGCCAGGATGCCCAGCGCAATGGCCAGGTCGAAGCGGCCGCCGTCCTTCGGCAGCTCTGCCGGGGCGAGGTTTACCGTGACTTTGCGGTTGGGGTATTCGAACGCGGCGCTCAGGATGGCCACGCGCACGCGATCGCGCGCTTCGCGTACCGCGGCTTCGGGCAGGCCGACAATATGGGTGCTGGGCAATCCGCCGGACAGGTGCACTTCCACCATCACCTGCGGCGCGGCCACCCCTTCCTGGGCCCGGCTTAGCGTAACGGCCAGGCTCATAGGATGCTGCGAGGGGGCATGCGGGGGGAGTCGCTG
The DNA here is from genome assembly GCA_966430775.1 of uncultured Dyella sp. Lineage (GTDB taxonomy): Bacteria > Pseudomonadota > Gammaproteobacteria > Xanthomonadales > Rhodanobacteraceae > Dyella_B. The sequence continues at coordinate 10,793 of CBJMMB010000041.1, read as the reverse complement.
CTTGGTCGATCCATCGAGCGACTCCGTGGGATCTCAGGGCAAAAACGGCCGCCCCCGATTCCTTGGGGTGATGGTGACGAATCGGGGACGGCTACCGGAACTGAATTAAGTCCCTGGAGGCGACAAAGCGGATTCCAGCTCCGCCACGCGCTTTTCGAGCTCCTCGACCCTGGCGCGGGTACGCGCCAATACCTGGGTCTGAACGTCGAATTCCTCTCGGGTAACCAGCTCGAGACGGCGCAGTCCCTGCGCCAGGATATCGTGAAAATTGGCGCGCAGATCCTTGTGCGCGTCTACCATCCCTGGCGGAACCAACGAGACAAGTCGTAGGGCAATCTGATCGATATCCTGCCTGCCCATCATGGTAGGCACCTCGAACTCGTCGAGAGAAAGTCTATGAATAAGGGGGAAAGCAGCGCCATCGGTGAGCTCCGTCAAAACTTGTAGGCATTTTCCTACAAAGGCGGGACGGGCTGCCTTCCGAGCGTCAGAATGGCTATGCTCCGCACCGCGCGACCGGGCCTGTCGTCCCGCCGAGGAAAATTTCATGAAATTGGTTGTGGCTGTCATCAAGCCGTTCAAGCTGGACGATGTCCGCGAGGCGCTCGCCGAAGCCGGCGTGCAAGGCATCACCGTCACCGAGGTCAAGGGCTTCGGCCGACAGAAGGGCCACACGGAACTGTACCGCGGGGCCGAATACGTGGTCGACTTCCTGCCCAAGATCAAGGTGGAAGTGGCGGTGGATGACGATCAGGTCGAGCGGGTGGTCGAAGCGATCAGCCAGTCGGCCCGCACCGGCAAGATCGGCGACGGCAAGATTTTCGTGAGCAACCTGGAACAGGTGATCCGCATCCGCACCGGCGAGCTCGACCACGACGCTCTCTAATCAGGCTTGGTCCGGCACCGCCGGCCGGTTGCGCACGATGCGCTGATGATGGATCAGCAGGCCGGTGTAGTAGCAGATGTAGTACCCCACGAGCAGGCCGAACATGGCCAGGGTCAGCGGACTCTGGCCGATGTCGGGACCGTGGATCGGCGGCGTGGCGCCGGTCGGATCCTGCAGCTGCGGCGAAAGCATGGCGAAGCGCCACACCAGTCGCGCCAGCAACAGGACCGTGATGAGCGAGCCGATGTAGGGGTTGGGCACGTAGCAGTCGCCCTTCACCGGATCCAGCTCGAAGCGGGTGAACCTGAGACCGAGCAGGCCCAGCGCCACGCCGGCGATCGCACCACCGGCCAGCCCTTCCAGCAGTCGCACGTTATGCAGGGCGAAGCTGGCGATAAGGCTGCCGATCACCGCGAAGATCACGATGCGCACCGTCATCCGGTTGCGCCGGATCGGCTGCAGGCCGAACTGGGTACGAACACGCCGCCATACGGCGAAGACGATCACCGGGATCATCGCCAGCGGCAAGCTGAAATGAGGCGCCATAGGGTCGGCCCGCACAGGAAGGTCCGGGCAGATTAGCAGTGCTTTTCATGACAGGCGATTGACGCCTGTCATGCGTATGAGCTGCCTACTTGGCTTTGCCCTGGTTGGCCACCGCCGCCATCTTGGCCGCGATCGCATCGGCGTCGCCCAGGTAATAGTGGCGCAGCGGCTTGAGCTGTTCGTCGAATTCGTACACCAGCGGCACGCCGTTGGGGATGTTCAATTCGACGATGTCGTCGTCGGAGATGTTGTCCAGGTACTTCACCAGCGCGCGGATCGAATTGCCGTGCGCAACCAGCAGCACGCGCTGGCCGCTGCGGATGGCCGGGGCCAGCACTTCGTCCCAGTACGGCATCACGCGGGCCACGGTGTCCTTCAGGCACTCGGTGTCGGGGATCAGCTTGGGATCAAGTCCCGCGTAGCGCGGATCCTTCAGCGACGGGTTTTCCGCGCGCGGCAGCGGGGGCGGCGGAATGTCATAGCTGCGGCGCCAGATTTTGACCTGGTCCTCGCCGTACTTGGCCGCGGTCTCGGCCTTGTTGAGGCCGGTGAGCCCGCCGTAGTGGCGCTCGTTGAGGCGCCAGTCGGTGAGCACCGGGATCCACATCAGATCCATCGCATCCTGCACGTGCCACAGCGTGCGTACCGCGCGCTTGAGCACCGAGGTATGCGCCACGTCGAAGTGATAGCCCGCCTGCAGCAGCAGCTCGCCCGATTCGCGCGCCTCGGCAGCGCCCTGCTCGGTGATGTCGACGTCGGCCCAGCCGCTGAAGCGGTTTTCGAGGTTCCATTGGGATTGGCCGTGGCGGATCAGGACGAGCTTGTGCATGGATTCGATGGCGTCGAGCGAGACAAGTAGGGAATGGTGAAGGCGCCGCTGAGCCACGTCAATTCCCGCCCGTGTCGGAAGTCACGCTAAACCGGGCGACGATCACGCGCATCCTATGTAAGGTCCATCCCACAGGAGTTTTCGCTATGCGTCCCGTTTCGCACATGCTGGCTTTAGCACTGCTGCTGCCCCTGGCAGCGGCGGCCCAGGACATCAGCAAGGTCAATGGCTCGGTCTCGGTCGACGCCGGGCAGCACGCGGGTGAGGTGCATAGCGTCAACGGCTCGGTCAACATCGGCGACGGCGCCACGGTGCAGGAAGCCAGCACGGTCAACGGCTCGGTGCACCTGGGCAACAAGGCGCAAGCGGCCAGCCTGCATACGGTCAACGGCGGGGAGACGCTCGGCGAGAATGCCCAGGTACATGGCGAGGTCACCAGCACGAACGGGGGCATTACGCTGCAGCCCGGCGCGGAAGTCACCGGCAATGTGGCCAACGTCAACGGCGCGATCCGGCTGGATCACGCCCATGTCGGCGGCGGCCTGGAAACCACCAGCGGCGATATCAACATCGGCGAGGGCTCGCGTGTCGATGGCGGCATAGTCGTGAACGAGCAGCACGGCTGGGGATTTTCCAGCCGGCCGCCGCGTGTCGTCATCGGTCCGCATGCCGTCGTGCGCGGCACACTGGATTTCCGTCGCGAGGTGGTCCTGCAGGTGAGCGACAGCGCACAGATCGGCCCGGTGAAAGGCGCCACGCCAATGCACTTCAGCGGCGCGCAGCCGCTGGAATGATTACACCCATTCGCGCGGCTTGAGATATTCGCCAAGCCGCGCTTCGGCCGAGCCTGCTTCCGGCTGATAGGCGTATTCGAAACGCACGCGCGGCGGCAAGCTCATCAGGATCGACTCGGTGCGGCCGCCGGACTGCAGGCCGAACAAGGTGCCGCGGTCGTAGACGAGATTGAATTCCACGTAGCGTCCGCGGCGATAGAGTTGAAACTCGCGCTCGCGCTCGGTGTACGGCAGGTCTTTGCGGCGCTCGAGTATCGGCAGATACGCATCCAGAAAACCCTGCCCCACTGCCTGCATAAACGCGAAGCAGCGCTCGAATCCGCCTTCGTTGAGGTCGTCGTAGAACAGGCCACCGACGCCGCGCGTTTCAGCGCGATGCTTCAAGTAGAAGTACTCGTCGCACCATTTTTTATAGCGCGGATAGACGTCCGAACCGAACGGCGCGCACACATCGCGCGCCACCGTATGCCAATGCCGCACGTCTTCCTCGAACGGATAGAACGGCGTGAGATCGAAGCCACCGCCGAACCACCACACCGGCTCAACGCCTTCCTTGCGCGCCTCGAAATAACGCACGTTCGCATGCGTGGTCGGCACGTACGGATTGCGCGGATGCAACACCAGCGACACACCGGTCGCGACAAAGCCGCCACCCGACAATTCCGGCCGATGCGCGGTGGCGCTGGGCGGCAGCTTGTCCCCATGGACCAGCGAGAAGTTCACTCCGGCCTGCTCGAACACCGCGCCCTCACGCAGCACGCGTGTGCGGCCGCCGCCTCCGGCGGGACGCGTCCACGCATCCTCGACAAAACGGGCTTGGCCATCGGCCTGTTCGATCGCCTGACAGATGCGGTCCTGCAGTGCGCGCAAGAATTGTTCGACGTGTTCGACCTGCTCGCTTTTCATCGGCTCGTCCGCTTGGAATCATCCGCGCAAGCTTAGCAAGGCCGCCTTTACAGAAAACGGCGATCGATCAAATGAACGCCAGCCACCACAGCCGGAAAGGCCATCTAGGCAAGCCCCTGCCCGCTGGCTAGGCTCGCGGCATGCGTGTGACCACCCTTCCGCTTGCGGTAACGGCGTTTACCGCCACCTCCGCATTGGGCCTGGGCCTGGACGCCCAGCTCGATGCGCTTCGCCATCAACGCAGCGGATTGCGCGCCAACAATTTCAGCAGCGCGCCGCTGCCATGCTGGATCGGGCGCGTCGATGGCCTGGAAGATGCCGCCTTGCCGGCGAGCTACACGCAATGGGATTGCCGCAACAATCGCCTGGCCTGGCTCGGCCTGCAGCAGGATGGATTCCTCGCCAAGGTACGCGCCGCCTGCGAACGCTACGGCACAACGCGCATCGCGCTGTTGCTGGGTACGTCCACCGCCAGCATCGCGGCGACCGAAGCAGGCTATCGGCATCTGGATGGCGAACGTTTGCCGGCAGAGCTGCATCGCAAAGCAATCCACACGCCGCACTCCCTGACTGCGTTCGTCGCCGCTGCACTGGCGATCGGCGGCCCTTGCCTCACCATCTCCACCGCCTGCTCTTCCAGCGCCAAGGTGTTTGCCAGCGCCGAGCGGCTCATCCGTCTTGGCCTGGTGGACGCCGCCATCGTGGGTGGCGTGGATTCGCTGTGCGAGAGCACGCTGTTCGGTTTCAATGCGCTCGAGCTCGTTTCGCCCGAACCGTGCCGCCCGTTCGATGCGGCGCGGCGCGGCATTTCGATCGGAGAAGCGACTGGCTTTGCGCTGCTCGAACGCATCGACGTGCATCCCGATGCGCCGCTGCGCTTGCTCGGCTGTGGCGAGTCGAGCGACGCGCACCACATGTCTACGCCGGATCCGCAAGGTACCGGCGCGGAACTCGCGCTGCGCGACATGTTCGAGCGTGCCGGCCTGGATGTTTCGCAGGTGGATTACATCAACCTGCATGGCACGGCGAGCCAGAAAAACGATGCGATGGAAGCGGCATTGGTGGCGCGCCTGTTTCCGAAACGCACGCGGGTCAGTTCCACCAAGGGACTGACGGGACACACCCTGGGCGCCGCCGGCATCCTGGAGGCGGTGATTTCGCTGCTGGCGCTGCGTGAAGGTTTCGTGCCGGGCAATGCAGGCGCCGTGCATCCCGATCCAATGTGTACGGCCCACTTTGCATGGCATAACGAAACGCGTCCGGTGAACGTGGCGCTCAGCCATTCGTTCGGCTTTGGTGGCAGCAACGCATGCCTTGCCTTTGCGCGCGCGGGTACGAACGCATGAATACCATGGCTGTCCAGGTGGAGGGCATCGGCCTGTGGTCGCCCCAGCTTGCGAATTTCGATGCGCTGCGCCGATGGCTTGCCGGCGATGCGCAACCGGCCACAAGCGCACGTCCTGAAGCATCGGCGCTATCACCCAACGAGCGGCGCCGCGCGCCGGAAAGCGTGCTGGTTGCGATCGAGGCGGCCACGCAGGCCGTCGCCATGAGCGGACGCCCCGCCGCCAGCCTGGCCTGCGTTTTTGCATCGGCCTACGGCGACCAGGCCACCACCGACTATATGTGCCGCGTGCTGGCGCGCGCGCCCACCGAGCTTTCACCCACCCGCTTCCACAATTCCGTGCATAACGCCGCAGCCGGCTACTGGACCATCGCCACCGACTGCCGTGCGCCTTCGGGCGCGGTATGTGCAGGCAACGCGAGTTTCGGTGCAGGCCTGCTGGAGGCGGCCGTGCTTGCCGATGCCGACGATCGACCCGTGCTGCTGGTAGCCAGCGATACCGCCGGCGTAGGGCCGCTCGGTGAATTGATCGGCTGCACACAGGCCTTCGGCTGCGCCTTGGTGATCGCGCCGGCCGCGCATGCCGGTACGCGCTTGCGCCTGGCGACCACGGCCGCTGCGTCCCATCATCCGCCGCTGCCGGCGCCATGTGCGGCGTGGATGGACGAAAATCCTTCAGCGGCATGCCTTCCCTTGCTTGCCATGCTCGCCAAGGGCGAAGGCGCATGCGTGCTGGCGGCATCCGATCAGCTTGGCTTGCATTTACAGATAGAGGTTACGGCGTGAGCGGCATGTTGCGTTGGTGTGTGTTGATTCCCTGCCTCAATGAGGAAAAAGCCATTTTCTCGGTGGTGAAGTCGGCATTGCGCTTGAACGTGCCGGTGATCGTCATCGACGACGGTTCCGACGATCGCACGCCGGAACTCGTCAACGCATTGCCCGTCACCTTGCTGCGCCACGCGCAACGCCAGGGCAAAGGCGAAGCCTTGCGCACGGGCTTCCGCGAAGCGCTGCGGCAAGGTTTCGATGCCGTGGTCACGATGGACGGCGACGGCCAGCATCTGGCCGAGGACATTCCGCGCCTGGTCGACGTGGGCCAGCGTTTTCCCGATCACATCGTGATCGGTGCACGCCTGTTGCAGCGCGACCAGCAACCCAAGGGACGCCGCCGCGCCAACGCGTTCGCCGACTGGGGGATTTCATGGGCGTGCGCGCAACCGGTGGCGGACACGCAGAGCGGGCAGCGCTGGTATCCGCGCAGCGCGCTCGACCTGGTGGAACTGGATGCGCAGAACTTCGTGTTCGAGGCGGCCGTCTTGATCGCGGCATCGCGCGAAAAAGGTCTAGGCATCGTATCGGTGCCGATCGCCTCGCGGTACGAGGGCTCGTTCCGCCTGAGTCATTTCAGCCCGGTGCGCGACGTGCTGCGCATCAGCATGTACACCATCGGGCGGGTGTTCCATTACGGCAAGCCGTGGGCGAGCTACAGCCGCTCGCGTGCGGCGCCATTGATCGTGGACGACACCTATTCGCGCCGCACTGCGTGATGCTGCACGCAGCGGATCGAATCGCTACGGCGCGTACATCACCGCGACGCGGCCGGACGCCAGCATCCGCCCCTGTTGTTCGACCTTGAACAGGTACTGCGCACCGCGGTCGTCCACATAGATGCGTTCGGCATGGACGTCCAGACGTCCCTGCGACAGATCAACGTACTCGATCGCCAATTGCATGTCGCGCACGCTCACCAATCTGCCTGCGCGACCACCGGCTTCACCAAGCAGCGCCGCATGCACGGCGAGCGTCTGGGCGCCATATTCCGCCAGATGCACTGCATGCAATCCGACCGGGCTTCGCAGTGGATGACCATCCGGACGGTGCCGCTCGCCGATCGCGTGGATGGTCGTTTCGGTCCAGTCGACCACCGCGTCGATCAGCGCCATGTCCTCGGCATGGGGAACACGGCTTGCCCAATGTTGCCGCGTGAGCATGCTCAGGCCTCGCGAATGGCGCGGGTTTCGCTCATGGCTTGCGGCTGCGTGCTTTCCTGCTGCCAGAAATCGTAGAAGTTGAACCAGTTGTACGGTTCGAGGCGCGCGTAATGTTCCAGGCGCTGCGCGTAGCGCCGCAATATGTCGTCGAGCGCCTGCTGGCGTGCGTCGCGCGGAATGTCCACACGCTCCGCGAACAGCTCGAAGCTCAACGCATAACGACGTCCGCCACGATAGAGCCCGAAACACAGAAACACCGGCGCTTGCAGCTTGCTGGCCAGCAACCACGGGCCGATCGGAAACGGCGCCGGCTCGCCGAGAAAATCGACGCGGCGCAGCGCTTCATGGGCGCGTCCGCGATCGGCCAGCAACGCCGCCATGCCACCGGCGCCACAGGTTTCCGCAATCGCCAACGTGGTGGCCGCGCCACCCTGCGACACGTCGATCACCGCTTCGCCGACTTCCGGGGCGAGCGCTTCCAGCAATTCGGTCATGGTCGGCGTTTTCTGCTTGTCCAGCAGCACCCGCAATGGCACATCCGGACAACGCGCGGCCAGCGTGCGCAGCACTTCGAAGCTGCCCTGGTGCGAGCCGACCAGCAACACGCCACGCCCTTGCGCGATGTAGTGCTGCAGCTGCTCGATGCCGTTCACTTCGATGTCGTAGCCGCGTTCGCCCTGCGCCAGCAGGTAGATGCGATCGAGCTGGGTCACCGCGAAGTAATGGATATGCTTGAACACCTGCCATAGCTTTGCGCGACGGCGGAACAAACGCGTGAGGTAATCACGCGAAGCACGCCGCTCCGCGCCGCGGCGCAGAAAGTAGTACAGGCTGATCAGATACAGAAAATGGCGCATGAAGCCATGGCCGAAACGCAGCGATGCGGAAACCAGCACACCGAGCCAGAAGCGGTTGCCGCCTTCGCGCTGGTTCTGCCAGTGATCGCTCATGCTTCGCCCTCGATCGCGCCACGCGCCAGCAATTGTCCATCGCGGCGCATTTCGAAACGGACCTGTCCGGAGCGACCCACCAGCTCCAGTTCGACCATTTCCTGCGGATGCAGCGGCGCCAGGAACTTCACTTCGCGCACACGCGCCAGACGTTGATGGCGCCAGTCGCGCAGCGCTCGCGCTATCTGCTCCAGCATCAGCACGCCGGGCACCAGCGGATGGCCCGGGAAATGCCCCGGCAGGCACGGATGTTCCGCCGGCACGCAAAACACCGTGCGATAAGGGGTATCACTGGCAGTGCGCGAATCCACGTGTACTTGGGCGCCGGAAGGGAACGGTGCTGATGATGCCCGTTCAAGCTGTCGAACGGATTAATGCCGGCTCAAGCTGTACGCTCGCGTTCAATATGTTCGGAAAGCGCGCGCAGGCTGCTGAAGATGCGTTGGTTGTCCGGATGATCCGAGCGCAGTTGCATGCCATAGCGCTTGGAAACGGCCAGGGCGATCTCCAGGGCATCGATCGAATCCAGGCCGAGCTCGCTGCCGAACAGCGGCGCTTCGGGATCGATCTGGGCCGGTTCGACCGTTTCGAGATTGAGCGCGTCCACGATCAGGGTGGCCAGTTCGCGTTCGGCTGGGGTCTGCGTGGACATGCGTGGGTTCAGTGCTCCGGATACACGGCCGGCCCCTCGGGGCCGGGTGGCCGGCCAGTGTAACATAGGGGTCTTTCGGTCCCGGTTGCTGTTTCCAAGCATGGTTCAGGCAAGCGAACACTTGCAGGCGAATTCCGCCCTGCCACGTACCCTCAGCGTGACCTACCGCATGACGTCCCCGTCGACGGTGCTGGCCGAAGCGGGCACCTTGGCCGTCTTCGGCTTCGGCGCCGGCGCGGCCTCCAGCGAGGATGCGCGCTGGCTGCGCGTGCCGCTGGAATGCTTCGATGCACCGGCGCCGCTGGAAGCATGGCAAATCGATGCCCCAGTGACCTACGGCCGCCGCGACAAGCTGCGCTGGTCGGCAGGTGGCGGCTGGCTGTTTGCGGCAATCGAAGTGGACGAGCGCGAAGCCGGCGGCATCGAAGACGCCGCTCGCCTTGCTTATGACACCCTGCGCTGCTTCATGCGCACGCGTGACGAACGCCATGTGTTGCGCATCTGGAACTACATCGCCGACATCAATCTCGGCGAGGGCGATGCCGAACGCTACAAACAGTTTTGTAACGGACGCGCGTCTGGGCTGGGTGATTTTTTTGCGGAAGGTTTTCCGGCGGCCACGGCGATCGGGCATCACCATCATGAACCGGTGCTGCAGATCTATCTGCTTGCCTGCGTGGACGAAGGCGTCGCCGTCGAAAACCCGCGCCAGACCAGCGCATGGCGTTACCCGCGCGAATACGGCCGCACGTCGCCGGGTTTTGCGCGCGGCATGCTGATGCCTGCACGCGATGCATTGGCGATTTCCGGCACCGCCGCGGTCGTCGGCCATGCCTCCGCGCACGAAGGCGACGTCGAAGCGCAGCTCAACGAGACCTTGCTCAACCTGGAAGCCTTGCTGGCCACTGCGGACATGCCGGCCGGTTTCGATACGCATTCACCGCTGAAAGGTTATGTGCGCCACGCCACCGATGCGGCGCGCGTGCGCGAGCTATTGCAGCGGCGGTTGCCTGGCGTGCCGGTCTTGTTGATGCACGGCGATGTGTGCCGGCGCGAACTGCTGGTGGAGCTCGACGGCTGGCGCTTCAGGTAAGGGATGCTCTGATTTATTCGGCGTAGGTGGGACCAGTTCTGTCTGCGTGCAGATCACAGGCGCGCTGGCGAAGGCAGACTGGCCGTCTGTCGAGGCAGCGCGCCGAAGAGCTGCGCGCAGACAGAGCCGGTAACGCCTGCGCGGAATAGATCAGGGCATCCCCAACTCACTTCTGTTTTTCAGGACGCTTCCATCCCGGCAAGGTGCTCTGCCGGCCGCGCGCCACGGTGAGTTCGCCAGCGGGTGCGTCTTTCGTGATGACAGAGCCCGCGCCGATGGTGGCTTGCGCACCAACCTTTACCGGCGCGACCAATGCGCTGTTGGAACCGATGAAGGCGCCATCCTCGATGGTGGTGACGAACTTGTTCACGCCGTCGTAGTTGCAGGTGATCGTGCCCGCGCCGACGTTGACGTGACGGCCGATCACGGTGTCGCCCAGATACGTAAGGTGATTGGCCTTGCTGCCTTCGCCAAGGCGCGCCTTCTTGGTTTCGACGAAGTTGCCCACGTGCACGCCCGCGGCAAGCTCGGTGCCAGGGCGCAGGCGCGCGAACGGCCCGATCAGGCACGGGCCATGCGTCACCACGCCCTCCAGATCGCAATGCGCGTGCACGACGGTGCCCGGTGCGAGCTGCACGTCCTTCAGGCGTGAAAAGGGGCCGATGCGCACGTCCTCGCCGAGTTGTACGTTGCCTTCCAGGATCACATCGATGTCGATCTCGACATCGCGCGCCGCTTGCACGACGCCACGCACTTCCACGCGCCGCGGATCGACCACGCGCACGCCTTCGGCCATCAGCG
>CBJMMB010000040.1:0-28885 GCA_966430775.1 uncultured Dyella sp. | reverse complement strand
CTCAGCTTACCGAACTGCGGCGCGCACCGGGCGCAAGACCGGCGCGTACCGGCGCTGTCGCCGGTTTGGGACGCAGCCGGATCGGCGCGCTCGCCGGTCCCTTCTTGCGCGCGACCAGCACATAGCCGCCACCGAGCCAGCCCGGCGTCTTGCCAGCCGGCGCGTTGGACAGTGGCAGCAACTGCCCTACCCGCTGCACCCGCTCCACCAGCACTTCCGCACGGCGCAGGCGCGCAGCAAGCTCGAGCGGCGATCTGGCGTGCGCGGCGCTGCCACGCGTGCGCCAGAGCCACCAGGGCGTCCATCCGCTGAGCGGGCTGACGCCGGTCAGCACCAGCAGCCCGCCAGGTGCCAGCACGCGCACGATCTCATCCAGCGACAACGGGGCCAGTTCCAGCGCATGGCGCAGCAGGATCAGGTCGAACGCGCCGTCCAGGAACGGCAACGGCTCGTCAGCGCTGGCCGAGATGTCTCCTCCCAGGCGCCCTTCCGCCAGCCGCAACGTAACCCACTGGCCCAGGTAGGGCGGATTCGGCGGGCCATCGTCCGCTGCCGCGGAAAGCAGCAAGGCCCGCGAACCGGCGCAGCGGCGGACGTCGGGCATGTAGGCGACCGTCTCATCGGCCAGCAGACTACGCATGGGCGCACTTGCATAGATGTCCTGGGCGCGCTGTCGCATCTACTGAAGGCCTGTCTGAAGCGTCTGGGAGGGGAGTTTAGCGGCTGGTCCTTGAGCCTGGTTACCTGCTGGCCGCCAGAGCCAGACGAAGCACCCCGAGATATTAACCAGCCTCCGACAAAGACGAACCACGGCACAACGCAAATCAGGCAAGCCACCGATTAACGCATATCTAACGATCCGGGGACGCCAGGGGCCTTATAGTCGGCGATCTCGCGCAAGCCGGACGCCTGCGCCAGTCGATACGAAGGATGTGCCGGCCGCGCTGCATGAGCCTGTGTGCTCACCATGCAACAGCGGCGGACGCATCCGCAACAGCGGAGATCGCCCTTGCACGTCGTACCGTTACCGGCGCTTGCCGACAACTACATCTGGCTGCTGCACGATGACAACGGTGACGCCATCGTGGTCGATCCCGGCGAAGCGGCGCCGGTCGAAGCGGCCCTGCGCGCGCGCCAGCTGAAGCTGTGCGCGATCCTGCTGACACATCATCACAACGATCACATCGGCGGCGCCGAGGCGCTGCGCGCAAACTATGACGTGCCCGTCTATGCGCCAGACGACGCCCGCATCGCGATCGCCACGCATCGCTTGCAGGATGGCGACAGCGTGGTGCTGGCGCAGCCGTTCGCGCGCTTCCAGGTGATGGCGGTGCCGGGACACACGCTCAGCCATATCGTGTATGCCGGCGCCGGCGTGCTGCTGTGTGGCGATACGCTGTTCAGTCTCGGCTGCGGCCGACTGTTCGAAGGCACGCCGGCGCAAATGCTGTCCTCGTTGCAGCGCATCGCTTCGTTGCCGGGTGATCTGCTGGTCTGCTGCGGCCACGAATACACCGCCGCCAACGGCCGCTTCGCGCAATCGGTGGAGCCCGACAACATCGCGCTGCAGCAGCGGGTGGATGAAGTGGCGCGTTTGCGTGCGCAGCATCAGCCGAGCGTGCCGGCACCCTTGTCGAGCGAGCTGGCCTGCAATCCGTTCCTGCGCGTGGACAGCGAAAGCGTCATCGACTGGTGCAACCGGCATGGCGCCGCCAACGATCCGGTCGCCCGCTTTGCGGCATTGCGCTCGGCCAAGGACGTGTTCCGCGCATGAAGCACACACGACGACTTCTGCCTGCTGCGTTGGCCTCGCTCTTGACCGCCTGCGCCACGCCCTCCGTGAATCAGTCGGCGCATATTCCAGCCACGGTGACCCCGCCATCGATTCCGGCCCCCGCACCATCCTTGCCTTCGCCGCAGATACAGGCGCCGCAGAGCACGCCTGACGTCACCACCGCCAACGTGTGGGACAAGCTGCGCGGCAGCTTCGCCATGTCCGATTGCGATGCGGATCCGCAGATCATGGTGTGGGCGCACCGCTATACGCAAAGTCCGCAACGCTTCGAAGCGGAAATGAGCGATGCCTTGCCGCAGATCGTCTACGTGCAGCAAGCGGCTGAGAAATACGACGTGGCCGGTGAATTCGTGCTGCTGCCGTGGGTGGAAAGCCAGTATCGCCCCGTGCCGGGCCATCGCAATCTGCCTGCCGGCATGTGGCAGCTGGTGCAAGGCACGGCGCGCGTCATGGGCCTGCATGTGGAACGCGGCTACGACGGCCGGCTGGATACTTCCGCCTCGACCGACGGCGTGATGCACATGCTGCACGACTACTACAACCAGCTGCACGACTGGCGCCTGGTCGACTACGCCTTCAACCGCGGCGAATTCGGCGTACAACGCCTGGTGCAGCAACATGGTACGCCACCGGACGAACCAGCCATTCCGAAACTGCCGGTGCCGCGCGTGACGCGCGAGCATCTCACCAAGCTGCTGGCCATTTCCTGCGTGGTGCGCGATCCCTCGCGCTTCCATGTCGATCTGCCCACCTTGCCTGCCGACCAGCATCTGGAAACGGTGGAAGTGAACCGCAGCATGTCCTTGTCCGCCGCGGCCGATCATGCGGGCATGGATACGGATGATCTCAAGCGGCTCAATCCCGCGCTGCAAAGCAATTTTCTGGACACGGATGGTCCCGGGCATCTATTGATGCCGCATCGCAATGCCGAACAATTGCGCAACGCCATGCAGATCGCCGACGCGCAGGACATGACCGCCAGCGTTTCGCCGACGATTTCCCTGCATACGCCCTATGCGGCGGACAAAGCACAGGATGATGACGACCAGGCGAAAGCGCCGCGTCACGCTAGAACGCATGTCGTGCGTCCCGGTGAAAGCCTGTGGCAGATCGCGCGCAACTACTCCACCAGCGTCAGCACGCTCGAGCGTCTGAATCATCTGCACGGCAAGGCGTTGAAGCCGGGCCAGGTGCTCAAGCTCGATTCGTCCGGCAAGCACTGAGCGAATCACTGCTTCACATCGTGCAACGAAAAAGGCGGCCCTTTCGAGCCGCCTTTTCTTTTCGCACGATCGCCTGCGCTTGATTACATGCGGTCCTTGGCGATCTCGATCTTCGTCTTGGACTTGAGCATGTCGACCAGGCCCTGCGTTTCCATCGCCGCGTAGACCTGCACCATCTGGCGATAGAGCTGCTGGCGGTCGTCGGCGGTCAGCTTGGACAGATCGCCCCCTTCCACCTTGTCCACGGCCAGGATGGCGTAGCTGCCGTGATCGAGCGCGACACTGGCGTACTGCGGCTTGCCCTCGGCCGCCGGATGCGGCGTCTTGAACGCCTGCGTCAACACCGGTTGCGGCACGCCCTGCTGCACGCGCTGCGCCTGGTTCACGTTCTGCAGATCGGCATGTTCGGCCTTGGCCACGGCGGCGATGTCTTCGCCCTTGCCTAGACGCTGCACCAGTACGTCGGCCTTCTTGCTGGCCGCATCGGCGATGCGCTGGTCCAGGATCTTCTGCACGATGGCGTCGTGCACTTCCGCGACCGGCTTGACCGAGGCCGGCACGTGCTTGTCCACGCGCACGACGACGGAGTCGTTCTTGCCGAGATTGATCAGCGGCGAATTGTTGCCGGCCACCAGCACGTCGTTGGAGAACGCCGCGGCGACCAACTTCGGATTGGCGGCAATGCCCTGCCCGCCCTGACGACCGAATAGCGGCGTTTCCTTGATCTGCAGATTCAACGCCTGCGCGGCGGGCTCCAGCGAGCCGGGATTCTGCGAGGTCAGGTCGGTCATCTTGCCGGCCGTTTCGTTGTAGACGCGATCGCGTTCGCCGGTGGTGGCTTCTTTCAGCAACTGATCGCGCACCTGCTCGAACGGCTTGGTCTGGCCGCTGCGAATGTCGCGCAGATAGATGATGTGATAGCCCTCGTCGGACAACACCGGCTTGGAAACCTGTCCTTTCTGCAGCGCGAACATCGCCGCATCGAACGCGGGATTGGTCACGCCTTTCTGCAACCAGCCCAGGTCGCCGCCTTGCAGCTTGGAACCTAAGTCATCCGAATCCTGCTGGGCCAGCTTGGCGAAGTTGGCCGGCGTGGCTTCGGTAGCAATTTTCTCGGCCTTTTCCAGCGCGGCTTTCTGCTGCGCGGGCGTGGCGTTTTTCGGCACGTTGATCAGGATGTGCGACACCTCGCGCTCTTCCGGCATGCCGAAGCGAGAGAGTTCGCTCTGATAACGCTTTTTAAGTTCTTCATCGGTCGGCTGCGTATCGGCTTTCAGATCCGCGCCGTTCACTTCGATGTATTTCAGCGACACCTGTTCCGGATTCATGAAATCCGCCTGGTGCGCCTTGTAGTAGTCCTGCACTTGCGCGTCGGTGACCTGGCTGTCTTCCGGTGCCGGACGCGGCAACACGAAATAGCGGATGTCCCGGCGCTGGAGTTTCAGATCCAGATAGCGGTCGATGTCGGTCGGGGTCACGATCGTGCTGCTGCTGATCGCATCCTGTAGCAGGCTGCTTTCCATCTGGGTGCGCAGACCGTCCTGATAGGCCTGCGGCGTCATGCCGGCGCCGGCCAGCTGCGCGCGATACATGTTGGGATCGAACTTGCCGTCGACCTGGAACGCCGGCTGCGACGCAATCGCATCGCGCAGCGCCTGATCCGACACGCGCATGCCGAGATCTTCGTTGGCCTGCAGCAGCACTTGCTGGTTGATCAGCTCGTCCAGCACCTGCTGCTTGAATTCGGGCTTGTCGAACAGGCTCGCATCGAACTGGTCGCCCAGCTGTGCGCGCTGCTGCTGACGAATGCGGTTGATGGTGTCCTGGAACTGCTGCTGGCTGACTTCGCGCTTGCCGATTTTGGCGACGAAGGTTTCAACGTGTGAATTGAAGTAGCCTTCGATGCCGAAGAACGACATGGCGAAGACGGCAACGCCCAGCACAACGATGGCCGGCCATCCTTGCATCTTGTCGCGTAGTGACTGCAGCATGGGTTGTTCCCGCGATGAATGTTTTGCGCGTTGCCGCGCGTGACTTAAACGACAAAGGCGCCACGGGGGCGCCCTTGCAAACCGTGGCGGAGCGGACGGGACTCGAACCCGCGACCTCCGGCGTGACAGGCCAGCATTCTAACCGACTGAACTACCGCTCCACGTTACTGGTGGGTGCTGTAGGGATCGAACCTACGACCCTCGCCTTGTAAGGGCGACGCTCTACCGCTGAGCTAAGCACCCGGACCCTAGCGGGCCGCTTAGTTTAGGGCGTCCTTGAGCGACTTGCCAGCCTTGAAGGCCGGAACCTTGGACGCGGCGATCTTGATCTCTTCGTTCGTGCGGGGGTTGCGGCCGGTACGAGCGGCGCGGCTGCGCACGGTGAAGGTACCGAAGCCGACGACCGAGACGTCGTCGCCGCCTTGCAGGGCCTTCTGCACGGTTTCGAAGAACGCTTCGAGCGCGCGGCCAGCGTCGGCCTTGGTCAGTTCGGCTTTTTCGGCGACGGCATTGATCAGATCGGTTTTATTCATTGAGTTACTCCCTTAAACAGGTATTCGGCCCGCGGAACGGATGGGATTGGGACAACGCGGGAAAGGATCGTTGGCATCGTGCAGGGCGCTGCCTCGCAGACCCGCATCGCTGTGTATGGCTGACGCCCAGGATGGCGGTGAGCCTTTATACCAGCGCCCCCAAGGGTCCGCAATACAAGCTATACCAACGCATTGCGGGATGTTCAGCCGTGCGCGTTCGCGCATCGCCGGACGCTATGCAAAGCGCGTCCGGCCGTGCTAAGCGCGCCTGAAAAAAAACAGGCGACACGGGATGCGTGTCGCCTGTCACAAACATCGAAGCGATCGATCAGTGCGGACGCGCGGGCGTTTCCGCTCCATCTTCGTGCGGCGCCACCGCTTCGGTCGTCGCGGCGGCCGTTGTGGTGGTTTCGCTCGATTCCTTCGCCAACGGTTGCAGCGGGCGTTCCAGCGCGATGTCGAGCACTTCATCGATCCAGCGCACCGGATGGATGTCCAGCGAACTGGTGATGTTCTCCGGAATGTCGGCCAGATCCTTGCGGTTTTCGTCCGGAATGATCACGGTGGTGATGCCGCCGCGATGCGCCGCAAGCAGTTTTTCCTTCAGGCCGCCGATCGGCAGTACGCGACCGCGCAGCGTGATTTCGCCGGTCATCGCCACTTCGGAGCGCACCGGTACCTTGGTGAGCGCCGACACCAGCGCCGTGCACATCGCAATGCCCGCACTCGGACCGTCCTTCGGCGTGGCGCCTTCCGGCACGTGGATGTGCAAGTCGAATTTCTCGTGGAAATCCTTATCGATGCCGAGCTGATCGGCGCGCGCACGCACCACCGACAGCGCGGCCTGGATGGATTCCTTCATCACGTCGCCAAGCTGGCCGGTATGCACCTGCCGTCCCTTGCCGGGCACGATCGACGCTTCGATGCTGAGCAGGTCGCCACCGACCTGCGTCCACGCCAGACCGGTCACCAGGCCCACTTCGTTCTGCTGTTCCTTGCGGCCGAAATCGAAGCGGCGCACGCCGAGATATTTCTCGAGGTTGTCGGAATTGACCGCGACCTTGCCGGGCACCGCCTTCGCCTTCTTCTTGCCGGCCTTGGCCGGTTCGGCACCTTCCTTGAGTTCACCCAGCGTCAGCTGCTTGACCACCTTGCGGCAGATCTTGGAAATCTCGCGTTCGAGATTGCGCACGCCCGACTCGCGCGTGTAGTAGCGCACGATGTCGCGCACCGCTTCGCCATCGACGGTGACTTCGTCCGGTTTCAGGCCGTTGGCCTTGATCTGCTTCGGCAGCAGATACCGCAGCGCGATCGCCAGTTTTTCGTCTTCGGTGTAGCCCGGAATGCGGATGACTTCCATGCGGTCCAGAAGCGGGCCAGGAATGTTCAGCGAGTTGGCGGTGGCCACCCACATCACTTCGGAAAGGTCCAGGTCCACTTCCAGATAGTGGTCGTTGAACGCGTGGTTCTGTTCCGGATCGAGCACTTCCAGCAGCGCCGAGGACGGATCGCCGCGGAAATCCATCGACATCTTGTCGATTTCATCCAGCACGAACAGCGGATTCTTGCTGCCGACCTTGTTCATGTTCTGCACGATGCGGCCCGGCATCGAGCCGATGTAGGTACGACGATGGCCACGGATTTCCGCTTCGTCGCGCACGCCGCCGAGGCTCATGCGGACGAACTTGCGGTTGGTCGCCTTGGCGATCGACTGGCCGAGCGAGGTCTTGCCCACGCCGGGCGGGCCGACCAGGCACAGGATCGGGCCCTTCATGGTGCTGACGCGCTGCTGCACGGCGAGGTATTCGAGGATGCGTTCCTTTACCTTTTCCAGGCCGAAGTGATCGGCATCCAGCACCTGCTGCGCCAATGCGAGATCCTTGCGCACCTTGCTGCGCTTCTTCCACGGCACGCCGATCAGCCAGTCGAGGTAGTTGCGCACCACCGTCGCTTCGGCCGACATCGGCGACATCTGCTTGAGCTTGCCGAATTCCTGGCGCGCTTTCGCCAGCACCGGCTTGGGCATGCCGGCGTCTTCGATTTTCTTTTGCAGTTCCTCGATTTCGTTCGGGCCTTCCTCGCCCTCGCCCAGTTCCTTCTGGATCGCCTTCATCTGCTCGTTGAGGTAGTACTCGCGCTGGCTCTTTTCCATCTGCGACTTCACGCGGCCGCGGATGCGCTTTTCCACCTGCTGCAGATCGATTTCGCTGTCGACCAGGCCGATCAGCAATTCCAGGCGCTGGCCGACGTCGGCCGTTTCCAGCACTTTCTGCTTGTCCGCCATGCGCACGGAGAGATGTGCGGCGATCGAATCGGCCAGGCGCGAAGGATCATCGATGCCCGACAGCGTCGCCAACACTTCCGGCGGCAGCTTGCGGCTTTGCTTGACCAGTTGTTCGAACAGCGACACGAGCGTGCGTGACACGACATCCAGTTCGCGCTCTTTCAAACCGTAGACCGGCTCGATGACGCGCGAGCGCGCGGTGAGCATGCCGCTCTCGTCGTGGTATTGCTCGATCGCCACGCGTGCCTGGCCTTCGACCAGCACCTTCACCGTGCCATCGGGAAGCTTGAGCAATTGCAGCACGCCGGCGAGCGTGCCGATCTCGTGCAGATCCTTGATGGCCGGATCGTCGATGTCCGGGCTCTTCTGTGCGACCAGCAGGATCTGCCGTTCGCCCTCCATGGCGCGTTCGAGCGCGCGCATGGATTTGTCGCGCCCCACAAACAATGGAATCACCATCTGCGGGTACACGACCACGTCGCGCAGCGGAAGCACCGGTAGTACGTCCAGGGCGGCGCCTGTAGCAGTGGAGATTGCGGCACTTTTTGCCATCGGAGGGTTTCTCTCGCGAATGTAAGTTGGGAAGTCTTCGAGCCATCGTCCTGACCACTCTTCAGCATCGACTGTTCCGGTGTTGCATGTCCGGATTTGCGCGGCGCGTCCTGCACCACTCGGTCGACGACCCCGACACTGCGCCGAGGCCATTGACTCGTCAAGTGGAGGCATCACTCAGCGCATACAAGTGCTGATGCTGTAACAGAAAACATACGGCCCCGGCGGAGACCGCCGAGGCCGTAGGAGGCTTGCTTTTGAGCGTAGATCAGGCGGCTGCGTCGCCGCTTTCGCTGCCGATGCGCGCCTGTTGCTGCAGGTTTCCGCGATAGATGAGATACGGTTCGGCCTGTCCTTCGATCACCGCATCATCCACCACCACCTTGCTGACGTGCTCCAGCGACGGCAGCTCGTACATGGTGTCGAGCAGCACCTGCTCGAGGATGGTGCGCAAGCCACGCGCGCCTGTCTTGCGCTTGAGCGCCTTGCGGGCGATGGCCTGCAATGCTTCCGGACGGAACTCCAGTTCCACGCCTTCCATCTCGAACAGTTTGCGGAACTGCTTGGTGACGGCGTTGCGCGGCTCGGTAAGGATTTTCACCAGCGCCGGTTCGTCCAGCTCATCCAGGGTGGCGACCACTGGCAGGCGGCCGACGAATTCCGGAATCAGGCCGAAGCGCACCAGGTCGGACGGCTCTACTTCAGCCAGCACCTTGCCGAGGTTTTCCGTACGTTCTTTCGAACGCACTTCGGCGGCAAAGCCGATGCCGATCGTTTCGGAGCGCTGCTGGATGACCTTTTCCAGGCCGGCAAACGCACCGCCGCAGATGAACAGGATGTTCTTGGTGTCGACCTGCAGGAATTCCTGCTGCGGATGCTTGCGGCCACCCTGCGGCGGCACCGACGCCAGCGTGCCTTCGATCAGCTTGAGCAGCGCCTGCTGCACGCCTTCGCCGGACACATCGCGGGTAATCGACGGGTTTTCGCTCTTGCGCGAGATCTTGTCGATCTCGTCGATGTAGACGATGCCCGACTGTGCCTTCTCGACGTCGTAGTCGCACTTCTGCAACAGCTTTTGGATAATGTTTTCCACGTCCTCGCCCACGTAACCGGCTTCGGTCAGCGTGGTGGCGTCGGCGATGGTGAACGGCACGTTGAGCAGGCGCGCCAGCGTTTCGGCCAGCAGCGTCTTGCCCGAGCCGGTCGGGCCGATAAGCAGGATGTTGGATTTGCCCAGCTCGATGTCGTCGCTGCGCTGGCGCGATTCCATCCGCTTGTAGTGGTTGTAGACCGCGACGGCCAGCGCCTTCTTGGCGCGCGTCTGCCCGACCACGTACTGGTCGAGCGTCTCCATGATCTCCTTAGGCTTGGGCAGCTGGCTACGCCCGGAGGCGGCCTTCTCTTCCAGCTCCTCGCGGATGATGTCGTTGCACAGCTCCACGCACTCGTCGCAGATGAACACGGATGGACCCGCGATCAGCTTGCGCACCTCATGCTGGCTCTTGCCGCAGAAGGAGCAGTAAAGAATCTTGCCGCTGTCGTTGGAACGGCCCTGCCGCTCGTCAGTCATTCGTTTGATCCTGCTAGAAAATCCCGGTACGGGTCGAGAATAGCACAGGGTTCCGAGTCCGCACCCGGACGCGGAACCCCGTTTCCCAGGGGTGAATCGGCCGAAATCAGGCCGATTTGACGGTTTCGACGGCGCGGCGGTCCAGAACGGCGTCGATCAGGCCGTAATCCCTGGCCTGTTCGGCGCTCATGAAACGATCGCGTTCCATATCACGTTCGATCCTATCGAGCTCCTGACCGGTGTGATGGACGTAGATGTCGTTCAGGCGGCGACGCAGGTACAGGATTTCCTGGGCCTGGATCTCGATGTCGGTAGCCTGGCCGCGCGCTCCGCCCGAAGGCTGGTGGATCATCACGCGCGAATTGGGCAGCGAATAGCGCTTGCCCTTGGCGCCTGCCATCAACAGCAGCGATGCGGCGCTGCAGGCCTGGCCGACGCACATGGTGCTGACGTCGGGCTTGATGAACTGCATGGTGTCGTAGATCGCCAGGCCCGCGGTGACTGCGCCGCCGGGGCTGTTGATGTAGAGATGGATGTCCTTGTCGGGATTTTCCGATTCAAGGAACAGCATCTGCGCCACCAGCAGGTTGGCCACCTGGTCGTTCACTTCGCCGACCAGGAAGATCACGCGTTCCTTCAGCAGGCGCGAGTAGATGTCATACGAACGCTCGCCGCGAGCGGTCTGCTCGACGACGATCGGCACCAGGTTGAGGTTCTGGATCGGGTCCATGGCCATGCGTGCGGCTCTCCGGATGTGGGACTAATGACGATTCGTATGTTCGAGCCAGACTAGCAGGTCGGGAAATCCTTCCGCTAGCAAAGCCGACGAAAACCCGCCGCGAATCCAGCATGTTTTTGCATGCTCGATTCGCGGAGCTCATGTTCGAAGGTAAATCGAACCTCGCGCGCTGACGGGTGCGCCGGGCCTGATCGAATCGTCTCAGGCGCCGACCGGACGCATGACTTCGTCGAAGCTCAGGTTCTGCACGGTGGTGTTGGCGTGTTCGGCCACCCACTCGGCCACCTGATCTTCCATGACGCGGTTCTGCAGTCCGGACATCAATTGGGGATCGCCGTTGTAGAGTTCAATGACCTTCTCCGGCTCCTCGTAGGTCGAGGCGATGGCTGCGAGCTGCTCGGCCAGGCGGGTGCGGTCCAGCTTGAGCTCGTTCTTGCGGGCGAGCTCACCCATCAAGAGGCCGGCGATGACGCGCAGGCGCGCGGCCGGCATGGCGGCGTCGACCAGTTGCGGCGGGGGCTGCTGGCCGCGCGGCACGCTGGCAGCCGCCAGGTTGCGTGCTTCGCCCTGCACCATCATGTTCGGCACTTCCAGATCGCTATGCTTCTGGGCCAGCTTCTCGGCGACCTGGGACTTCAGGCGGCCCATCAGCGCGGCCTTGAGCTCGCGTTCCAGGTTGGCGCGCACTTCCTTGCGGAAGTGATCCATGTCGCCGTCGTCGATGCCGAACAGGGTGATGAACTCGGCGTCCACTTCCGGCAGGCGCGGCTCCTGCACCTTCACGATGCTGAAGTTCACCTTGGCGGTCTTGCCGGCGAGCTGCTCGTTGCGGAAGTCGGCCGGGAATTCGATCTCGCTCTCGAACGACTCGCCCGCCTTGCGGCCGGTGAGCGCGCCGTCCAGCGCCTTGAACAGGGTGCCCGAACCGAGCACGCTGCCCGCGCGTTCCTGGCCTTCGGCCGGGAAGCGGTAATCGCCGGCGACGGCGTCGTATTCGAACATCACGAAATCGCCCTCGGCGGAGGGGCGCTCGACGTCATGGAAGCTGCGGCGCTGCTGGCGCAGCGTTTCGATCATCTTCTCGACGTCCGCGTCGGTGACTTCGGCGACCGGGCGGGCGATGTCCAGCGCAGCGACGTCGATCTCGGGGAATTCCGGCATCACTTCGAACGTGGCCGTGTAGGCGATTTCGCCGTTTTCCGGCTGGCCGGTGGTGTCGATCGCCGGGTTGGCGACGGGACGCAGGTTTTCCTTCTCGAAGGCTTCGCGCAGCGTGCTGCTGATCAGGTCCGAGAGCACTTCGCCACGCACCTGCGCGCCGAAGCGCTGCTGGATCACGTTGGCCGGCACCTTGCCCGGGCGGAAACCCTTCAGGCGAACCGTGCGGCTCATCTCGGCGATGCGCGCGCTGACCTGCGACTCGAAGCGCTCGGCCGGGAATTTGACCGTGAGCTTGCGCTCGAGCTTGCCGACGTTTTCAACCGAAAACTGCATGACGTCTCCTGGAATGTCCTGTAATGGCCCGTGATGGCACCGCAGCGGCACAGCCGCCTGCAAATAAAGCGCAAGGTCCGATGGTGCGAAAGAAGGGACTCGAACCCTTACGGGGTTACCCGCTGGAACCTAAATCCAGTGCGTCTACCAATTCCGCCACTTTCGCATCGTTCGCCGGATTAAGCTGCGGATTCTCAACGACTTTCTTGGGTCACCAAGACCGTCGAATGCCTGCCCTGCCGCGACCTGGGGCGATGGCTACCCTGCGCCAAAGAGATGCATTTTACGGTTTGGCGACGGCCCAGCACAAGCGCATGGGGCCTGCATTTGCGCCGGTTGCTGCAATGCAAAAACGAACGCGTGACGACCGGCCGCGCATACTTCAACGCCGATCACATACCGGCGATTGACACCGCGATCGGCCGCGGCGCAACGTAGCCCCCGGTTTGCCGGCAACCGCTTGACTGACAGTGGCTTTCATCCGCCGGCAGACCGTGTGTCCATGTGTGTCAACGTACTGAACGGCTCGGATTCGGGGCCGCGTCAACATGTGGCTACCGACATCCACGCCTTCGCTGTTTCTAACTCTTGCTTCGCAAAGGAGATAGTTATGCAACAGATTGATGAAGTCGTTTCGGGTTGGCTGAGTGGCGAAGAAGGCCTGGACAATCCCGCAGGCCCGCTCTACATCGAAGGTACCGCCGCGACCGAAGCGGCGCTGACCGATCCAGGCATCGGCAAGGTGCTCATCTCGGGCGCCACCACGTGCTCGTACAGCGGCAAGATCTGCGCGCAAGCCTGCTTCTGCTGTTGATCTGAACGGCCAACGCGCAGCGTTCGTGCCATGCGCTGCGCGTTGGCATCTCGATCCGCTTTTTCAGCGCACGCGGTTTTTCCCACAGCCACAGCAAGGAACCTGCCTGTGTCGACGGTTACCGAAACCAACGCTCCCGATTCCTTTGCGCCCGTCATCCTGGGCCTTACCGCACCGGCCCGCGCCATGTTCACCGCACGCCTGACCGAACTCGCGCCGGCATTGGCGGCCGACGAGGCACAGCTGATTCGCGCCGCCGCCGATGAGGCGCTCAACACCAACGCCAGCCTCAAGCTCAATCGCGTGCTGCTGCTGGAACTGCATGCCGCCAAGCGCGCCGGTGAATTGACCGCAGCCGACGAAGCGGCGTGCTTTGCGCAATTCGTTGACCACGCTTTGCAACCTGCGTTCCTGGATCATCTGAATCGACGCTACCCTAGCCTGCACGCGCGCCTCTCGCACGCGCTTCATGCGCAACGCAGCGCGATCGAAGCACTGGTGGCGCGATTCATCGCCGATCGCCCGCGGCTTTCGCAGTTGCCCGGCCAGCCTGCGGGGCGCCTCATGGCACTCCATCTTGGTCAAGGCGATCTGCACGGCGGCGGACAATCGGTGGCGCGGCTGACGCTCGAACACGGCGAGGTCATCTACAAGCCTCGTTCGCTGCGCATCGACGGTGTGCTGGAAACGTTCCTGGCGCGCATCCTCGGCGATGATCCCGATCGCATCCGCGTGCCCGCCGTGCTGGACTGCGGCGATTACGGTTGGGCCGCGTTCATCGCACAGCGTTATTGCAGCGGCGAGGCAGAACTGCGTAGGTTCTATCGCAACCTGGGACATTGGCTGGCGGTGCTGCGGCTGCTTGGTGGCACCGATATCCACCAGGAGAACCTGATCGCCTGCGGACCGGTGCCGGTGGTGATCGACGTCGAAAGCCTGTTCTGCATGATGCCCAAGACCGAACCCTCGCCTTACGGCGACGCGTTCGACGTGGCGTCCGAACTGATCCGCAACTCGGTGCTGCGCACTGGCATCGTGCCCTATCGCGCGCCGGCGCTGGGCTTTTTCGGCGTCGACATGTCCGCCGCCGGCGCACTGCCCGGGCAACAGCCGCAGGTGCACGTGCCGGTCATCGCGCAGGAAGGCACCACCGAAGCGCGACTGGAAGTCATCAATGTGGATGTGCAGCGCGCGCAGAACCATCCCGGTCCCGATCCGGACGTATCCAAATATTGGAACCACATCAGCGAAGGCTTTCTTGAGCTCACCGCGCGTTTCCAGGAACGCGATGCGCGGGACGAGCTGGTGCCGCTGCTCTCCGATTTCGAAGGTTGCCAGGCGCGCGACATCCGCCGCGCCACGCAGGCGTATGTGGAAATCGGCCGCATGCTGTGGCATCCGGCGTCGTTGCACGACGAAACCAAGGCGATCGAACGCGCGCGCGATCTGCTGGTGCGCAATGCTGCGGTGATGCCGCAGGCGCCATCGACACCGGCGGAGATCGCTTCCGAGATCGATGATCTGCGTTATGGCGACGTGCCGATCTTCGCCGCGCCGTTGACGCGTGCGCGCATCGACGATGCCGTGGCCGATTGGCGCGCCATGCGCCTGGAACTGGAAGAACTGACGGTACGCAGCGCGCTCGTCGCCACGCATCTCAATCTGTCCGATGACGAGCCGCAAGACGATCGCGCCGCGCGTCGATATTCCGCCCGCCATCCGCACGCGGATCGGCTTGATCAACGTCGACGCAAACTGGCGGCCGAAGCGGTGGAGCGCCTGTTGCGCCTTTCGGTGCGCGGCAAGGATGGTTCGATCACCTGGATCACGCCGGAGGTGAATCGCGCTGGCTGGCAGGTGCAGCCGTTGGCGACGGATCTGTACTTCGGCCTGGGTGGCGTGGTGGTGGCATTGGCCGGTTATATGCACGAAACCGCGCAAGGCCGTGCCGACGCCGTGATAGGTATCGAAGAAGCCTTGAACGGAGCCCTGCAGGTGCTGCTCGCCATGGAGGCGGACGAACAGCAGGAATTGTCAGGTGGATTCACCGGCTACGGCGCGCAGATCTGGACGTGGCTTACCTTGCACGATCTGCAACAAAACGCCGAGTATCTGGAGCGCGCCATCCATTTTGCCGAAGCCCTGGCGCGCTTGGGCTTCGAAAGCGACAAGGCGTTCGACATCCTCGGTGGCGCATCCGGCGCGATTCCGCCACTGCTCGGCTTGGCGCACGCCACGGGCGATCAACGCTGGCTCGATCTGGCCTCGCGCGCGGCGAACCAGCTTGTGGCGACGGCCGTGATCGAAGGCTCAACCGCGTACTGGCCGACCATGCGCACGCCCGATCCGATCGGTGGATTCGCGCATGGCTCCATGGGAATCGCATGGTCGTTGTCGCGGCTGTTGCTGGCTGGCGCCGGCAACGCCATTGAGCGGGCGCGATGGCGCGATATCGCCGACAAAGGTTTTCAGCTGCAGTGCGAGCAGTACGACGAAACCGTGGGCAACTGGTTCGTCACCCAGCAAGGCGTGCGCCGGGAAAGCTTCCACAACTGGTGCTACGGCAGCGTGGGCATCGGCATGGCCGCCGGCGATCTCTACGCGCGCAGCGGCGATCCGAAATACCTGCACACGTTGCGCCGCGCCGTCGCCGCCGGGCGCGATAAATGGGGCTCCAGCCACACGCTCTGCCACGGCGATTTTTCGCTGTGGGAATGGCTGGTACGCGCCGCGCAATGGGATCCCGAAGGGTGCGCGCTGGAGGCGATCCATCCCGTCGCGCGCGTCGTTTCGGCAATCGAGGAACATGGCGGCATTGTCGGCGGCATGGCGCGCGATGCGTTCACGCCCGGACTGATGACGGGATTGGCCGGCGCGATCTACAGCCTCAACCGCATGCACCCGGCGTGCACCCTGCCCTCGCCGCTGCTGCTTGAAACCAGATTGTCGTAAAGGCCAGGCATATGCTGCCTGGCCTTACGCCGTTACTTGCCGATTACTTTGGCCTTGCCGGCGAGCGCTTTGTCACCGCCGCTGACACGCAAGGCGCCGGCCGCATCATCCCAATGCAGTTTGGCGAGCGTGCTCTTGCCGGCTTCATAGTCGTACGACGTGCCGTCGTCGTCGTAGAGCGCAAAGTCGCTGTCCTTGCCGGGATAGACGCGGATCTCGGCCACCGATTGCTTCGACGCGGTCGACTCGATGGCAGAACCCAGCGGCACGATCGAGCCTGCACGCACGAAGACCGGAATCTGATCGATCGGCGCGGCCACTTTCACCCAGCGTCCGCCGGCCAGCTTTTCGTTGGTCCAGAAGTTGTACCAGTCGCTGCCGGCCGGCAAATAGACGTCTTTTTCCGTCTGGCCTTGCGCGGTGACCGGTGCGACCAGGAACGCGGGGCCGAACATGTATTGCGTGCCCAGGTTGGCGACGTTCGGATCGTTCGGGAAATCCATCCACAGCGGCCGCATGAAGGGCGCGCCGGTGTCATGCGTGATCTTGGCCTGGCTGTAGATATAGGGAATCAGCTGATAGCGCAGCTTGTCGTACTTGGCCATGATCGCTTCGGCCTGGTGACCGAACGCCCAGATTTCCGTGTGCTTGCGATCGCCATGCAGGCGCAAGGTCGGCAGGAAGGTGCCGTATTCGAACCAGCGCGTAAGCAGTTCCGGGTAGTCGTTGTTCTGGCCGACAACGTCACGCGCATCCGACGGATCGAGCAACGGCGGCTTGGTCGCACGGGTCGTCTGCGGCAAATACTGCCAACCGCCGATGTCGTTGCCCCAATAGGCGATGCCCGAAGCGACCATGTTGAGGCCGGTGGGAATCTGGCGCTGCAGCGCTTCCCAGCTCGGATCGATATCCGACGACCAGAACAATGCGCCGGTGCGCTGTGATCCGAGATAGGCGGCACGAGACAGAATCAGCACGCGCGTGTTGGGCTTCCATGCACGCATGCCCTGCGCAACGCCTTCGACGTGCAGCAGCGGATAGACGTTGTGATAGCGATCGCCCGAACCGATCGAATAGAAGAATCCGTCCGGCACCAGGTCCGGTTCGGTTTCGTCCAGCCACGGATAATCGAAGCCGTGCGAAAGAATATTGTCGCGCGCATGCTCCCAGTACCACTTGCGTGCCGCAGGGTTGGTCGAATCGATCAGCGCGCCGGCGCGATCCGAACGGAACGGCAAACCATCGACCGTCTTGCCGTTCTTGTCCTTAAGGAAATAACCCTTGGCGTCGAGTTCGCTGAAATAGCGGCTCGATTTTTCAAAGCGCGGCCAGATCGAGATGATCGACTTCATGCCCATGTCATGAAGCTGCTTGTTCATGCCATCGGGATCGGGGAATTCTGCTGGATTAATGTCCAACTGGCCCATGCGCGTCCAGTAGAACCAGTCGATCACCATGACGTCGAGCGGATAGTGCTTTTCACGGTACGTGTGCGCGACGCGCAATATTTCCGCCTGGCTGTCGTAACGCGCCTTGGACTGGATCAGGCCAAAAGCAGCTTTGGGCGGAATCGGCGTCTTGCCGGTAACGCGTGCGTAAGCGGAATAGATCTGTTCGGGATTGTCGCCGGTGACGACAAAGAAACTGACGCGTTCGCCAACCTTCGACTGGAACGTGGTGCGGCCACGAATGCCGGCCACGAAATGCGTGTCGGACGGATTGTCCCAGATGATGCCGTAGCCCTTGGACGAAACCATAAAGGGAACGCAGACGGTTTCACCGGACGGGGCGTCATACCAATGCTTGCAATCGATAACGCGACCGCGCAGATCGAGCGGACCAAGGCTGTCCTGGTTCTGCCCCATGCCGTAATAGTGCTCGTCAGCCGGTGCCAAAAACGTTGCGCCAACTTGATAGGTGGCTTCGCCCGTCACATCGTGCGGCGACATGTTCCAGTCGATCATGTTGACGACTGTTTCGCCCTTGGCGTCCTTCACCTGCAGGCGAACCGGCGCCAGAGTGGGCGCGAAGTACTGCTCAGTCACGCCCGGCGTGTGCGGCGGTGGCACCGGATCGACGTGCAAGGTCAACGCCGAAGATGCGAAGGTGTCGCCGTTCCGATCACTGGTTTCATGGAAGGCCGAATTGTCGACGTGATCGGCCAGGATGCCGTAGCCGGGCGCCTTGAGCGCTTCGCTCTTGTCGGCGGCAATCGTGACGTGGATGACGTTCGGGCCATAGGCCTCCACGCTTACCCAGGCACCATGCCGGTCGAGCGTAGCGATCGGCGTCGCATGCACGAGGCCGGCAAACGTGGCGAAAGAACAGACAAGACCCAGCAATGCGATGTTGGACGCGCGCATGGCATCCCCCTTGGCGTTAGCACTGACAGTTCCCGCATCGCCAGTTGCGCGCGGGCCGAAGCAGGCTATTTAGCATCCGTCGACCAGCTTGTCCCTCGCCATCGCAATGCAACGCTCAAATTCGCTATACGGGTTGAGCGATTAAACAAAAGGGCAAGCGATCTGCAACAGCGTCATGACACCGACGATGCTTTCGACGCGCGCAAAGAAAAAGGCACCCAGGAAACCTGAGTGCCTCGTTTAGCTGGTGGGCCGTGTAGGATTCGAACCTACGACCAATTGATTAAGAGTCAACTGCTCTACCAGCTGAGCTAACGGCCCAGAACTGCTTGAATTGGGGTGGACGATGGGACTCGAACCCACGACAACCGGAATCACAATCCGGTACTCTAACCAACTGAGCTACGCCCACCGTAATCACGAAGCTGGCGCGCCCGACAGGAATCGAACCTGCAACCGTCGGCTTAGAAGGCCGATGCTCTATCCGGTTGAGCTACAGGCGCTTTGACTAAAAGCAGAACACCTGCTGGTCGGGGCAGAGGGATTCGAACCCACGACATCCAGCTCCCAAAGCTGGCGCTCTACCAGGCTGAGCTATACCCCGTTTTTCGAAACCAGATCGGTTTTCGCGACCTGAGCTTTGAAATGCTACGGGTGACACTCTGGCCCGTCAATCCGTATCGAACACGCCGGACTTCTTTGTCCGGTTTTTGCAGACGGTGTTCTGCCTGCAAAAGACACGACTTGAACCAACATCATGCCTTGCAAATATGGCGCGCCCGGAGAGATTCGAACTCCCGACCACCAAGTTCGTAGCCTGGTACTCTATCCAACTGAGCTACGGGCGCGTGGTTAAACCTTTCTTTGCCGTGGCCGCCTTCGAACTGCAAAGGTGCCGAAGCAAGAAGCGGAATTATTCAGGTTGAGGGCGCAGCCGTCAATACTCTGTGTGAAGTTTTTTTGAAACGGCGTTTACCCGGCGGACGCTCTTTGGCGCTCATTCGATGTCGAGCGTGAACGCGTCGGCATCCATCCAGGCGGGAAAACGCTCGCGATGCTGCAGCAACGGCGCCGGATCGATCA
Source organism: uncultured Dyella sp. (assembly GCA_966430775.1). Lineage (GTDB taxonomy): Bacteria > Pseudomonadota > Gammaproteobacteria > Xanthomonadales > Rhodanobacteraceae > Dyella_B. Next base: position 9,492 of record CBJMMB010000040.1, on the reverse strand, counting down.
CGACCGTCACCACCTGCTCCTGCGCGCCAAGTTCGACCAAGGCCTCGCCCACCGGATCAATCACCGCGCTGTCGCCCGCATAGGGAAGCTCGTTGCCGTCCACGCCCACGCGGTTCACGCCGATCACATAGGCGAGGTTTTCGATGGCGCGCGCCCGCAGCAGCGTACGCCAGGGCTGCCTGCGCGGCGCCGGCCAGTTGGCGACGAACAAGGCCAGGTCGTACTCCATGCCGCCGGCGGCCGACTCGAGACGGCGATTGCGCAGCCACACCGGAAAACGCAGGTCGTAGCAAACCTGCGGCAGGATGCGCCAGCCTTTCAGTTCCACGATGAGCCGCTGCGTACCGCCGCCATAGCGCGTGTGCTCGCCGGCCATGCGAAACAGATGGCGTTTGTCGTACTGCGCGTAGCTGCCGTCCGGACGCGCCCAGATCAGTCGGTTGTAGACCTTGTCGCCTTCGCGAATGGCCAGGCTGCCGGTGACGACGGCGTTCACCTCGCCCGCCAGCGCGCGCATCCAGGCCACGCCTTCGCCATCCATGTCTTCGGCGCTGGCGCGCGTATCGTTGCTGAAGCCGGAAAGCAAGGTTTCCGGCAGCACGATCAGATCGCTGCGCCCGGCCACGCTGCGCACCAACGCGCCGTAGTACTCGCGATTGGCCGGCGCATCGTGCCAGCGCGTGGCGCCCTGCACGAGGGTGACGTTCAGAGTTTGCATAGGCGCTCCGCCGCGGCGTCCATGGTCGCATCGCTCTTGGCGAAGCACAGGCGCACCAGATGCGTGCCCGGCGCCTTCTCGTAGAAAGGCGTGAGCGGAATCGCCGCCACGCCGCCCTCTTTCACCAGCCATTCGCAAAACGCGACATCGTCCTGGTTGCGGATGGCGGAGTAATCGACCAGTTGGAAATAGCCGCCGGGCACGTCCAGCAGTTTCAGCCGTGAAGGCGCCAGCAATTGGCGGAAACGATCGCGCTTGGCCTGATAGAACGCCGGCAGTTCCAAATAATGCTGCGGCGTGCTCGCCAGGAATTCGGCGAACGCCACCTGCGCGGGATGGAAGGTGCAGAACGTGAGGTACTGGTGCACCTTGCGAAATTCCGCAGAAAGCTTCGCCGGCGCCACCGCATAGCCCACCTTCCAGCCGGTGCAGTGATAGGTCTTGCCGAAGCTGGACACCACGATGCTGCGCGCCGCCAGTTCCGGGTGACGCAGCACGCTCTCGTGCGCGGCGCCGTCGTACACGATGTGCTCGTAGACTTCGTCGGACAGCACCACGATCGGCGTATCGCGCACGATCGCGGCCAGTTCGTCCAGGTCCTGCGACGACAACACCGCGCCGGAAGGATTGTGCGGGCTGTTGATCAGGATCATGCGCGTGCGCGGCGTGATCGCATCGCGCACGCGCTGCCAGTCGATCGAAAACGTCGGCACGGTCAGTGGAATATGCACCGCACGCGCGCCTTGCAGCTCGATCGCCGGCTCGTAGGAATCGTAGGCAGGATCGAACACGATCACTTCATCGCCCGCGCGCACCACGGCCGCGATGGCTGCGAACAGCGCTTCGGTGGCGCCGGAGGTGACGGTGACATCGCTATCGGGACTTACCTTATGCCCATAGAGCCGCGCGGTCTTGAGCGCAATCTGCTCGCGCAATGCCTGCGTGCCGATGCCCGGCGCATATTGGTTGAGCCCCTGGGCCATGGCGCGGCTCAGTGCATCCTGCAGCGGTTGTGGCGGCTCGAAATCAGGAAAACCCTGGCCGAGATTCACCGCCTTGTGCTGCACGGCCAGGTGACTCATCACGCTGAAGATGGTGGTGCCTACTTTCGGAAGCTTGGTTTCGACAGTCATGGGCAGCAGTATGGATGGCTAAACGCGAAGACTACCACGGGTCAGGCGGTAGGCTGTTTTTGCGGATCGAGCTCCCTGAGGTGGCGACGCGTGCAGTTTTCGTGACTGATGCGCGCCGCTTCCGGCAGGCGCTCGGCAAGAAAATCCACCAATGCGCGCACGCCCGGCATCATGCCGCGCCGGCTCGGATAGATGAAATGCAGGATGCCCTGCGGCGCGCTCCACTCCGGCAACAGAATTTCCAGATCGCCGCGCGTGATCGCCGGCGCGCATACCGATTCGGGCAACAAAGCGACGCCGATGCTGGCGCGCGCGGCTTCCAGCAACACGACGAAATCACCGGTAATAAGACGCGCCTGCACTTCCACGCTGACGCGCTCGCCGTTTGCGTCGCTCAGCTCCCACACTTGCGTGCCTTCATGCTCCTGCATCGAAAGCGCCGGCATGCGCGCAAGGTCCTCGGGACGTTTCGGGTGGCCATACACTTTCAGCAGGTTCGGGCTGGCCACCGGCAGCACGCGTTCCTGCCCGATGCTGCGGATGATCATGTTCGAATCGGTGTCGAGCTTGGTGCGCACGCGGATGGCCAGGTCGTAGCCCTCGCCGATCAGGTCCACGCGCCGATTGTTCGACAGTACCCGCACCTGCAGCTTCGGGTACTTCACCATGAACTCCGGCAGGATGTAGGCCAGCACCGTCTGCGCGATCGAAATGGGGCAGCTCAGGCGCACGATGCCGCGCGGTTCGGCGCGCAGTTCGTCCACGGCTTCCTGTGCAGCACGCGCTTCTTCAAGCACGGCGCGGCAATGGCCATAGAAGCGTTCGCCGACTTCGGTGACCACGAAGCGCCGCGTAGTCCGTTGCAGCAGCCGCACGCCAAGCCGGTCCTCCAACTGGGCGATGCGCTTGCTCAGCCGTGACTTGGGCACCCCCAGGGAGCGTCCGGCGGCGGAAAAGCCGCCGTGTTCGACCACGGCGGCGAAGAAATACAGATCGTTCAGGTCCTGCATGGCCCCTGGCAAGGCGTTCATCGTTGTTTCCTTGTGGGAACGATAAGTTCCGAAAGCCCTATCTTATCGTCCGTTTGTTCGGAATCTATCTTTAATTCCAATGTCGGCCTGCCCGACCTGGAACCGAGATAGAACCATGAAACTCTTGCATCTTGACGCAAGCTCACTGGGCCAGCATTCCGTTTCGCGCGAACTGAGCGCCGCGATCGTCGACCAGCTCGCCCGCGACATCCCCTCGCTGGAGATCAGCTACCGCGACCTCACCGCACAACCCCTGCCCCACTGGACCCCGGTGCAGGACGCCGAAAGCCTTGCCGCCCAGCAGGGCCAGGACGTGCTGAATGAATTCAAGGCGGCCGATGTCATCGTGATCGGCGCGCCGATGTACAACTTCTCCATTCCCAGCCAGCTCAAGGCCTGGATCGACCGCGTAGTGATCGCCGGACAGACCTTCCGCTACACCGAGAACGGCCCGCAGGGCCTGGCCACCGGCAAGCGCGTCATCGTGGCCTCCAGCCGCGGCGGCGTATACAGCAGCGGCCCGGCCGCGGGCCTGGATTTCCAGGAGAACTACCTGCGCGCAGTGCTGGGCTTCATCGGCATCACCGACATCCAGTTCATCCGCGCCGAGGGCGTGAGCGTCGGCGCCGAGCACAAGGTGAAGGCGATTGCGTCGGCGCGTGACAGCATCGGTTCGCTGGCGACCAAGGCTGCCTGATCTATGTTTGTAGGTTGGGGTGCAAACCCCAACTTCGGCATGTACGTGACGACGCTCAACGGCCGAAACGAATCTCGCCACCGTCGTGATCGCGATCCCAGCCACGCAATTCGTCGCGGATATGGGCGATGCGTTGGCGACCCAGCGCATTGCGTTCTTCATCCAGCACCTGGCCGTCGAGCAGTTCGGCCAGGCGCTGCGCGGTAGGCAGCATCGCATCCCACGCATCCAGCGCGGTCACCGGGCCGGGCAGCGTCATGAAGAAACTCAACCCGGGCGTGCGCAGCGCATCCAGCCGGGTCAGGTCGAAACTGCCGGGCTTGACCATATTGGCCACGCTGAAGATCGGACCGGCTTCGCGCTTGCCGTCCACCAGGCGGTGATAGATGCCCATGTCGCCGTATTCCAGGCCGGCTTTTTCGGCCGCGACGATCAGGTCCGCGCCATTGAACGCCTCACCTTCGCGCGCCATCACGAACAGGCTCACGATGCGTTCCACCGGCACCTGCGTGGGACGCTTGCCCAGATCCGAACGCGGCGGAATGCGCGGCGCCGGCGCTGCGACAGGTGCCGGGGCGGCTGCGACGACCGGCGCCGGTGGCGCGACCGGTGCAGGTTCCACCGGTGCGGTACGAACGACATCCGGCTGCGAGGGCGAGCGCAGCATTTCCACGATCGACGCGGATTGCCCGGTGGGTTTGGGCATCGACACGGTTTCGTGCCGCTGGTCGGCCAGCGCGGCGCCGAGCTTCTCCAACTCCGTGCGCAGGTTGACGTCGAGCTCGCCCTGCTGCGGCTCCGGCTCGCGGAACAGCGGGTCCATGCGTTCGTCGTCGCCGAACGCGTCGTTCTCTTCGATCGAATCGCCCAGCGTGGGTTCGCGTCGTTCCAGGTTCGGTTCCGGCGCCACGCGCCGCTTGCCCTGCTCTTTCCTGGGCTCGCCGAACAACCACACCAGCAGCAGCACGATCACGCCGACGATGGCCAACGGAATGCCGACCCAGGGGTTCCATGCAACAGCCAATTCGTATGACATGACGTAAGTCCTCTACCTCAGGCGGCGCCGGCCAGCTTGGTGGCCTCGGCCAGATCGACCTGCACCAGGCGCGACACGCCCGGCTCGCGCATGGTAACGCCGCAGAGCTGGCTGGCCGCTTCCATGGTGGCCTTGTTGTGCGAGACGAAGATGAACTGCACCTTTTCGCTCATCTCGCGCACCATGTTGGAGAAGCGGCCGACGTTCGCTTCGTCCAGCGGCGCGTCCACCTCGTCCAGCAGGCAGAACGGCGCGGGATTGAGCGCGAAGATCGCGAACACCAGCGACACCGCGGTCAACGCCTTCTCGCCACCGGACAGCAACGTGATGTTGGATACGCGCTTGCCCGGCGGACGCGCCATGATCGACACGCCGGTGCTGAGCAGATCGTCGCCGGTCAGTTCCAGATACGCGTGGCCGCCACCGAACAAGCGCGGGAACAGCTCCTGCACGCCGGCGTTGACGCGATCGAAGGTTTCCTTGAAGCGCTGGCGCGTTTCGCGGTCGATCTTCTTGATCGCGTTTTCCAGCGTTTCCATCGCGCTGGTGAGGTCGGTGAGCTGGTTGTCCAGGTACGTCTTGCGTTCGCTCTGCTCGGCGTGTTCCTGGATCGCGGCAAGGTTGACCGGCTCCAGGCGCGCGATCTTCTGCCCAAGGTCGGCCAGTTGCTGGCGCCATTGCGCGGCGTCGACGTCTTCGGCCAGTTCGTTGAGCAGGGTTTCCAGGTCGAGGCCCGAGGCGGCGATCGCCTCGGCCAGTTGCTCGGCGCGCATCTGCAGCGCCTGCGCGGCCAGTTTCTGTTCCGACAGCTTTTCGCGCAGGCCGGACAACTCCTGTTCCAGGTTGTGGCGCTGCTGTTCGAGCTTGCGCATCTCGATGTCGCAATCTTCCAGCGCGCGGCGCGCCTCGACCAGTTGGCGATCCACCAATAGGCGTTGGTCGAGATAGGTCTGGCGTTCGGCTTCCAGTTCGGCGATCGGATCGGAACCGGCGGCGAGCTGCTCGGTGATTTCGCTGCGGCGCGCTTCGATCTGGCGGATCTGGTTTTCCATGCGCGCCAGCGCCTGTTCCAGCGAGGCGAGCGAAGAACGCTTCGACTCCAGGCTCAGCGCCAGCGCGTGCGCCTGGTCGGCGGCTTCGCGCGCATTCATGCGCGCTTCTTCGCGCGCTTCCAGCAAGGCGCGGCGTTCGTTTTCCAGTTCGCGGCGCTGGTCTTCCAGGTCACCCATGTTGTTGACGGATTCGTCCAGGCGCGCGCGTGCTTCGCGCGTCTGCGTCTGGAGTTCTTCCATCTGCTCGAGCAGCACCGACAATTCGCCGGCCACTTTCTCGGAGCGCGCACGCGCGGTTTCCACCTTGCCGCGATGGCTCTGCAACTGGCCGGCCAGTTCCGACTGGCGGCGATGCGCGTTGTACAACTCGCGCTGTGCGTCGTCGCGCGCGCGTTCGGCTTCGAACTTGCTGGTGCGCAGGTCGTCCAGGCGCGCGGTGGCTTCCTCGATGCGCGCTTCCAGCGCTTCGACCTGTTCGGTGAGCGTGCGGATCTCGCGTTCGCGCGCCAGCACGCCAAGCTGATTGCCCTGCGCACGGCGCACGCTGGCCCAACCCGGGCCGAGCCATTCACCGCTGCGCGTGATCACCGATTGATACGGCGCCAGCGCGGACAAGCCGAAAACGCGGCGATGCGCTTCGTCGATGTCTTCGGCGACCAGCACGTGTCCCAGCATGGTGATCGCGGCAGCCGGCCCGCGCACGTGCGCCGCCAGCGTGCCGGCGGTGGCCGCGCCGCCCTCGGCCGCATCCAGCAGCGCCACGTTGGCGTTGCTGAGGCCAGGAAATTCCTTGGCCAGATCGTGCGCTCCATCCACCAGCACGCTATCGATGAAACCGGCCAGCACCGTTTCCACCGCGGTTTCCCAGCCGGCTTCCACCTGCAGCATTTCGCCGAGGCGACGGTTCTTGTCCAGGCCGAACTGCGCCAGCCAGGTGCTGGCCGCGCTTTCTTCCTGGCCGAGCGCGGCGTGCTGCAGCGCTTCGAGCGAAGCGAGGCGGCCGCGCGCGGTCTGCAATTGCTGGCGCGCATCGTTGAGCGTGCTTTGCACCTGGCGCTCTTCGTCGAGCACTTTTTCGTACGCCAGCTTGTGCTGGTCGAGCATGCCGCCGAGCGATTCGACCCGCTCGCGCTGAGTATCGTGTTCGCTATGCAACTGCTCGGCCGCGGCGTCGAGCGCGTCGACGTCGGTGGCTTTCTGCTCGGCTTCCAGCGCGTCTTTGCGCTTGGACAGGTCCACCGCCTGGCGATCGAGGTAAGCCAGCTTGGTGCGTTCCACTTCGGCAGCGCGGCTCGCTTCGCCGGCGGTGCGCGTATAGGTGTCCCAGCGCTGCTGCCAGTCGGCCAGCTTGGTCTCGGTTTCGCGCTGCGCGTCGGCGGTTTCGTCCTGCATCTGCTGCAGGGCTTCCAGCTTCGGCTCGCCTTCGGCCAGCGCCATGCGCAGGGTTTCGATCTGCTCGCGGTCGGTGGCGATGTGCTCGGCGAGTTCCGCGTGCTCGCGCTCGGCATCTTGTTGCGCGCGCTGCAGGCGATCGGCGGTTTCGCGGTTGTGGCGCACCTGTTGTTCGACGCGCGCAATTTCGGCGCCGACCTTGTAGACCTCGGCCTGCACCTCGTTCAAATGCTCACTGGCTTCGACGTGGCGCTCGCGCGCGGTTTCGATCTGCGATTCGATCTGGCGCTGCTCGGCCAGGCGTTTCTCGATTTCGATCTCGGCGGCGGACAGGCCCTGCCCTTGGCCATCGTGCTGGCTTTTCAGGCCGCGGTATTCGAGCGCGCGCAGTTCGGCTTCCTTGCGCGTCTGCTCTTCTTTATAGGCCTTCCAGCGTTCGGCGGCGCGCGCCTGGCGGTTCAAGTGTTCGAGCTGCTTGTCCACTTCGTCGCGCACGTCGCGCACGCGGTCGAGGTTTTCACGCGTGGCCTTGATGCGGCTTTCGGTTTCTTTGCGGCGTTCCTTGTATTTGGAAATGCCGGCCGCTTCCTCCAGATGCATGCGCAGTTCTTCCGGGTGCGCCTCGATGATCTGGCTGATCATGCCCTGCTCGATGATCGAGTAGCTGCGCGGCCCCAAACCGGTGCCGAGGAACAGGTCGGTAATGTCCCGCCGGCGGCAGCGCGCGCCGTTGAGGAAATACGCCGATTGCCCGTCGCGCGTCACCTGGCGCTTCACCGAGATCTCCGCGTATTGGCCGTACTCGCCCTGGATGGTGCCGTCGGAGTTGTCGAAAATCAGCTCCACGCTCGCCTGCCCCACCGGCTTACGCGCGCTGGAGCCGGAGAAGATCACGTCGGTGAGCGAATCGCCGCGCAGGCGGCTGGCCGCGCTTTCGCCCATCACCCAGCGGATGGCGTCGATGATGTTGGACTTGCCGCAACCGTTGGGCCCCACCACACCAGTCATGTTGGTGGGCAGGTGCAGCGTGGTCGGGTCGACGAAGGACTTGAATCCGGCGAGTTTGATCGTGGTTAGGCGCATGCAGATTCAGATGCTCGAAGGTGATGGCCCGCTGGCGCGGGCGACGGGTCACTGTGCCAAACGCGGGACAGCGCCGCAATGCATAAGGAACGATCAGGCAAGGCGAAAAGTGCGATGCAAGCGCTTGATCCGATTCATTCCGGCGCCTTGGCGTCGATCGACAGCGCGTGGATGCCCTGGTCCATCAGCTCGCCCAGCGCCGCGTACACCAGCCGATGCCGCTTGATCGGCAACTGACCGGCGAAGGCCGCGCTCACCACGCGCACGTGAAAGTGCCCCTTGCCCTCGTTGGCGTGGCCGACGTGCTTGTAGCCCTCGTCCACCACCTCCAGCTCGACCGGCTGCAGCGCCTCGGCCAGGCGGCGGCGGATTTCCTCGACCATCGCTGCGGTCATGCCGGCAGCGCCTTGAGGAACGGTTTGACGCTTACGTTGGCGTACACGCCGGCTTCGACATAGGGATCGGCCCCGGCCCATTGCTCGGCCTCGGCCAGCGAAGAGAATTCCGCCACGATCAGGCTGCCGGTAAAACCAGCCAGGCCAGGCTGTTGGGCATCGATCGCGGGAAACGGCCCCGCCAGCAGTAGCCGTCCTTCCGCTTGCAGCTGCTGCAGGCGCGCCAAGTGGGCTGGGCGGGCGGCCATGCGGCGTTCCAGCGATTCAGGGTGATCCGTGCCGGTGATGCAATACCACATGTGTCGGGTCTCCTCGAAGGAATCGGCGAGTTTAGCGCGACTGGCAGGCCAGGCCCCAGGGTGACGGCTGTCAACCGCATTGCCTGACGCCGTCCGCTGCCCTGCCGGCGGCCCGCCGCGCATGCTTTTCCCCGGCCAAGGACTGCTGAAAACCATCCCTCCCCGCCCCTAGGCCATCAGTCATAGCAAGCCGTCCTTGACGGTTCGAAAGATGGTGTTATAGTTCACTACAACACCGGTCCACGAGATCACTAAAGGAGAGCCGACATGAAAGCGCCGAACCCCATCGCCATCACCGCCGCGGTTCTGTTCACCACGGTCAGCCTGATCGCCCTGAGCCCCAACACCCCCAGGCACCCCGCCACCGAAATCAACGGCATGAAGGTCATCAGCCTGCCGGGCGTGGTGGTACGCCCGAGCGCCGAAGACCAGCGCGCTGCCGCCATGCTGACCACGGCCAGCCTGACGATCGCCAACTCGCCGTTGGCCACCCGCGCCGAAAGTGGCGCGAGCTTGCTCGGGGCGCAGCTGACCATGCCCTACTATTCGTTTGGCTCGACCAAGCTCGCACGCATCAGCAAGGAATAACTCCATGGCCATTACCTGGAACGACAGCGTCCCGATCTATCGCCAGCTACGCGAACGCGTAGTGGCGA
>CBJMMB010000039.1:0-28914 GCA_966430775.1 uncultured Dyella sp. | reverse complement strand
TTGAATCGGGATGCGCTTGAGACTAGCGTGACGCTTGTTACCCGTCATTCCGGCGTTCGCCGGAATGACGACACTACTTCGATTTGGTGTTTTGCGCAGGTCTTTAATTTCACGGGGATGACGTAGCCAGCGATGACCACCATCCTGCTCAAATGGCTCGTCCCGTGGGAATTCTCCTGGATCTTCCTGCTGAGCTTCCTCGGCGCCTGCGTGCTGTACTGGCGGGGTTGCCATAAGCTGCCGGTAAGCATCGGACGCAAGATCGCATTCTGGTCCGGCATGGCGATCGTCTACCTCAGCCTGCACACCTATTTCGATTTCTACGCCGAGCATGAATTCTTCATGCATCGCATCCAGCAGTTGCTGCTGCATCACCTTGCGCCGTTGATGATCGTCGCTTCATATCCAGGATCAGTGCTGCGTGCCGGCTTGCCGCTGCGCTGGCGCATACACGTGTTGCGCCCGGCCTTGCGTTCGTGGCCATGGCGGCTTGTCAGCGCCGTGCTGCTCAATCCGGCGATCGCCACCATCCTGTTCGTCGCCTTCGTGCTCGTCTGGCTGATTCCATCGATGCAGACCATGGCGATGCTCGATTGGCGCATCTACCGCTTCATGAACTGGTCGATGATCGTCAGCGGCTTCGTGTACTGGTGGCTGGTGCTCGATCACCGTCCACGCCCGCCGGGCCGCATGATTCCCGGCCTGCGCGTGCTGTCGCCCGGCATCACCATGGCGCCGCAGATTCTGGCCGGCGCCATCATCACCTTCTCCAAGACCGACCTTTACCCGATCTTCGAAATCTGCGGCCGCGCCTTCAACTTCAACGTGTTCACCGGACAACTCATTGGCGGCATCATCATCTGGGTACCCGCGGCGACCATCGAAACCGTCGGCGGTCTGCTGGCGATGCGCCAATGGCTGCGGCTTTCGCGCAGTGGGCGTATCCGGAGTCAGGCGCGTGCGGCACAGGCGCTTTCAGACGCGGCGCCCGGTGTCCTCAGTCATTGAGCTAGTAGCGTACCTGCACCAGCTCGCGCGCCGTGAAATGCGATTCCGACGGATAGCCGAACGCGTTGTTGATGTAAGTGACGCCATCGATCATCACGCGGCGATTGACGTGGCTGTGTCCGTAGACGTGCGTGCCTGAGCCGAGTGCGCGTAGTTGCTCATCCAGCACATTGCTGCCCAGCACGGGATAAATCTTGCGGTGCTTGTCCGGAATGCGCTCCGGCATCAGGTCGATGCGTGGAAGGAAGTGCGAGAAGGTGATGATCTGGCCGGCATCCTGCAGCGAAGGCGAAGATGGCGCCGGGTTGCGTTCGGTGAAGAACTGCGTGAGTGCGGACTCGTCGTAGTCCGGCCATCGGCAGGCGCGGTAATCGGCCCAGGCGGATTTGAGATAGTCGTCGGCGGCGCCGAAGGAATAGTCGTACCAGCCGAGCAGCGGCACGATCGCGAGATCGCCGCTGCGAAAAATATCCCGGCGTACGCCATGTTCGTCGGCGGCCTTGGTCACGGCATCGAGCTTCTCGAACGAGCTGTGCACGCGCTCGCGCGTGATCCAGAGATCATGATTGCCGGGCACGAACAGTACGGCGGAAAAGCGCGTGGTCAGTGTCTTGAACGCTTCATCGAGCAAGGCCAGGCGGTCGGATACGTCGCCGGCCAGGATCAGCACGTCATCCTTGTATTCGTGTTGCGACAATTGCTGCAGCCATTCACGGTTTGCTGCGTAGTCCAGGTGCAAATCGGAAATGGCGAAGATGCGCATCGATGCGGCTTCAGTTATCGGTATTGGCCGGGCAGATCAGGAACGGCACCTTAAGATGACTGCCGTCGGCGAAGTTCAGCGTGACCTCGATCGTGTCACCCGGTTTCAGCGGATGAGTTACCTGTTGCAGCATCAGGTGATAGCCGGCCGGCGCCAGCGCGGCCTTGCCATGTGCCGGAATGGTGAGCCGGTCGAGCATATGCATGCCGCTGTTGCCGGCGTGATCGGTCGAGCTTTCGTGCAGCATCACCGATGCATACGAGGTGCTTTGCGCGGAGACCACGGTGACGGCGGATGCGCCATGGTTTTCCAGGGTGACGTAGCCGCCCGCCGGCAGGTTGACCGGCAGCAATCGAATCCACGCCTGGCTTGCCTTGACCTGATCCGACTGTGCCGCTTGGGCGGCAAGCGGTAGCAGTGCCAGCCATGCCAGCAGAAATGCATGGCGCTTCATGGCGCGCCTCCCGTGCTGATCAACAGATGCAGGTCATGGATCAATTTGTCCTGCGAATCTTCCGGCGTGGCGAGCAGGCGCGCGCGGCCGTTGGCGTCGAAGATGTAGATGCCCGAACTGTGGCTGACGTCGTAGCTGCCGCTCGATTTGTCGGGCTCGCGGCTGAAAGCGGCGCGGTAGCGCTTGGTGAGCGCTTCGATATCGGCCGGCGCGCCGGTCAGACCCACCACGTGCGAATCGAACGCGGTGGCGTACGCGTGCAGCGCCTCGGGCGTATCGCGCGCGGGATCCACGCTGACGAACAGGATGCGCGCATCGTCAGCGAGCTTGCCCAGGCGTTGCATCACCACATGCAGATGCGCGAGCGTCAGCGGGCAGACGTCGGGACAATGCGTGTAGCCGAAGTAGAGCAGGGTGACCTTGCCGCGATAATCGGCGGCGGTGACGTTCTTGCCCTGGTCATCGGTAAGCCGGAACGAAAGATCGGGCATGTGCCCGGAGATATCGGTGAGCTGCCACGGCGCCGCTTCGTCGTGCCGTTGGCATGCAGCGAGCATGATTCCGGCGATGAGCAGGCAGGCCAGTCGGGCGAAACGCGAGAGCTTCATGCAAGAATTCCGGGCGGTGGAACCTGCCCAGGATACGCCACCTGCGGCATTCCCTTCCTCACCTTGGCAACCGGAAGATGCGCTATGCGACAACTTGCCCAAACGCGCGATGGCCTGATCGTGGGACTGGCCGGAGCGAGCGCGGTCGTGCTTGGCGCCTTCGGTGCGCACGCGTTGAGGGATGTGCTGGACGCGGCGCATCGCGAGCTGTGGCATACCGCCGTGCAGTATCACTTCTGGCACGCGCTGGCGCTGGCGGCTGCCGCGCTGTGCGGTGATGGCAAGGCGCAGCGTATTGCGATGCTGGCGGTCGGCGCAGGCATCATCCTGTTTTCCGGCAGTTTGTACGCGTTGGCGTTGGGTGCGTCGCGATGGGTCGGCGTCGTCACGCCGTTTGGCGGCGTGGCGTTTATCGTCGGATGGATAGCGCTGGGTATGGCGTTGAAGCGGCGCGCGTAGCCATAGGTTTTGTAGGTTGGGTTAGCGCAGCGTAACCCAATAAATTTTCATCGAAGCGATCAACATCGTTGGGTTACGCTTCGCTAACCCAACCTACGAACTACCTGGCTTACGTGCAAGGCTTGTCGGGGGCCACCGCCATCCGTTCCACCCGCGAGATGTTCGCCGGCGGCAGGTCGTACAATGGCGCTTTGTCCGGAGCCCTCGATGAAGCCCTTTGGCACGCCCCTTTCCGACCATGCCCTGAAAGTATTGCTGCTCGGTGCGGGCGAGCTTGGCAAGGAAGTCGCGATCGAATTGCAGCGCTACGCCGTGGAAGTGATCGCCGTGGATCGCTATGCGCATGCGCCGGCCATGCAGGTGGCGCATCGCAGCCACGTCATCGACATGCTGGACGGTGAGGCCTTGCGCGCCGTGATCGCACAGGAACAGCCGGATCTGGTGGTGCCGGAAATCGAAGCCATCCACACGCCCACCCTGGTCGAGCTGGAAAAGGGCGGCCTCAAGGTGATTCCCACCGCGCGCGCCGCCTGGCTGACCATGGACCGCGAAGGCATCCGCCGCCTGGCTGCCGAGCAACTGGGCTTGCCCACCTCGCCATACCGCTTCTGCGACAGCGAGGCCGAGTATCGCGACGCGGTGGCGGCGATCGGCTATCCGTTCGTGATCAAGCCGGTGATGAGTTCTTCCGGCAAGGGCCAGAGCATTGTGCGCGACGCCTCGGAACTGCAGCAGGCGTGGGATTACGCGCAATCGGGCGGCCGCGCCGGCAAGGGGCGGGTGATCGTCGAGGGTTTCGTTCCCTTCGATTACGAGATCACCTTGCTCACCGTGCGGCACAAGGGCGGCACCAGCTTTTGCGCGCCGATCGGGCATCGGCAGGAAGACGGCGATTACCGCGAATCCTGGCAACCGCAGCCGATGAGCCCGGCGGCGCTGGCCGAGGCGCAACGCCAGGCCGACGCGATCACCGGCGTGCTGGGCGGCTGGGGCGTGTTCGGCGTGGAGTTCTTCGTGAAGGGTGATGCGGTGATTTTCTCCGAAGTCAGCCCGCGGCCGCACGATACCGGCCTGGTGACGCTGATTTCGCAGGAGCTGTCCGAATTTGCCCTGCATGCGCGCGCGATTCTCGGCTTGCCGATTCCGGTCATCCACCAGCGCGGCCCTTCGGCCTCGTGCGCGGTGCTGATGGAAGGCGACGCCCGTGCGCCGCGCTATCACGGCATTGCCGACGCCTTGGCCGAAACGGATACGCAGTTGCGCATCTTCGGCAAGCCGGAGGTGAAAGGCCGCCGCCGCATGGCGGTCACGCTGGCGCGCGACAGTGATATCGAGGCGGCGAAGGCCAAGGCGATCCGGGCGGCCAAGGCGATCCGGATCGAGTTGTAGAATCGTCGGGACGGCTCGCTCGGCGAGCGCCAAGGACCACCGTCGGGAGAACGCATATGGCATCCACAGGCTTTTCGCACTGGCTGGTGGTACTGGTAGAAACCTTCGTCGTGCTGTTCCTGATGCTGGTGGCGATCGCCGTGCTGGTGGTGGCGGTGGTATGGGTGCTCGATCGCAACCAGACCAAGAATTCGGTGCTGCGCAATTTTCCGGTCATCGGGCATTTCCGTTACTGGTTCCTGCACCTGGGCGAGTTCTTCCGTCAATACCTGTATTCCAGCGATCGCGAGGAAATGCCGTTCAATCGCGCGCAACGCATGTGGGTGTATCGCGCGGCGAAGGACGCCGAGAACACCAATGCGTTCGGCTCCACGCGCGACCTGCACCTGGAAGGCGTGCCGTTCTTCGTCAATGCGCCGTTTCCGACCCTGGGCGAAACGCATGTTGAGCCGCAGCCCGTACGCATCGGGCCGTATGCGCGCGAGCCCTACGATCATGCGGCGTTCTTCAATATTTCCGCGATGAGCTTCGGCGCGCTGTCCGCGCCTGCGGTGCGCGCCTTGTCGATCGGGGCGGCCAAGGCCGGCATCTGGATGGACACCGGCGAAGGCGGGCTTGCGCCGTATCATCTCGAAGGCGGTTGCGACATCGTGTTCGAGATCGGCACCGCCAAATATGGCGTGCGCACGCCGGATGGAAAACTGGATGACCAGAAGCTGCTGGCGATCTGCGCGCACAAGCAGGTGAAGATGGTCAGCATCAAGCTCGGCCAGGGTGCCAAGCCCGGCATGGGTGGCTTGCTGCCGGCGGCGAAGGTGACGCCGGAAATCGCCGCCATCCGCGGCATTCCGGTCGGGCAGGATTCGCAAAGTCCCAACCGCCATCTGGATATCGGCAACGTGTCGCAACTGATGGATGCGGTAGTCCACATCCGCGAGCTCACCGGCAAGCCTACCGGCTTCAAGGCGGTGTTCGGCGGCATGGAATGGATCGAAGAGCTATGCGACGAAGTGCTGCGCCGCGGCATCGAAAGCGCGCCGGATTTCATCATCGTCGACGGCTCCGAAGGCGGCACCGGCGCCGCACCGCAAACGCTGATGGAAGGCGTCGGCCTGCCGCTGCGCGAAGCCTTGCCGGCGCTGGTCAACGTCCTGATCGAGCGCAATCTGCGCGAGCGCATCAAGGTGATCTGTTCCGGCAAATGCATCACCGCCTACGACGTGGCGTGGGCGCTGTCGATGGGCGCGGATTTCGTCAACTCCGCGCGCGGCTTCATGCTGGCGCTGGGCTGCATTCAATCGCTGCAATGCAATCGCAACACCTGTCCCACCGGCATCACCACACAAAACACGCGCCTGCAGCGCGGCCTGGTGGTGACGGACAAGAGCGAACGCGTCGCGCATTACGCGCGCAACGTGATGCACGAAGTCGGCATCATTGCGCATAGCTGCGGCGTGGACGATCCGCGCGAGCTGGATCGTACGCATTGCCGCGTGATGGGGGATGACGGCGTGTCGGTGCCGTTGATCAAGCTGTTTCCGTATCCGAAGGCGATGCCGGAGAACGTGGTTGCGTTTCCTGAGGCGGGGTAACGCCCCTCACCGTCATTCCGGCGAACGCCGGAATCCAGTGCAAACATGCGTCCGAAGGACACGAAAATCTCTTTTGAGTGCTTCGCACGTCGTATTAAAACTGGATTCCGGCGTTCGCCGGAATGACGACGAGGTAATTACATAGATCAAGTAGCGACGAAAAGCAGCTCAATCCCGCTTCAACTCCACCCACCCCTCCGCCGTGCGCACCTGCAGCGGCTTGAAGCGACGCTTGTAATCCATCTTCGGGTGCCCTTCGATCCAGAAGCCCAGGTATACCCATGGAATGCCGCGGCGCTTGGCCAGTTCGATCTGCTGCAGGATCGCGAACGTGCCCAGGCTGCGTTCCTGTTCGTCGGGATCGTAGAACGTATAGACGGCTGAAATGCCGGTGATGCACACGTCGGTGACGGCCACCGCGAGCAGGCGGTTGTCCTTGTGCAGTTCCAGGAACACCGTGGGACTCCACGGCGCGGTGAGGAAGCGGCGGAAGTCGCTGGCCTCGGCTTCGTCCATGCCGCCGCCGGGGTGGCGCGTGCGCAGGTAGCGTGAGTACAGCGCGTGGCGCTCGCTGTTGTAGCCGGCCATGCACTCGCGCACGATCAGGTCGTCGTTGCGCTTCAGGCAGCGGCGTTGCGCGCGGTTCGGCGTGAAGTTCGCCACGTCGATGCGGCAGGGCGTGCAGGCGTGACAGCTGGGGCAGTGCGGAAAGTACAGGTGGCCGCCCGCGCGGCGGAAGCCGTGGTCCAGCGCCGCGCCATAGAGCCGGTCCAGCTGCGGCGCAGCTGGATCGATCACCAGATTTTGCGCGGTACGTCCGGGGTAGTAACCACAGGCGTGCGGCAGCGTCTGGAACAGGCGGACGTGGTCGGAGCGCATGGCCTGATTCTATGACCGCCAAGGCCCGGGATGGCAAGGATTTTTTTGCTTACAGAATGTGCAGGTAACGCAGCCCCAGCACCATGAACACGCCCAGGATCGCCAGCAGCACGATGCGCCGCACTCTTGCCACGGTATGTTCACGGCGGACATACGTGGAGGCGACGGGATCGCGTGAAATCCGAAGCTCCTCGGCGTGGCGCACCTCCGGCTCGATGCCCAGCTTGCGCAACAGTTCGCGCGCCCTGGTGTAGTCGTCCGCCCTGCTTACCCACACCTGCGGCCAGCTGTCGCGGTTTTCGCCGCGCTGGGTGTAGCTGAAACGCTGGTAGCTCGGCCGGTTCCAGTTGGAGCGGTTGGTGATGGAGGTTTCGACCCCGTTCTCGGCCATGAAGGCCGCCACGCGGTCGATGTTTTCCTGACGGGGGGAGGTATAGAGCAGACGCATGCGGGCAGTTTACTCGCCGCGCAGGCGGATCAGTCCTTCTTGAGCCGTCGAGGCCACCAGCCGGCCGTCGCGGCTGAAAATCTGGCCGCGCGCCAGTCCGCGCGCGCCCTGCGCGGTGGGGCTGTCGAACGAATACAGCAGCCATTCGTCCACCCGGAACGGGCGATGGAACCACATGGCGTGATCGAGGCTGGCCATCTGCAGGTTGGGCGTGAGGTAGGAAATGCCGTGCGGCAGGGTGGTGGTGCCGATCAGGTGGAAATCCGAGGCATAGGCCAGCAGCGCGCGGTGCAGCACGGCCGAATCGCTGACCGGCGCGGTCAGGCGTAGCCAGATGTGCTGGATCGGCGGGCGCTTGGCCGGATGCAGCTCGTCGCGCGGCCATACCTGGCGGAATTCGAACGGCCCGTTGCTGCCCAGCCAGCGCTGCAGCTTCACCGGCAGGCGGGCGAGTTCCTCCGGCGGCACGCGATGCATCGGCTCTACGTCTTCCGGTGCCGGCACCTCGGGCATGCTGGATTGGTGTTCCAGGCCTTTTTCCGGCACCTGGAAGGAAATGGCGCCGTTGAGGATGGGCTGGCCGTGCTGGATCGCCACCACCCGCCGGGAGGAAAACGTGCCGCCGTCGCGCGCGCGTTCCACGCTGTAGACGATCGGCGCGTCGATGTCGCCGGCGCGCAGGAAATACGCATGCAGCGAATGCGCTTCGCGCGAGGGATCCACCGTCTGCTGCGCCGCCGACAGCGCCTGGCCCAGCACCTGCCCGCCGAACACGAAACGCGTGCCGATGTCGCGGCTCTGGCCGCGGAAGAGGTTGTCTTCCAGCCGTTCGAGCTGCAGCAGCTCGACCAGTTCCTGCACGTGTGTTTCCGGCATCTCGGGCTAACCCCTGACGTAAAGGACGGAAATTATAGCCGGCGGCCCATCGCCTTAAGCGTGTGCGTGCACCCGCCGCAGGCCGTTGTCCGCCAGTACCTCGGCCCACGGGAATTGCGGGCCCGGATCGAGCTTGCGCGCCACCTCGCGATGCGGGTCGTCGCTGGCCGGCACGCGCGCGGTGTCCAGGTCTTCATGGCCGGCGATCTCGTGCAGGTTCGGGTATTCGCTGCGCAACTGCGCGAGCAGCGCGCGCAGTGCGGTGATCTGCGCGGCGGGATAGGGTTCGGTCATGGTCTGCTGGTGCGAGTCGTACCAGTTCGGATAGCGGCCGCGATTGACCAGTTCGATGCCGATCGACGGCGGATTGTGGCCGCGCACGTGGTTGGCCACGCGGGTGCCGGGCACGTAGCGATAGATCGACCCGTCACGATCGATGTAGTAGTGGCCGCTGGCGCCGGTACCGCTTTCGTACAGCACGCGCTCGCCGTATTCGCGCGCCATCGCCAGGTCGGGCAATTCGGTGCAATGGATCACCACCAGCGTCACCGCGCTGGCCGGTCGTTCCGGCAGCTTGGCGACATAAGGCAGGGGTTGGTCGTGGATGGTAAGCATTGGTATGCGGTAGGTTGGGTTAGCGCAGCGTAACCCAACGCCGCCGCTTCGAAGCTGGGTTACGCTGCGCCAAACCGAACCCGCCGTACGGCTATCATGCACGCCCCCGCCGCGCATTCCATGGAGGCTCCCATGCCCGGACACGTCATCCTCTCCCACGGTTCGGACAGCGGTCCGGACGCCACCAAGGTGAGCGCGCTGGCGAAGATCGCCGAATCGCTGGGCTGGACCACCGAGCGCCCCGACTTTCGCGAAGACGACCGATTCGGCCACGCCGGCTCGATCGAGCCGCGTATCGCCCGCCTGCATCAACGCATCGCCGCGTGCGCCGCGCCGCCGGTGTTGGTCGGCTCCAGCATGGGCGCCTTCGTTTCCGGCCTGGCCTCGCTGGAAGTGCCGGTGGCGGGCCTGTTCCTGCTTGCCGCGCCGGCCTTGATCCCGGGCAGCGACCTGGCGTTCGACGTGCGCCTGGATGTACCGACCTTGCTCGTGCACGGCTGGCGCGACGATGTCTGCCCGCTGGATGAAATCTATGAATTCGCCGGCCGGCGCGAGCTGCCGCTGTGGATCGTCAACGACGACCATCGTCTCGCCGAACACGTCGACGCCATCGGCCGGCAGTTTGGCCTCTTTCTGGAACAACTCGGTTGAAGCAATTCTTTGCCACCTGCCCCAAGGGGCTGGAATACCTGCTGCGCGACGAGCTGATGGCGCTGGGCGCCGTCGACGTGCACGAAGCGCTGGCCGGCGTGCGTTTTTCCGGCGAGCTGGAAACGGCCTACCGCGCGTGCCTGTGGTCGCGTCTGGCCAGCCGTATCCTGCTGCCGATCGCCGAATTCGACGCCGCCACCGACGATGCCTTGTACGCCGGCGTGCAGACCATCGACTGGTCGCAGCATCTGGCGCCGCACGCTACGCTGGCGGTGGACGCCAATACCGCGCAAAGCAAACTCACGCACAGCCAATACCTGGCGCAGCGCGTGAAGGATGCGGTGGTCGATCAGTTCCGCCAGCACGGGCAGGCGCGGCCGGATGTCGATACCGAAGAACCCGACGTGCGCATCAACCTGCGCTTGCGGCGCGATCGCGCCACCGTGTCGATCGATCTGGCCGGTGCGCCTCTGCATCGGCGCGGCTGGCGGCAGACCCAGGGCGAAGCGCCGCTGAAGGAAAACCTCGCCGCGGCGATGCTGCTGCGCGCGGCCTGGCCGGCGACGTATGCGCAGGGCGGCGCCTTGCTCGATCCGATGTGCGGGTCCGGCACGCTGCTGATCGAAGGCGCATTGATGGTGGCGGATGTCGCCCCCGGTTTGCGCCGCGACTACTACGGATTTCTCGGCTGGAAGCAGCACGACATTGCGCTGTGGCGCAGTCTGCTCGATGAAGCGAACAAACGCGCGGAAGCAGGCTTGCCGGCGCTGCGCGCGTGCTTCTTCGGTTCCGACAGCGATCCGCGCATGGTGCAGATGGCCAAGCGCAATGCACAGGAAGCAGGCATCGCCGGCTTCTTTACGCTGGACAAGCACGATGCGCTGCACGTGCGACCACCGGCCGGTTTCACGCACGGCCTGGTGATCACCAATCCGCCTTACGGAGAACGGTTGGGCGAACGCGAAAGCCTGCCCAGGTTCTATCGCAGCCTTGGCGAAACGCTGCGCGATCATTTCACCGGCTGGCGCGCGGCCGTGCTGGCGGGCGATGCCGAACTCGGGCGCGCCACCACGCTGCGTGCGGAAAAGAAATACACGCTCTACAACGGCGCGCTGGAAACGGTGCTGCTGGTGTTCGAACTGCGCGCACGCGATGAAACGCCGCGCGAAAAGCCGCCGCTGTCGCCCGGCGCGCAGATGCTGAAGAACCGGTTGGAGAAGAACGTCAAGCATCTGCGCAAACGCCTGGAGCGCGAAGGAGTGCACGCCTGGCGCGCGTACGATCAGGATCTGCCCGAATACGCTGCCGCCATCGACGTCTATACGGATACCTCCGGCGCGACGCATCTGCATATCCAGGAATATCGCGCACCGGCCGACGTGCCGGCGGAACTCGCGCGCACGCGCATGCGTGAGATCGCGCGCGTGGCCGGCGAAGTGTTCGATACGCCGCGTGCGCGCATTGCGCTCAAGACGCGCGAGCGCGGCAAGGGCGGTTCCAAGTACGGCCAGTTCGATCAGCGCGGCGAATTCATCGAAGTGGAAGAGGGCGGTTTGGCCTTCCTGGTCAATCTTTACGATTACCTGGATACGGGACTGTTCCTCGATCACCGGCTGGTGCGCGGCAAGGTGCGCGAACTGGCCGCCGGCAGGCGTTTCCTCAACCTGTTCGCCTACACCGCCACCGCCAGCGTGTACGCCGCAGCGGGCGGCGCGCGCGATACCACCAGCGTGGATCTTTCCGGCACCTATCTGGAATGGGCATCGCGCAATCTTGCATTGAACGGATTCAGCGGCGAAAAACATCGGCTGGTGCAAGCGGATGCGGCGAGCTTTCTGCAACGCACGCATGAGCGTTACGGATTGATCTACGTCGACCCGCCGACGTTTTCCAACTCCAAGCGCGCCGAGGATTTCGACGTGCAACGCGATCACGTGAAACTGCTGCTGGCTTGCGCGGATCGATTGACCGCCGATGGCGTCATCGTGTTCTCCAACAACTTCCGCCGTTTCACGCTCGATCATGCATCGCTCGAAGCGCGCCTGGCCATCGAGAACTGGGGCGCCGGCAGTATTCCGTTCGATTTTTCACGACGCGCGAATATTCACGATTGCTGGATATTGCGCCCGCATGCGGCGGCGAGTTCGGTAAATCCCTGGGACAGCGCCCGCATCAAAAAATGAACCGCTACCCGTAAGTAGGTTAGCGAAGCGTAACCCAACGAATTCCGGCAGGCATTGATGGCGCGATAAACCATCCTCGGGCACCGTGTAAAGAAACGAAACCCTTCAGTACAGATTAAGCGCCTCGGGACGACCATTCACACCGTACTGACGGAGGTGTGTCATGTTGAAACGTAGTGTCGGCAAAATGGTTGCGGTCGGCCTGGCGATCGCCGGTGCGGTGGCTGTGCCGGTCGGCGCATCGGCTCATCCCTGGGGTGGTCCGGGGTGGCATGGCGGCTACGGTTATCACGGCGGTTATTACCGCGGTGGTTACGGTTACCGAGGCGGCTACCACGGTGGCTACTGGAGCGGCGGACGCTGGATTGCCGGTGCGGTCGTAACGGGTGCCGTGGCTGGCCTGGTTGCTGGCGCGGTGGCCGGTCCGCCGGTGTATTACGCACCGCCGCCGGCCGTGGTGTACACGCCGGGCACGGTGGTTTACGAGAGCGCACCGCCGCCGGTGGTGACGACGACCACGGTGATCACCAACGATCCGTATCAGACGCGTTATATCGGTCCGGCTTACTGATCACCGGAATCCAAAGCAAAGAGCCCGGCTTCGGCCGGGCTCTGTTTTTATTTTCAGGGATGCTTGGCCGGCGGTTGCGTTTTTACGCTGTGATATTTGGCATGCTCACGATAGGTTTTGAACGCCGCTTCATCGATCAGGCTGACCGAGTCGATGGCGCAGCCAGGCTGGGATCGCGCGCGCACTTTCTCGCCGACGCCACCGCAAATGCGTAGTGGTGTGACTGCTTTGTCCGCTTGGCTCGGCACGAATTCCATGCCGGGGTTGCCGATGCCCAACTTGTCGCAGCTTGCTTTTAATTTCACTAAATAACGTTGATAGGGGCCGGTACGCACGATGACGGTCTGCGGATCGACCACGTGCCATTCGTTGATCTGGTCGAGACGGATGCAATCCTTGTACGGTAGGGAACCGCTTGCGGGCGCCGATTGCGCGAGCGCGTTTGCGGCGGTTGCAGCAAATGCAAAAACCAGCACTGCAGACATGACGGTCTTCATTGAAGTCACCTCAGGGCGCTGAATTTAGGGACGAATTGTCCTGGCCATTCTGGCCATAGTCCTGCCATGTGCGCATCACAGAATGTGAACAACTGCTGCGGCATGGTGGCAGTATGATCGTCCGCTGTTTCGCGCTCCACAAGGTGGGCCGCAGCACGCCCGCCCCAACCGAGACTGCGCCATGAATGTCCCCACATTCACCGTAAGTACCGAGGATGCTCTTGCGCGGTTCGTGCGCATCCGCCGGCAAACGCTTGCGCTGTGCGAAGGCTTGAGCGGCGAAGACCTGCAGGTGCAATCGATGCCCGATGCCAGCCCCGGCAAATGGCATCTTGCGCATACCACCTGGTTTTTCGAGCAGTTCGTGCTGGGCCACGATCCGGCCTATCGAAGCCCGAACCCCGAGTGGTATTACCTGCTCAACTCCTATTACGAAACCGTCGGGCCCATGCATGCGCGCCCGCAGCGCGGCCTGCTGTCGCGGCCATCGCTCAATGAGATACGCGACTACCGCGAGCGCATCGACGACGCAGTCGGCGAACAGCTGGCGCGCGGCGTCGACGCCACTCTCGCATCCCGCATCGAGTTGGGTTTGCAGCATGAACAACAGCATCAGGAATTGCTGCTGACCGACATCAAGCATGCGTTCTGGTGCAACCCGTTGCGCCCGGCTTATCGCAATGCATCGGCCAGGCATGAAAGCCGCAGTTCGCCCCTGCGTTTTCTTCCCGGACGGCAAGGGCCGGTCGACATCGGCGACGAAGGCGAGGGCTTTGCCTACGACAACGAAACGCCGCGGCATACGACGTGGCTTTCCGCGCATGCCCTGGCCAATCGCCTGGTGACCAACGCCGAATACCTGGCCTTCGTGCGTGACGGCGGTTACCACGAAGCGAGTCTGTGGTTGTCCGACGGCTGGGCGCGCGTGCAGCGCGAAGGCTGGCAGCGGCCGCTGTATTGGCAGGAGGATCTCTCCAGCGAATTCACGCTGGCGGGCGTTCGCGCGCTGGATCCGCATGCGCCGGTGTGCCACATCAGCTATTTCGAAGCGGATGCATTCGCGCGCTGGGCCGGTGCGCGCCTGCCGACCGAAGCGGAGTGGGAAGACGCCGCATCCCGCCTGCCGGTGAACGGCAATTTCCAGGACAACCAGCGCTTTCATCCCACCGCCGTACCGGCCGGCGACGGCCTGCTGCAGATGTATGGCGACGTGTGGGAATGGACCGGTTCGCCTTATGTGAGTTATCCCGGCTTCAAGCCTTTGCCAGGCGCGCTGGGCGAATACAACGGCAAATTCATGAATGGCCAATGGGTGCTGCGTGGAGGCTCGTGCGCGACGCCGCGCGATCACATCCGCGCCAGTTACCGCAATTTTTTTCCGCCCCACGCTCGCTGGCAGTTCGCGGGCATCCGATTGGGACAGGACCGATGAGTGTGCAAGCTTATGCAGTGCGGGACGAACAGCGCCCGCCGGACAACCTGTTGTTGCAGGTGGTGCAGCGTGGATTGCGTTCGCAACCCAAACGCCTGCCTTCCTGGCTGTTCTACGACGAACAGGGTTCGGCGCTGTTCGAGCAGATCTGCGAACAGCCCGAGTATTACCTGACACGCGCCGAGATCGCGCTGCTGAATCAGCATGCCGGCGATATCGCGCAGGTGCTCGGTCCGGACGTGCGCCTGGTCGAATACGGCAGCGGCCACGCGATCAAGACGCGGTTGCTGCTGGAACATCTGGCCACGCCGGTGGCATGGGTGCCGATCGAGCTTTCCACCGATCCCCTGCGCCACAGCATGGAACGCATGGCGCAGCATTTCCCTCACTTGCCGATCCAGCCGCTGGCGGTCGATTTCACCCGTCCACTGCGCCTGCCGGTGCCGCCGCGTGCACCGCGCCGCACGGTGCTGTATTTCCCGGGTTCCACCATCGGCAATTTCGAGGATCGCGAAGCGGCGCAACTGTTGCGCAAGATGCGCAGCGAAATGGGCGACAACGGCGGCATCCTGGTGGGCGTGGATCTGAAGAAGGATCGCGCCACCATCGAAGCGGCCTACAACGATCGCGCCGGTGTCACCGCCGCCTTTACCCTCAACATGCTGACGCGCCTCAATCGCGAACTGGGCTGCAATTTCGAGCTCGGCGCATTCCGTCACCGTGCGCATTACAACGCCATGGCCGGGCGCATCGAGACGCATATCCTCAGCAATCGCGAGCAGCGTGTTCGCGTCGGTCGCTTGCAGGTGCTGTTCCGCGAGGACGAAGCGATGCTGGTGGAATACAGCTGCAAATACTCGCCGGCGGATTTCGCGGCGCTGGCGGCGACGGCGGGTTTGGCCGTGCAGCAGGTGTGGTTCGATCCGGAGCGGATGTTTAGCCTGCAGTACCTCATGCGCGCCACGTAACCATGTAGGTTGGGGTTCGCACCCTGAAATATCCCCACGTTTTGCTCCGTGCTTTTCCTTAGCAAAAACGAAGAGTTCATGCTGGCGCATTGCTAAGAAAAGCCACATCGTCATTCCGGCGCAGGCCGGAATCCATGCTTCGTGCTGGCGATAGATTCCGGCCTTCGCCGGAATGACGGTGAGGTGATAGGGGAAGCTAGGTGCAAGGCGGATAGTCTTCTGATTTCGCTCAATATATCGAACGAAAAAGTGAGGATACCTCAGGGTTCGCACCCCAACCTGCGTTATGCAGCCTTGCGTGCGCCCAGCCTGCCCAGCAGCTCCTGCGCCGTACGAATACGCTCGCTGGCACCCGGTAATTCCAGGTTGATCTTCAGCTTGTCCTGCCCGTCCATCTTGTAGACGCGCGGATAGTTCTGGATCAGGCGGATCACCGCCATCGGATCGATCTCGGGCTTGTCCCGGAACGTGATGCGCCCACCGTTCGCGCCGAAATCCAGTTTGCGGATGCCCAGTGGCGTGGCCATCAGTTTCAGTCCCGCCACGGCGAACAGGTTTTTCACCGCATCGGGCAGCAGGCCGAAGCGATCGATCATTTCCACCTGCAGCTCGCGCAGTGATTCCTCGTCGCGTGCGCTGGCGATGCGCTTGTACAGCGTCAGGCGGGCGTGCACGTCGGGCAGGTAGTCGTCGGGGATGAGCGCGGGCAGGTGCAGTTCCACCTCGGTTTCGTGTTCGCTGCTGAGATCGAAATCGGGCACCTTGCCGGATTTCAGCGCACGCACGGCGCGTTCCAGCAGTTCGGTGTAAAGGCCGAAGCCGATTTCCTGGATCTGGCCGGATTGCTCGTCGCCCAGCAGCTCGCCCGCGCCGCGGATTTCCAGGTCGTGCGTGGCCAGCGTAAAGCCGGCGCCGAGTTCTTCCAGCGAGGCGAGCGCTTCCAGTCGTTTCTCGGCGTCGGCGGTGATGGAACGGCGATCCGGCACGATCAGGTACGCATACGCGCGATGGTGCGAACGTCCCACGCGGCCGCGCAACTGATGCAACTGCGCCAGGCCGAAGCGATCGGCGCGGTTGATGATGATGGTATTGGCGGTGGGAATGTCGATGCCGGTTTCGATGATGGTGGTGCACACCAGCACGTTGAAGCGCTGGCGATGGAAATCGGCCATGACGCGTTCCAGCTCGCGCTCCGGCATCTGGCCGTGGGCGATGCCGATGCGTGCTTCGGGCATCAGCTCCTGCACTTCGCGCGCGGTGCGTTCGATGCTTTCCACTTCGTTGTGCAGCAGATACACCTGGCCGCCACGCTGCAGCTCGCGTTGGAACGCTTCGCGGATCAGCGCGGTTTCCCAGGTGGAAATGAAGGTGCGCACGGCCATGCGATGCGCGGGCGGTGTGGTGATCAGAGACAGGTCGCGCAGTCCGCTCATCGCCATGTTCAGCGTGCGCGGAATCGGCGTAGCGGTCATGGTGAGCAGATCCACCTCGGCGCGCAGCTTTTTCAGCTGTTCTTTCTGGCGCACGCCGAAGCGCTGTTCTTCATCGACGATCACCAGGCCGAGATTCTTGAACTTCACATCCGGCTGCAGCAGCTTGTGCGTGCCGATGATCACGTCGATCTGGCCGTCGGCCAGGCGCTTGAGCGCTTCGTTCACTTCCTTGCTGGAGCGAAAGCGTGACAGCACGTCGACCTTCACCGGCCAGTCGGCGAAGCGGTCGGCGAAGTTGCGGTAATGCTGCTGCGCGAGCAGGGTGGTCGGCACCAGCACCGCCACCTGCTTGCCCGCAGTAGCGGCGGCGAAGGCCGCACGCAGCGCGACTTCGGTCTTGCCGAAACCCACGTCGCCGCAGATCACGCGATCCATCGCGCGCGGGCGCGCCAGGTCGCCGAGCACCGCATCGATCGCCTGCAACTGATCGGGCGTTTCCTCGAACGGAAAGCTGCTGCCGAATTCCTCCACCAGCTGGCGATCGATTGGCAGCGATTCACCGCCGCGCGCTTCGCGCTGCGCGTAGATCGCCAGCAACTCGGCGGCGACGTCGCGCACTTTTTCGGCGGCTTTCTTGCGTGCGCGTTCCCAGGCGTCGCCGCCCAGCGAATGCAACGGCGCCAGTTCCGGCGCGGTGCCGGAGTAGCGGCTGACCAGACCGAGCTGCGCGACCGGCACGTAGAGCTTGTCGCCCTTGGCGTATTCGATCACCAGGAACTCGCCGGTCATGCCGCCCAATTCCATCGACACCAGGCCCTGGTAGCGGCCCACGCCATGATCGACGTGCACGATCGGCGAGCCGATGGACAGCTCGGTCAGATCGCGAATGACGGTTTCGGGATCGCGCGCCGCACCGCGACGCCGGCGGCGTTCGGTGCGTACGCGTTCGCCGAACAGTTCGCGCTCGGTCAACACGGTGAGCGCCGGCTGTTTCAGCGCGAAGCCTTGTTCCAGCGGCGCGATCGTGATCGCCAGCTTGTTCGTGTCTTCGAGAAACGCCTGCCAGCCGTCGACATTCTGCGGGCGCAAGCCGGCCGTGGCGACCTGTTCGAGCAGGGCTTCGCGGCGGCCGGCCGAATCGGCGGCGATCAGCGTGCGGCCCGGATAGGCCTGGATGAAATGGCGCAGCGAGGTGCCCGGTTCCTCGCCCTTGCGATTGAGCGGAACCTCCGGCGCCGGTTGCGTGCCGGCATCCACGGCGTGCTCGTGGCCGCTTTCGACCACTTCCACGCGCAGGCGTTTGTTGAGCTGTTCGCGCAGTTGTTCGGGCGACAGGTACAACTCCGCCGGCGGAAGCACGGGACGTTCGATATCGTGTGCGCGCTGGTCGTAGCGTTCGGCCGTCTGCACCCAGAATTGTTCGGACGCTTCGCGCGCGCCTTCGCCGAGCACGAACAAGGCGTCGTCGCCGAGATAGTCGAACAGCGTCGCCGTGCTGTCGAAGAACAACGGCAGGTAGTACTCGATGCCGCCGGGCGTGACGCCTTCCTTCATGTCCTGGTACAGCGGGCAACGGCGCACGTCGATGGGGAAGCGCTCGCGCAGACGATTGCGGAAGGCCTTGGCGCCTTCGTCGGTGACCGGAAACTCGCGCGCGGGCAGCAGTTCCACCTTTTCCACTTGCTGCTGCGAGCGCTGCGTTTCCGGATCGAAGCTGCGGATCGATTCCACTTCGTCGTCGAACAGTTCCACGCGATAGGGCTCGCGTGCGCCCATCGGGTAAATGTCGATCAGCGCGCCGCGCACGGCGAAATCGCCGGGTTCGCCCACTTGCGGCACGTGGCGGTAGCCGGCCGCTTCCAGCCGGCGCTGTTCGGCGGCGATGTCCAGTTTCTGGCCCTTGCGCAGCATCAGGCCGGAGCCGGTGATGTGCGAGCGCGGCGCAATGCGCTGCATCAGCGTCGCCGCCGGCACCACCAGCACGCCGCGCTTTACGCCGGGCAGGTGGTAGAGCGTGGCGATGCGCTGGGAGACGATGTCCGGATGCGGGCTGAAAACGTCGTACGGCAGCGTTTCCCAATCGGGGAAATGCAGCACCGGCAGGCTGCCGGCGAAGATCCGCAGCTCGTCTTCCAGGGCATGGGCGCGCTGGGTGTCGCGCGTGACCACCACCACCAGGCCCTGGTGCGACCGGGCGGCCTCGGCCACCAGCAGCGCCCGCGCGGAGCCGTGCGGGGGCGTCCAGTAGCGACGTTGCTTGGGGCTGGTGGGGAGGGGCGGATGGCTGATCGGATTGGGCATGAGGACGCTGGCGTGGGAGGCGCGGGGTGAGGCGGCGCCAAGGAAGCGCGCAAGTTTAGCGCGTTGCTGGATGGGGTCTCATCAAGGACATGGGAAGGGCGCTCGGGACATTGCGTTGTGGCGCGTCCAATGCGAAGTTCTGCCAGCTTGTCACCACAGACCTCGACCATGCCTACCGACACCACGCTCGATACCCAGGCCGGCGCCGCCGTGTACTCACCGTGGGTGCTGAAGCTGTATGACGCGTGGGTGCTGGGCATCTCCAACCGCTGGGCCTGGCAATGCTCCACCACCGACGTGCTGCTGCCGTTCTATCGCAAGCATGTGGGCGCGCGGCACCTGGATGTCGGCGTGGGCACCGGCTTCTATCTCGAGCACGCCGGTTTCGGTCCTGCGCAAAACCTTTCGTTGCTGGACTTGAACGAGAACAGCCTGCGCACCGCCGCGGCACGATTGGGACGCACGGACGTGAGCTGGTTCGTGCAGGACGTGATGCAACCCGCGACCGCGCTGGGCGATCGCACGTACGACTCGATCGCGCTGTTCTATCTGCTGCACTGCCTGCCGGGCGACATGGCAGCCAAGGCCTGCGTGTTCGAACACCTGAAGCCGCATCTTGCCGAAGGCGGCACGTTGTACGGCGCCACCATCCTGGGCGATGCGGCCGGACACAATGCGTTCGGCCGCAAGCTGATGAGCGTTTACAACAAGAAGGGCATTTTCGGGAATCGCGGCGACACGCTGGAAGGCTTGGAGCAAGCGCTGCGTGGTCACTTCGCCGAGGTCGAGGTGAAGCAGCACGGCAAGGTGGCTTGTTTTACCGCGCGTCACCCGTAGGTTGGGTTAGCGCAGCGTAACCCAACGATGCCGCTCCGATACGTTGGCATCTCGCTCAAGTTAAAGCTTCAAACTGATCTGCGCCGTACCCGCTTCGCCCGGCACCATCTTCGCGACGAAGCCCAGCTCCTTGCACAACTGCAGCATAGGGCGGTTTTCCATCAACACGTAGCCCCAGATTTCGCTCAGGCCGCGGCGGCGGCTTTCGTCGACCAGTCGTTGCATCAGCAAGGCGCCGAGGCCGATGCGCGTCCATTCGCGTTCCACCAGCACGGAAAACTCGGCCGTGTTGCTGGCGACGTCGACGAAGATGCGCCCCACGCCGCGCAGTTCGGCCGGCTTGACGGTTTCGTCGATCAGCACGAACGCCGCTTCCAGTTCCGGATCGATGCGGCACAGCCGCTGCGCCATCGATACCGGCAGTTCCGACATGGCGTGCATGAAACGGCGGCGCACGTCCTGCGCCGGCAGGCGCTTGAAGCAGCGCTGCACGGCGGCGACGTCGCCGGGTTCGATACCACGCAGGACCAGTTCGCGTCCGTCGGCGGTATGCACCGTTTCGCCACGGCGCGTGCCGGAAACCGGCGAAGGCGAGAAGCGCTCGCGACTGGGCGGCGGCAACTGGGCGTGGCGGGGATAGAGATCGCGGGCAGAGGTCATGTTCATACCCGTACTATAGCGTATTGTTTGCAGTGCAGCATGAATGCACTGCCGGCCGATCTGACTCATACGCCGCCGTCAAGAAGCCGTCAAGGCCGTTTGGCGTAGCAGGAATCCCGCAGTGCAGCAAAATGCCGCAGGCGGTTCAGTCGGCCACGTCCGGCTCGAAGAAGCTCCAGCGGATGTCGGCGAAGCGGGCCTTCATCGCGCGCTCCACGGTATTGATCGCCTCGATCAGGCTGAGCGCGTCGGGCGTGGGCGCCATGCGCGCCTTGACCGCCACCATCACGTCCGGGCCCATCTGCAGGGTGATCAGGTTGAGCACCTCGGCCACCTCCGGCCGCTCGCCCAGGAAGGCCAGCAGTTCCTGCCGGCGGCGCGGTTCCACACCCTGGCCGATCAGCAGCGCCTTCACCTCGATGGCCAGCGCGATCGCCACCACCACCAGCAGCACGCCGATGGCGATGGTGCCCAGCGCATCGAACAGCAGGTTGCCGGTAAGGATGGTGGCGCCGATCGCCAGCGCGGCCAGGCACAGGCCGAACAGGGCGGCCAGGTCCTCGCCGAAGATCACCAGCAGTTCACTGGAACGCGTCTCGCGGAACCAGCGCCACAGGCTTTGCTCGCCGCGTGCCAGGTTCACCTCGTGCAGGCAGCCGCGCATGGAGATGCTCTCCATCACGATGCCGAACAGCAGCACGCCCAGCGCCAGCCATGGCCAGCGCAGCGGCTCGGGTGCGGAAAGCTTGTGCACGCCTTCGTAGATCGAGAACAGCCCACCCACCGCAAACAGCAGCAGCGCCACCACGAACGACCAGAAATACAGCGCGCGTCCCCAGCCCAGCGGGTACTCGTCGGACGCCGGCTTTTTCGCCTGGCGCATGCCGAGCAGCAGCAGGCCCTGGTTGCCGCAATCGGCCAGCGAATGGATCGCCTCAGCCAGCATCGCACCGGAGCCGGTGATGACGGCGGCCACCAGCTTGGAAACGAAGATTGCGAAGTTCGCGCCCAGCGCCAGCAGAACGGCCTTGAGCGAATTGGCGTGTCCGGCCATCGGTCAGTGAATGCCCACGCCGACGCCCACGCCAAAACTGATGTTGGGATGACCCTTGCGCAGTTCGTCCGCTGTCCAGCGATGCGATTGCGCCACCGTCACCAGCGGATAGGTGTAAGGCGCCTGGTCCACGCTACCGGCGCGGCTGCCGCTGAGTTGTCCGCTGAGCGTCACCAGCGCACCGTTGGGGTAATTGAAGGATTCCAGATAGCCCGGAAAGACCGCGATGAAGCGTCCCAGCCCCTGCGCATTCGGTTTCGGACGCTGCGAGGAATCCAGCGGATAGGTGAGGATCTCCATCTCCGTGTGATCCGGGAAGTTGTGCACGCCGACGATGCTGCCGCCCCAGATCACCGTGCCGTTGCCGTATTGCTGCGGCGCATGCGCCACTTCCACGGGCGTTGCCGTGATCGCGCCGGGCGTGGCCTTGTAGATGGGAGCCGGTGCGCATGCGGCCATCAGCAGCAGCGACAGCGGCGCGAGAGAACGGAGGACGAGGCGGAGGTTCATGGCGATATCCCGGCGGAACGTGCAACTGCCCGTGAGCTTAGCGGGGGCGCTGTGGTCGCGGTAGCGGCCTGGCGTGATGTCCGTGTAAGGCTTGCGTATCGTTTTCCTTCACCAGCCAGTCCAGCCGCCAGGTCGCGGCGCGTTCCTGCGAGAGCAGCCGCGCCATGGCTTGCAACGGTTCGCGCAAAACCTGATCCAGATTCCATGGCGCATTGAGGATGGCCATGCCCGAACCATTGAGGCGCAGCGGCGAGTCGTCCGGATGCACCAGCAGCTCGGCCTGCAATACGCGTCGTGCGCCGCAGTGCTGCAGCCAGCGCAGGAACGGCTGCACCTGGCTGCGCAGCTTGATCGGATACCAGATCGCGTAGACGCCGGTAGGCCAGCGCTGCAGGGCGGTCTTCAACGCCGCTTCGATCAGGCGGAATTCGCTGTCCTGCGCCTCGTACGGCGGATCGATCAGCACCAGGCCGCGCTTTTCCTTTGGCGGCAACAGCGCTTTCAAGGCTTCATAACCGTCGCGGTGATGCACGTGCACGCGGCGATCGTGATGGAACAGTTCGCGCAGGCGCGAGATTTCTTCCGGATGCAGTTCGCACAGCTGCGCGCTGTCCGTCGCACGCAGGGCGAGCGCAGCCTGCAGCGGCGAACCGGGATAAAGCTTCAGGCCGTGTTCGTTGCCGGGCAGGGCGAGGATCGCGTCCAGCCAGTGACGCAGCAACGCCGGCAGCGGCGCCTGCGCGGTCTGCTTGAGATCGGGAAACAACAGGCGCGCAATGCCGTCGCGGTACTCGCCGGTCTTGCCTGCTTCTTCGCTATCGAGCGCATAGCAGCCGCTGCCGGCGTGCGTATCGATCAGCGCGAAGGGCGTGTCCTTCGCCTTCAACGCCTGGATCAGCGCAAACAGCACGCTGTGCTTGAGGACATCGGCGAAGTTGCCTGCGTGGTAGGCGTGGCGGTAATTCATGGGGACGCTCATGGTGATGCGGCGGACCCGTTCCCTCTCCCCTGCGGAGAGAGGGCAGGGTGAGGGGCAAGGCTTGCGCAGGAACACCATGGTACGTGCAAACGCCGATGCTGGTGCTTGCACGGAAGCAAACATGTGGGCGAGGTTGGCCCCTCATCCCAACCCTCTCCCCGGAGGGGAGAGGGAGCAAGGCGGCATCAATACGCCACGGTAATGCGCTTCTTGAACACATCCTTGTTGTCGAGCTGGTCCAGCAAGGCGATCGCGTAATCGGAAACGGTGATGCGGCTGACGCCCTTGCCGTCCACCAGCAACTGCTCGCCGCCCACGCGATAGCTGCCGCTGCGCTCGCCATCCTCGATCAATGCCGCCGGACTGATGTAGGTCCAATCGACATCGGCCTTGCTGGCGCGGAACACCTCCAGCGCGCGGGCCTGCGCTTGCGCTTCCGGTTTCCAGGCGGCGGGGAAGTGCGGGTCGTCGATCACCTTCACGCCCGGCGCCACTTCCAGGCTGCCGGCGCCGCCCACCCACAGCAGGCGCTTCAGACGCGTGCCGTCGAGCGTGTCGAGCAAGGTCTGCGCCGCTGCCGGAATCACCTCCTGGTCGCCATCGCGGCGCGCGGACAGGCTGGCGATCACGGCATCGGCGTGCTTGGCGTAGGCCAGCCAGATCGCCGTCTGCTCCACGCTGCCCACCGCCACGTGCAGGCGGTCGTGCTGCAGCGTGAGGCGGCTGGCGTCGCGCACGATCGCCGTGACGTCGTGGCCGCGCGCCAGCGCTTCGTCGAGAATGCCGCGGCCGATGTGGCCGGTGGCGCCGAACAGGATCAGTTTCATGCGGGTGGGTCTCCGTGAGGGAAGCGATGGTGCGAAGCATGCGCCGTTCCCATTGGAACGATAAGCCGACCAATCGGTAATTGACTGTCAACTCATACTTGACAATGATGCGCGCATGGGACGCGACATCAATCTCAATCGCCTGGCCGTGTTCGTGGCGCTGGTGCGTGCCGGTTCGTTCACCGCGGCGGCCGTGCAACTGGGCATGACCAAGGCGATGGTCAGCCAGCACTTGTTGCGCCTGGAGCGTGAACTGGGTGTCACGCTGATCGTGCGCAGCACGCGGCGCATGGCGCTGACCGAAGCGGGCGCGGCGTTCCATGCCGATTGTGTGCAGTTGTTGGAGCAAGCGGAGGCCGCGATCGAACGGGCCGGGGGCCAACGCGATACGCCGGCGGGTACGTTGCGCCTCACCACATCGACGGATTACGGCGCCGCCGTAGTCGCGCCGGCCTTGGCGGCCTTCCATCGCCTGCATCCGCAATTGCAGATCGATCTGGTGATCAATGACCAGATCAACGATCTCATCGCCGAACGGTTCGACCTGGCCATCCGCATCGGCTGGCTGCGCGATTCCAATCTGCGTGCGGCCCGGCTGGGAAGTTTTCGCCAACTGCTCGTGGCGTCGCCCGCCTACCTGGCCGAACACGGCGTGCCGCGCCGGCCGGAAGATGTGGCCATGCATGGCTGGATCGCGATGTCCGCGCTGACGACGCCTTTGCGCTGGACATTTACGCGTGGGCGCACACGGCGCACGGTGCGCATGCGCCAGGTGATGCAGGCCAACAATGCGGCGGCGATTCGTGCCCTGGTGTTGGCAGGGGCGGGCATGTCCGTATTGCCGGACTATCTGGCGCAGGACGATATCCAGGCCGGGCGTCTGCAGGCAGTGCTTGCGCAATATCAGTTATCGGAAGGCGGTATCCACGCGGTATACCCCGATCCGCAGCCGCCGGCGAAGGTGCGGGTGTTCATTGATTTCATGCGAGATCGGTTGGCGAAGCGCTGATCTTTCGCCAGCCAGGCACGCACTCAATCGACGTTGTGGCTTTCCACCGTTCCCAGCAATTCCGGCTGCAGCGGTGGCTGGTCCTTCCGGTGCAGCCAGGGATGCGCAAACACGGCGGCGAGAATCACCACCACGCCAGCATAGAACCAGCCATCCAGCTGCCGCTGTTCGCCCAGCAGCAGTATCGCCAGCACGATCGCATAGACAGGTTCGAGATTAGTGATCATCTGCATCGCAAATGCACTGACGTGACGCAAGGCCACCAGCACCAGCGAGAACGGCAGCAGCGTGCAGCCGAACGAAAGCAGCAACAGCAATAGCGCGTCGTGCAGATCGGGCAGTTGAAACGCCGATCCGGTATGCGGCAGCAGTGGCGCCAACAAGGTAAGCAGCAATGTCCCGGTGCCAAGCTCAATACAGGTGACGGTGAGCGGATCGCCATGCTTGACCATGCGCTTGTTGAGCGAACTGAACAGCGCGACGAACAACGCGGATAGCACTCCCACCGCGATGCCCACGCGCATATGTCCCGGCACGCCGCCAGCCACCATCGCCACGCCAGGCACCACCGCGACGGCGATCAGCAACTCGCGCGCATCGAAGCGCCGCCTGGCGATCCACGGTTCGACGAAGGCAAGAAACGCCGGGCCCAGCGCGATACAGGTGGCGCCGACCGATGCGTTGGCAAGCTTGATCGCCGCGTAGAACGTCAACCAATGCAGCGCCACCAGCATGCCGATACCGGCATACGTCCAGCGCAGCTTCGTCGGCATCGCCTGCAGGCCGCGTCTTACCTTGGGCATCAACAGCAAGGCGCCGGACACCAGCAGCATGCGCCACCATACGAGCGACAGCGCCGGCAAGGTGATCAGCTTGCCGAGGATGGCAGTGAAGCCCCATAGCAAAACGCAGAAATGGATTTGCAGGCGGGCCTTGGTGACGGGCTGCATGGCGATGGGCGAGACGTAGGTTGGGTTAGCGCAGCGTAACCCAACATCATCGGAGCGACATCGTTGGGTTACGCTGCGCTAACCCAACCTACGAATCTACGCTCCGGCGTTATTTCTTGCCGCCGCTCGGCCCCGGCGAATTACGCATCTGTTGCAACACCTGCTGGCACTGATTGGCTTCCTGCCCATGGCTGGGCACGATCACCGCCAGCAACGCCGCGGCCGGCGCCGCCAGCACGCCGAGCGCCACCGCGCCGCCGCCGCGCAGGATCAGCGGTCCCGGCTGCACGCCCACGTCCGGATTCTTGAAGGTGCCTTTCACGTACAGCGGCGAGCGCAGTGAAAACACGCGCAGGCCCTTGGTGTGCGGCACCACGTCCATGTCCAGATGCTCGTTGCTGAAGTTGATCGTGCCGGTCACGTTGACCGTCGCGTCGGAGGTATCGAGCACGAACAGGCGGCTGGTGAACAAGCCGTTGTTGCCGGTGAGGTCAGTGGCGGCGCAATTGATCTTGATGGTCTTGTCGCCGAACAATTTTTCGACCACCACATTGGCCACGTTCAAGCCGGCGGCTTCCAACAGGGTCTTGCTGATCGCGCCGTTGTTCATCAGCAGCTTCACTTCGCCGGTCGCGTTGCTGAGCAGGCCCGATACCGAGCTGCCGGTGCCGTTCAAGGTCACGTCGCCGTTGATTTCGCCGAAGCTGCTCTGCATGGATTGCACGGTCGGGAACATCCGCTTCAGTTGCAGGTGACGCGCACGCAGGTCGATGCCGGTGCGCATGGGCTGCGTGTTGGAGTCGGCGCTCAAGTTGCCCTCGATCGTGCCGCCGGCGACCTCCGCACGCAGCGGATCGAGCCTCAGCACGCCGTCGTCCAGGCGGATGCGCGTGCTCAGCGCGTCGATCGGCAGCGTGCCGGGACGTTCGATATGACCGGCGTCGAAGGTCACGTCGGCATCCATGGTGCGCAGGCGGTTGGTATGGAACTGTTCCACCGGCAGCGCCTTCTCCTTGGGCTGTTGCTTGCTGGCGTGTTGTTGCGGCTGTTCCGGGCTCGGTGCGCCGACCAGCGGTCCAAGGTCGGCGAAGCGCAGCAGTTGCGAATGCAGGTCGCCGGTGAGCTTCATGCGTGGTCCGCCGGTCACCACTTGGAGATTGCCGCCCAGATCGCTTTCGCCCACGCGTCCTTTGAAGTCGCGATAACTGTAGCGGCTGCCTTGCGCATGCAGTTCGGCCGATAGATGGCCCTCGGTCGCATACGGCGGCGTGTCGGGCAGGGTGATGCCCAGGATCGGATACAGCTTGGCCATGCTGCTGCCGGCAAACCACACGCGCAGATTCAACGCCGCCAGATGCATGGGATTGGTCAGCGTGCCGACCAGCGCGATCTTGCTGTCGCCCACGTGCAGGCGCGCCTGCACCGGAAATGGCTGGTCGGTTTCCAGCGCCAGGATCGCGCCGGTCTTGCCGCTGCCGTCCACCGGCGCACCCTGGTAGCTGCCGGTGGCGCTCCAGGCGAACTGGTACGCGGTGCGCTTGGCCTGGTCGGAGGTGTCGGGCGTGGTTTTTTGGTCATTCACGACCTTGCCCACGTTGTGGCCGACGTCGGCACGCGATTCGCTGGTCGCTTGCGCCACCAGTTGGTCGTAGGGGATGGCTTGCTGCAGCGGCGTCACCGCCACCTGCAGGTTGATGCGCGTCTTGGCGTCATCCACCAAGATGTCGCCCTTGCCGAAGGCGATCGTGCCCAGGCTGAGCTTCCAGTTCGACGGTTGCGCGTTCTGCGGCTGGTTGAGCTGCCAGTTGGACTGGCCCTGGCTGTTGCGCTCCAGGTCCACGGCCCAGCCGCTGAGCTGCACATACGGAATGTAGGCGTGATGGAACAGCAACGGCAGCGGAGAAATCCGTATCTGCAAGGCGTCGAGTTTCACGAACTGCGATTGCCGCGCCCAGGCCGGGTTGCCGATATGGATGTCGCGCGCCGTGAAGGTAGGCCACGGCAATAGTCGACGCAGGCCGGGCTCGCTCGGCTCACGCTGCCAGGCGGCGCTCAGGTCGCCGTTGATCACGAACGAGCGGCCGATGGCGGCGCTGACCTTGTCGTCGATGGTCGGCTTGAGCCGATTCCAGTCGAAGAAGGCGACGAACAGGATCAGCGCAACCACCAGCACCAGCAACACGCCTACGATCCAGGCCAGTATTTTGTAGCCGAGCCTCATCACGCCTGCCTTTGACGTCTACCGGAGTGGACACGCTCACTGCGCAACTAACTACGGGCAAGGCGAAGATGGCGTGTAAGCGGCGTGCAGGCGCGAAAGTGGATTCATGTGCGCGCTTGGACAAGCGCCGGCGAATGCAGCATCAATGCTTGCCATCCGCCGCCGCCACCCGCACCGGCACATCGATATTGCAAAGCTCGATCTTCCCTGCCGGCAAGGTGTAGAACGCATCGTGCCGGTTGCGCTTGGCTTCGATGATGGCGCTGAAGGTGGCGCTGTCGGTGCGCAGTACCTCAAGCTTCTCGCGCTGCGCGGCGGGCAGGTCGGCAGCCACCTTTACCGAAAGAATCGGCACGCGCTGCGCCGCCTGCGTGTAGAAACCCAGCGGCCCGGTGCCGCGCGGCAATGCGGAAAGCAAGGGCATGCCCTCGAGCACGCGGCCGGCAATGGCGAGGTTGCGATCGATCTGGCGCGGCGCCTGGCCGATCGCCACGTAGAGCGAGCTGCCGTTGCCGCTGTCAGGCGCCACGTCGCGCGCTACGCCGACCATGCCGTAGCAATGCACCAGCCACTCGCGGCCGCTGGACGGATCGCGCGCTGCGGGAAAGCCTTCGCTGAAGCCCACCTGCGGCGCGTACACGTCGCCATCAGGCAGCGGCGTCCATGGCAGCTTGTCGTCGATGGTGCGCGTGTATTCCGGCGGAAGCTTGGCCTTGGCGCTGCCCAGCGGCTTGATCTTG
>CBJMMB010000038.1:0-29953 GCA_966430775.1 uncultured Dyella sp. | reverse complement strand
TGTGTGAGCTAACTTATTGAGCTAGCGAGAGGAAACGTGGGGAAACCTCAGCCTCTGAGACCGTTCGTTCAACCGCCCCCTCTACGGAGGTACCCGCCTTGTCTTGGTTTGAAGCCGCCCCAT
This sequence comes from uncultured Dyella sp., assembly GCA_966430775.1. Taxonomy (GTDB): domain Bacteria; phylum Pseudomonadota; class Gammaproteobacteria; order Xanthomonadales; family Rhodanobacteraceae; genus Dyella_B. Next base: position 29,830 of record CBJMMB010000038.1, on the reverse strand, counting down.
GTAGTGCGCAATCCACCAATCAAACAGGGAAGCGATATGTTGAGATTTAAAAGCAGCAATCCGCAGGGGCTTCTGGACAACTTCAAGAAGCTGATCAATCAGAAAGAGACCAAGGGGAAAATTGATACTTGGGAAGAACATGATGGCGGGTTTCGCCACACGTCAAAGGAGTGGAAGGATCTTGGATTGTTCAAGGCATCACTGTCCGATGACGGGCAACATTTGCTGTTTTCTTTTTCCAAGTCCAAAGGCACTTACTCATACGCCTACTACCACGGGCACCTTCTTCAATCCTTTGTTCAGCACTTGAATAAGCATTTTGAGTTGGCTCAATACCTCGATGACGCACCCCGAAGAAATAAGCCGTTCCACGAAGACGAAGAAGCCCTCCCACGCGGTTTAAAAACATCGGCCCCGATGAACATCGGGGCCGACGCCTGCCGCTTAGCGCTTCTTGGAACCGGACTTCTTGGCCTGGGACAGATCCGAGCCAGCTACCGACTTCACGGTTTTACTGGTCTTTGGGTTGCTCAGGAGCTTGGCTGCCTTCGAGGCGTCTTTCTTGCTGGTGGTCATGCGTCTTCCTTTGGCCGCTATGGCCGATTGTTAAGGCGAGGGGGCGCACGCCGCGACCATGTGCTATACATAGCCTTCTGACCAAGGGGTATACCCTTCTCGTCAGTGCGCCCTCAGGGGTGCCCACCACGGCCCCTGGTCAGCCCCGTTTTCGAAGGCTGGACTGACCTGGGGCCTTTCTTTTTCGGCTCTCAGTGGGCAGGCAAACACTGAGAGCCGAACGCTAATGTTTTGAACATGACGGCCTCCATTCCATGTCAGTTGGCTGGATTAGGATTGGCATCGGGATTTGGTGGGGGCGTAGGTACGGCGGTGCTCGCCTCTTTTGGTGCTTCTGCCTCTGCAACCTCCACCACTTCCACTACCTCCACTTCCGCCGCAGCCTCCGCTTCGGCCTCGGCCGCCGCTTTGGCTGCTGCTTCCGCATTCCAATGCTCCCAAATCGCGTCGAGCTCGCCACTGGCCCCCACCTCAGCAACGCGGTCACGGAAGCGGCCGTAGAGCTCGTTCTGGACCTTTCCATGGCTTCGCATCCATTCCACGGCTGCGTTGGGATTCAAGAGCAGTACGTAGTGGAAATCTCCCGAAGGCCCCTTCTTTGGGAGGATGAACAGGTTGTCCCGCAGAAACTTCATCCGGCGGCGCCACGTGTCCACCGCACGGGCACCCGAAAAGCCAGCTTCCGCCGCAAAAGTTGCAGGATTTTCGACCACCACAAGCGGGCCATCCGGCGTGCGCGCCCAGAGGCAGAAGAGCGTGTGCCCAGCCGGCTGACCTTTCGATTGTTCGTCAATCGCCTCCATGGCGATCGGCAAAGTCCTGGGTATCGTGGTGAAGCCTTTGGTTGCGCCTCGGCGCCAAAGCCAGGCCTCGGGGAACTGTGGGAAGTGCAGTTCCATCAGTGCGGCGGCCCGCTCTGCCATACCGATACGCTTGGCCTGAGCTTGTTTAAGATTGATCATGAATGTGATGCCTCCCTTCGATGGGCACCACTTTCGCACCGGTCGCCCATTGGCCGCCACCCGTTTAGACGCGCGTTAGACCGTGCGGTCTCATGGCGTTGAAGACGCCGAACATAACCCTCTGTGAGCACCATATCTGGTGTAGATGGTGGCCCGTAGTCGCACTATTACGCACAGAATTTTTCTAAACATTCAGTCCTGTCAGATGCTTATGATAAATTCGCGGTGCTCCGGTTCTCGTTGTCCTCTTGTTCTCCCTGTTCTCCGGTGCTCCGGGGGTTCCCCAAGGGGGCGTCGAGGGCCAGAACATGCAGACTCCGGCCACATCACTTCAACTGTGCCTGCCGGGCAATGTGCTGGGCTGTGCCGTGTGAAAAGCCAAGCCGCCTAAGCTGCCGATAGATGTCTTCCGGTCCAGACGCCTCAAACTCGATCTTTTCAACGTCCCAAGTATTTGCGGCTTCCACTACCGCATTTCCATCGCGATAGGCTCGCCCATCACGTCACCCTTCTGTCCGGTTTCAACCTTAAATCAGACACCATGCTCCCCCTCGCATCTCAGCAATCTGACGGTGCGATCTTCATAGGGAAGACCGTGTATCTGCTCCTGATTGGAGGCGACAAGAAGTCACAGGATCGCGACATCAATAAGGCCCTGAAGCTTTGGAAGAGCCTCAAGGGCTGATACGAGGAAACATCAATGCCTACCAAAGTCACCTCCTTTGATGCTGCCCAATACCTCGATAACGAGAAAGTGATGGCCGCCTATCTCAAAGAAGTCATGGAAACAGGTAACAACGAACTGTTTCTTTCGGCACTTGGTGACATCGCCAAGGCGCGAGGCATGACCGAGGTTGCCAAAGCCTCCGGCCTGAGCCGTGAGAGTCTCTATAAGGCGGTTCGGCCTGGGTCGAAACCTCAATACGAAACCATAGATCGCATTGTTCACGCGCTCGGCCTGAAGCTGACGGTCTCTCCCGCCAGATAAAGTGGGCATCACGTTGCTACAAACGCTCCCCAACATCGCCACTTGACGCATCCAAACGCTTTTTCGGTTATGACCTCTGCCGCATAACCCAAAGCAAAGGGAGCTGTCGATGTTTCGTTCCTGCCGCCGCATCAGTCTGGCGCTCATGTTCTGCACCGCAGCGACCGTTGCCTTCGCTGCTGAAACACCGAAACCAACCACTCCCGTCGACGGGGTCAATACCTTCATCGGTACCGGCGGCGAAGGCGCGGAATACGGCGGTACCATGCCGTTCGTCACCACGCCGTTCGGCATGACGAACTGGACGGCGCAGACTCGGCAGAACCGTATCAGTGTAAGTTCCTACGAGTACGACGACACCTATATCCAGGGCTTTATCGGCACGCATCAGCCGGCGATCTGGATGGGTGATTATGGTTACGTCACGCTGATGCCGGAGATGGACGCGACCAACTATGCGCCTGAAGCGCGCCGGCTTGCCTTTACGCATCGGGACGAGGTCAGCACGCCGTACTACTACGCGGTAAAGATTGGGCCTGATCCGGCGCACAAGATTCTGGCCGAGATGACGGCGAGCGATCATGCGGGATATCTGCGCTTTACCTATCCGCACGGTGCGAAAGCGAACGTGCTGATCGAGGCGACGCGTCCGGGTATCGAGGGTTTCGTCAGCATTGATGCCAGCCGCAACGAGATCGTCGGTTACAACCCGGATCGCATGGATGCGCATCTCGGCCCGCTGGCACTGAAAAACTTCAAAGGCTATTTCGTGGTGCGCTTCAAGCAGCCCTTCGCGGCGGCGAAGGTCTACGAAGGCGTGCTTACCTGGCCGGATAAAAAGGAAGTCAAAGGCGATAACGTCGGTGCGCTGGTGAGCTTCGATACCAGCCACGGCGAAACCGTCGATGCGCAAGTAGGCACCTCTTTCATCAGCATCGAACAGGCGCGCGCCAATCTCGATGCGGAAATGCCTAGCTGGAATTTCGAAGGTATTCGCGATGCCTTGAAGGCTACGTGGAACCAGAAACTAGGCATCGCTACCATCGAAGGCGCGACCGACGATCAGCGTCGTATCTTCTACACCGGTCTGTATCACGCCCTGCTCTATCCCAAGCTGTTCTCCGAGCACGGCCGCTACTACAGCGCGTTCGATGACCACGTGCATGACGGCGTTTCATATACCGCGTATTCGATCTGGGATACGTTCCGCGCCGAAAACAGCCTGCTGACGATTTTCGCGCCCGAGCGTATCAGCGATATGGTGCAGTCGCTGCTGCAGGATTATCGCGAAGGCGGCTGGATGCCGAAGTGGCCCAACCCTTCCTACACCAACATCATGATCGGCACGCATGCCGATTCGCTGGTAGCCGAAGCGATCAACAAGGGCTTCAAGGGTTTCGATTACCAGCTCGCTTATCAGGCCATGTACAAGGATGCGACGGTGCCACCCGATGGCGATACCACGCGCCGCTGGTTCGATCGCGAACCACATACGCCTTATGAAGCTCGCGCCGGGCTGACCTACGCGAAGACGCTGGGCTATATCCCGGCCGACAGGATTTCCGAATCGGCTTCCAGCACGCAGGAGGAAGCCTATGACGACTACGCTGTCGCCCAGGTTGCCAAAGCCATAGGCAAGACTGACGACTACGACTTCTTCATGAAGCGCTCCGCCAATTACCGCAAGCTGTTCAATCCGGCGCGCGGCTTCATGCAGGCGAAGAACATGGACGGCACTTGGGCATCACCCGATGAGGGATGGACCGAAGGCGACCAGTGGGTGTATCTGTTCGCCGCCTTGCACGACGTGCCGGGTGTAGTAAAGCTGCTGGGCGGACCGCAGGCCGCAGCGGCCAAGCTCGATGCGCATTTCAACGGCGGCCATAACCGGCACGACAACGAACCCAGCCATCACTACGGCTATCTGTACGATTTCACCGGGCAGCCATGGAAAACGCAGGCGCGCGTGCGCGAGATCGCGCGCGATGCCTATTCGAATACACCCAACGGCGTGCTCGGCAATGAAGATTGCGGACAGATGTCGGCGTGGTACATCTTCACGGCCATGGGTTTCTATCCGCTCAATCCGGCATCCGGCGACTACGTCATCGGCAGTCCGCTGTTTACCCGAGTCACCTTGAATCTTCCTAACGGGAAGCGTTTCAAGATCACCGCAGCTGGAAACTCCGACCATAACGTCTATATCCAATCGGCGACGCTCAACGGCAAGCCGCTGGACCAGCCGATCATCTCCTACGCGCAGATCGAAGCCGGCGGCAGCTTGCATTTCGAGATGGGGCCCAAACCTTCGAGCTGGGCTGCCGACTGGCATCCGCAGGCGCTGCCGTAGGCGCGCGTCGAATACCCTGAAAAACGCCATCACCATCGAGGATATCGTCATGACGCTACCCACTCGCACACTCGGCAGCCAGGGGCTGAAGGTTTCCGCCATCGGCCTGGGCTGCATGGGCATGAGCCAATTCTATGGTCCGGCAGATGAGGGCGAATCGATCGCCACCCTGCATCGGGCGATCGAACTGGGTTGCACGTTTCTCGACACAGCGGAAGTTTACGGGCCGTTCGTCAACGAGGAACTGCTGGGACGCGCGCTGGCGGGCAAGCGCGACAAAGTCGTGCTGGCGACCAAGTTCGGTTTCAAGATCGAAGGCAAGCAGTTGAATGGCGTAAACAGCCGGCCTGAACATATCCGCGCGGTCGTCGACGGTTCACTCCAGCGTCTGCGTACGGATCACATCGACCTGCTGTATCAGCACCGCGTCGATCCCAACGTATCGATCGAAGATGTCGCCGACACGGTCGGCGACCTGGTGAAACAGGGCAAGGTGCGCTACTTCGGCCTGTCCGAGGCGGGAACCAATACAATCCGCCGCGCCCACGCCGTCCATCCGGTATCGGCGCTGCAAAGCGAATACTCATTGTGGGAACGCAATCTGGAACAGGACATCATTTCCTTGCTTGACGAGTTGAACATCGGGCTGGTGGCGTTCTCTCCACTGGGCCGCGGTTTCCTTACCGGCGCGGTCAAGCGCGCAGAGGAGTATCCGGAAGACGATTACCGCCGCAACGATCCGCGTTATCAGGGCGAGAACTACGACGCCAACGTGCAGGCCGCGCAAGTCGTGCGCGATATCGCCGACGATCTGCATGCCAAGCCCGGCCAGATCGCACTCGCTTGGCTGCTGCACAAGGGCGAGCACATCGTGCCGATTCCCGGCACCAAGCGGCGTAGCTATCTGGAAGAAAACATTGCCGCGGCATCCATCGCGCTCACCGCCGCGCATATCCGCGCGCTGGATGAAGCCTTGGCGCCCGGCAAGACCGCCGGCCCGCGCTATACCGAGAAAATGATGTCGCTGGTCGATCGTTGAGCGATGAACGCTGCTTGATGAACAGCATGAACGGAACGCCACTCGGCTAATCTTTTCTTCACCGCGGATTGATCGCGTGCGACCAAGACTCCTGTTGTCACCGACAACGGAGGGCAAGTCCGTGAAGAAAATTGCTTCTTTGACCATCGCGGCGGCGCTGGGATGTTGTATGGGCGTAGCCATGGCGCAGGAGCATCCGGCGCTGACCGAACAGGAAATCGTTACGCAGCTCACGCAGCAAGGCTATACGGACGTGCATGACGTCGACTTCAGGGATGGCGTATGGACCGCACGTGCGCGCAGCGGTGACGGTTCTCATGTGAAACTGCGGGTGGATCCAACCACCGGCATGGCTTATCCGAACAAGCAAGTCTCGCGCATCAACGAAAAAGACATCCGCGCCATGCTCTCCTCGCAGGGCTACACGCACGTGCACGATGTGGACTTCGATCACGGCGTTTGGACGGCCAAGGCCAGAAACAGCGCGGGCTCGCGCGTTACGCTGCAGATCGACGCCGATTCCGGACGCATCATCGGTACAAACTGAGCTAGGAAACGCAGCGACGGCCGCGCCATCACGCGCCGTCGCTGCGCAAGGCTTTCACCAGGCCCTGCATATAGAGCAACAGCACCACCGAAAACGGCAGGCCGCATAACACCACGGCCATCTGCATCGCGCTGAAGTCGCCGCCGCTAGCGTACAGCAGCCCGATGCTGACCACAGTAGTGGTAGCGGCCCAGAACACGCGTAGCCAGATCGGCGCATCTTCGGTGACGCCGCCGTCGCGCACGGACAAGTTGGCGATCATCAAGGTGCCGGAATCCACCGGCGTCAGGAACAGCACGAAGCCGATGATTACGGTGATGCCGGCCACGATGCGCGTGAACGGCAGATACTCCAGCAACTTGAACAGCGCCATCGGCGGATCGGTCTGCGCTACTTGTCCCAGTTCGGTGGCGCCATGGTTGAGCACCAGGCCGATCGCGGTATTGCCGAAGATCGACAGCCACGCCAGCGTGAAACCGAGCGGTATCAGCAACACGCCCAGCACCAGCTCACGCAACGTGCGCCCACGCGAAATGCGTGCGATGAACATGCCCACGAACGGCGCCCAGGCGATCCACCAGGCCCAGTAGAACAGCGTCCAGTCAGCCAGCCATTTGCGCGCCGTGCCGTAAAGATAAAGATTGAAACTGCTTTCGACGAACGAGCCAAGATAGTCGCCCACGTTCTGCGTGATGCCATCGAACAGATGTAAGGTGGGGCCGCACACCAGCACGAACATCAGCAAGCCGCAGAGCAGGCGCACATTGAGATCGGAAAGCCTGGCGATGCCCTTTTCCACACCGCACATCACCACCAGCGTAGCCGCCGCCATCATCACGATCACCAGTATGGTCAACACATGCGGCGTCGCCGGCACGCCAAACAGATAATTGAGCCCTGAATTCAACAGCAGCGCACCGATACCTACATTGGTGACCATCGACACCAGCGTTGCCAGAATGCCGGCGCCGTCCACCACGTGCCCGATCCAGCCGTGGATGCGCTCGCCGAACAGTGGATGCAGGGCCGAGCGCAATGCCAGCGGCAAGCCACGACGGTAGGCGAAATAACCCAGCGCGACGGCCATCAACGCATACAGCGCCCAGCCATGCAGACCCCAGTGCAGGAAGCTGATCGCCATCGCGCGCCGCGCGGCTTCGGGCGTGCCGCCTTCGCCTTGCGGCGGTGACAGGAAATGATCGAGCGGTTCGTAGGCGCCGTAATAGATCAGCGCTATGCCGATGCCCGCCGAAAACAGCATCGAGGTCCACGACGTATAACCGAACGCAGGTCTTTCATCGTCCCGGCCCAGCTTGATCCGCCCATGCCGCGACGCCGCCAGCCACAGCACGAACACCAGGCAGGCCACTATTACCAGCATGTAATACCAGCCGAACAGGCGCGAGACGGTGTCCTGCGCACGCCCGAGCCATTCGGCGGCAGCGTGCGGATAGATCACCGCCAGCGTGCCCAGCAGCAGGATCGCGATCGCCGAGGCGAAGAACACTGGCGGATTGAGGCGCACCGTTGCGTGGGGCTTTCCTTGCTGGCGTTTGTGATCCATGCGTTGCCTTCCGTTGCTGGGGTTGCCGCTTTTCTCCCTCTCCCCTCCGGGGAGAGGGCTGGGGTGAGGGGCCGCTTCTCGCCGATGACTGCACCGGCTCCCAGGCAGCCTAATCTTTTATAATTGAACGTTCAATCAAAATAAACTAAGCTCCCGACTGCCCGCCGGCCCGCCCGGCTTCAGCCACCGAATCCCGATGCCCAAGCTCGGCATGCCCCCGATCCGGCGCGAACAGCTGATCCGCGCCACGCTCCAGACCATCGACCAGGTGGGACTGGCCGACGCCACCATTGCCGAGATCGCCAGCCGTGCCGGGCTTTCGGCCGGCATCATCAGTCACTACTTCGGCGGCAAGGAAGGGCTGCTCAACGCCGCCATGCGGCGCATCCTGCGTCAGTTGCACGATGCCGTAGCGAAACGCATCGCCGCCGCGGATGAAAACCCGCGCAGCAAGCTCAGGGCGATCATCGACGGCAATTTCGATTCCACCCAGGTGAACGCCACCGCCATGCGCGTGTGGCTTACCTTCTGGGCGGCGAGCATGCATGACACGCAATTGCGCCGGCTGCAGCACGCCAACGATCGTCGCCTCCATTCCAATCTTGCCTATTACTTCAGTCGCGCCTTGCCCACTGAAGAAGCGCAAAAAGCCGCGCACGGACTTGCCGCGATGATCGACGGCCTGTGGTTGCGCGGCAGCCTGGCCGGCGGCGAATTCGACGTCGCCCGCGCCAAACAGATCGCCTACGAATACCTGGATCACCACCTGCCGAACGACGCGCACTGACGCATCGAACGCAATGCATGGAGCACTTATGGCCCGCTACGAAACACAGCAACTCTATATTCACGGCGCACGCGTCGATGCCACCAGCGGCGACGTGTTCGAAACGGTCAACCCCGCCAGTGGCGAAGTATTGGCCCAGGTGCAGCGCGCCTCGCAAGCCGATGTGGAACGCGCCGTAAGCAGCGCGGAGCAAGGCCAACGCGAATGGGCCGCAATGACCGCGATGCAGCGCTCGCGCATCATGCGCCACGCGGTCGACATCCTGCGTGCACGCAACGACGAACTGGCGATGCTGGAAACACAGGACACCGGCAAGCCGTATGCGGAAACGTCCACCGTGGACATCGTTACCGGCGCCGACGTGCTGGAGTACTACGCCGGCCTCGCACCCGCGATCGAAGGCGAACAGGTGCCGCTGCGCGAATCGAGCTTCTTCTACACGCGACGCGAACCGCTCGGCGTGGTCGCGGGCATCGGCGCGTGGAACTACCCGATCCAGATCGCGCTATGGAAATCCGCGCCCGCGCTTGCCGCCGGTAACGCAATGATCTTCAAGCCGAGCGAAGTCACGCCGCTGAGCGCGCTGCGCCTCGCTGAAATCTATACCGAGGCCGGCGTGCCTCCCGGCGTGTTCAACGTGCTGCAAGGTCCCGGCCGCACGGTGGGCCAATGGCTGAGCGAACATCCGCGCATCGAGAAAATTTCCTTCACCGGCGGCGTGGAAACCGGCAAGAAGGTGATGGCGAGCGCCGCATTGTCTTCGTTGAAGGAAGTGACGATGGAACTGGGCGGCAAGTCGCCGCTGATCGTGTTCCCTGACGCGGATATCGAACGCGCAGCCGACATCGCCGTGATGGCCAACTTCTTCAGCTCCGGCCAGGTGTGCACCAACGGCACGCGCGTGTTCGTACACGATGCGATCGGCGCGGCGTTCCAGGCCGCCGTACTGGAACGCGTCGCACGCATCCGCGTAGGCGATCCCACTGACCCCTCCACCAACTTCGGGCCGCTCACCAGCTTTGCGCACATGGAAAAAGTGCTGGCACTGATCGAGCAAGGCCAGCGCGAAGGTGCGCGCCTGCTTGCCGGCGGTACACGCATCACTGATGGCCCCTACGCCAAGGGTGCCTATGTCGCACCGACCGTATTCACCGATTGCAGCGACGACATGCGCATCGTGCGTGAGGAAATCTTCGGCCCGGTGATGAGCATCCTGAGCTGGAAGAACGAAGCCGACGTGATCGCGCGCGCCAACAACACCCACTTCGGCCTGGCCGCCGGCGTGGTCACACACGATCTCGCACGCGCGCATCGCGTGATCCACCAGTTGCAGGCCGGCATCTGCTGGATCAACACCTGGGGCGAGTCGCCGGCGGAAATGCCGGTGGGCGGCTACAAGCAGTCCGGCGTCGGCCGCGAGAACGGCATCAGCACGCTGGCCCACTACACGCGCATCAAGTCCGTGCAGGTGGAACTGGGGCCGTTCGCCTCGGTGTTCTAACGCCCTTCCCTCGCGGCGGGCGACAGCCGCGCAGCCATCACATGAGGAATCGACATGGCCGACATCAAGGAATACGACTACATCATCATCGGCGCCGGCTCGGCCGGTAACGTACTCGCCACGCGACTCACGGAAGATGCCGACGTCACCGTGCTGCTGCTGGAAGCGGGAGGGCCGGATTACCGCCTGGATTTCCGCACCCAGATGCCGGCCGCGCTCGCCTATCCGCTGCAGGGTCGCCGCTACAACTGGGCCTACCTCACCGATCCGGAACCGCATATGGATAACCGCCGCATGGAATGCGGGCGCGGCAAGGGGCTTGGTGGTTCCTCGCTGATCAATGGCATGTGCTACATCCGCGGCAACGCGCTCGATTACGATCACTGGGCCAAACGCCCCGGCCTGGAAAACTGGACCTATCTCGACTGCCTGCCGTATTTCAAGAAAGCCGAATCGCGCGACATTGGCGCCAACGATTATCACGGCGGCGATGGCCCGGTCAGCGTGACCACACCCAAGGCGGGCAACAACGTGCTGTTTCACGCAATGGTCGAAGCCGGCGTGCAGGCCGGCTATCCGCGCACGGACGATCTCAACGGCTATCAGCAGGAAGGCTTCGGCCCGATGGATCGCACTGTCACACCACGCGGCCGCCGTGCCAGCACCGCGCGCGGCTATCTCGACCAGGCGCGTGCGCGTGCCAACCTCACCATCGTCACGCATGCCTTGACCGATCGCATCCTGTTCGCCGGCAAGCGCGCCATCGGTGTCACTTGGTTGCGCGGTGGCGAAGTGCAGCAGGCGCATGTGAAGCGCGAGGTGCTGCTATGCGGCGGCGCGATCGCTTCGCCGCAAATACTGCAGCGCTCCGGCGTCGGTCCGGCGGATTTGCTGCGTACGCTGGATATTCCGCTGGTGCATCACCTGCCCGGTGTCGGCGCGAATCTGCAGGATCACTTGGAGATGTACATCCAGTACGAGTGCAAGCAGCCCGTGTCGCTCGCGCCTGCGCTGAAGTTGCACAACCAGGCGAAGATCGGCGCGGAGTGGTTGTTTCTCGGCACCGGCATTGGCGCCAGCAACGAGTTCGAAGCCGGCGGCTTTATCCGCTCGCATGAAGATTTCGAATGGCCGAACCTGCAGTATCACTTCCTGCCGATCGCGGTGAACTACAACGGTTCCAATCCGATCAAGGTGCACAGCTTCCAGGCGCACGTCGGCTCGATGCGTTCGCCCAGCCGTGGCCGCGTCCATCTGCGCTCGCGCGATCCGCGCCAGCATCCGAGCATCCTGTTCAACTACATGGCGCACGAGCAGGATTGGCGCGAGTTTCGCGCCGGCATCCGCATCACTCGCGAGATATTCCAGCAGAAGGCGATGGATCCATATCGCGGCCGCGAAATTTCACCCAGCGCGGAGCTGACAACCGATCGCGAACTGGACGCCTTCGTGCGCGCACATGCCGAAACCGCGTATCACCCCTCGTGCTCAAACCAGATGGGCGACGGCGCGATGTGCGTGGTCGATGGCCAGGGCCGCGTGCACGGTATCGAAGGCCTGCGCGTGGTGGATGCGTCGATCATGCCGCAGGTGATCACCGGCAATCTCAACGCACCCACCATCATGATCGCCGAGAAGATCGCCGATGCGATTCGCGGCCGTCAGCCGCTGCCGCGCGCGAACGTGCCCTATTACGTGGCGAACGGCGCGCCTGCGCGCAAGCAGGCAAACGCGATTTGCGAGCCCGCCTAGCCTCGAAGCGATAACGCGCGCATGGCCGGTCGCGTGATGGAACACGCATCGGCCATGCAATGTCGGGCGCCATCACAGCGACGTCGTTAGATTCGTCACCCAATCGGGCAGCACGCCGATCACCGCCGCTTCCAGGCTGCGATCGGCGCCGCTGATGATCATCACACCCACCAGCACGATCAGTGCGCCGAGCACGCGCCGGCCGCGCGTGCCCGCCGACATCATCCGGCTGCGCCAACGCGCCAGCACGTTCTGCGCCAGCAACGCCATCACCAGCAGCACGCTGGCGATACCGAGCGCAAACGCGCCCATCACCATCGCCACCTGGCCTAGATCCTTGCCTTGTGCGGCAAGCACGGTGGCCGCGCCCAGCGTCGGTCCTACGCAAGGGCTCCACACCAGACCCAGCAATACGCCGATGCCGGCCTGCCCGGCCAAACCGAAACGTTCCAGCCGCGCCTGGCGTTCGCCCGCCCAATTGGCGAGCGGACCGGCGGCATGCTCGAACAAACCCTGCAACTTAGGGACGACAAGCACGACCCCTACGATCAGCAGCAACACGGCGCTCCACACGCGAATCGTTTCCGTGCTCAAGCCGATCGACGCGCCAAGCGTGGCGATCAGGAAACCCGTAAGCGTGAACGACGCGACCAGGCCCAATGCCAAGGCCAGCGGCCCCCAGCGATGGCGTTGCGCCGCACTGCCCAGCACGATGGGAATCAGCGGAATCACGCAGGGCGAAAGGATGGTGAGCGCACCGGCTGCATAGGCGACCACGGGACTGAGCGCGCCACTCACGGCCGCGCTCCGCAAGCACGCCACACGATTCGACGAACGAGCATGTTGAACTCCTTGAATGTCCATCGTCTCTTCGCCGCGGCCACCGGCGAAGTTACAGCTGTAACCGCGCGCGTCTTGCAGCGAATAGCAGAAGAACCCATTCAAGAAGGACTTTGCTTATGTCTTCGCTTCGCCAGCTCGCCGCGCTCCTGCTACTCAGCCTTGCCTTCGCCGCACCGGCCATCGCGCAACCCATCCAGCCTTTCAGCACGGCAGCCTTGAAGGCCGCCCAGGCCAAGGGTCAGGCCGTCTTCGTGGATGCCTACGCCAGCTGGTGCCCGACCTGCCGCAAGCAGGAGCCCACCATCGATGCGTTGAGCAAGGATCCCGCCTTCGAAAAGCTCGTGATCCTGCGACTCGACTACGACACGCAGAACGTCGAAAAGCGCGCACTGGGCATCACCCAGCAGAGCACGCTGATCGCCTTCGACGGCGACAAGGAAACCGGCCGGCTGGTCGGGGTCACGGATGCGGACCAAATCAAAAAGCTGGCCCAATCGGCATTGCACTGAGCCGGTCGTTCTTGACCGCACCGTACGCTCTTGGGCATAAGCTTGCGTGCCTCACCACGCTCTGGCGACGCCAGCGTGGTGAGGCACGATCAAAAGCTTCGAGGTCGCACCTGCAGATGAGGACACCAACCACGCTTGTTCGCACCAGTATCGTCGCCCTGGCGACACTCACCATGGCCGCTTGTGGTACGACGCCCGCCACGCGCGATGCATGGATAAACTACACATGCACTGATGGACGCAGCTTGCAGGCGAACTATCCCGACACAGCTACCGCCGTCATCAAGCTGCAGGGCGAAACGCACATCCTGCGCATTGCCGTGTCCGGCAGTGGCGCCCGCTACACCGGAGAGGGTTTGCAGTGGTGGACCAAAGGCATGCACGACGGCATGCTGGCGCCGCTCGCATCCGGAGAAAGCATCGCCAGTGCGGCAGGCACGGCGTGTCATGCCGATTGATCACGTCTTTCTAACGATTCAGCGCAGCCATCACACTATCGCTACGCTTGGACACGGAAATGACGCATGAAAATAATCCTCGCGTCATCAGCGCGCGCGATGCTTTCACCATCGGATTGAGAGAATGTCCCGATGGTGTCGCAGTACGTTTTTCCCTCCAGCCGGGGCCTGTTCCGCATCGTGAAGCATGGGCGCCGTTGGCGCTCGCTGATCGAGGCTCGCGAAGTGGCCCGCCACGATTCGGCCGAAGCCGCGCTCGATGCATTGCGCGATGCGTGTCCGCATGCCCGCCTGCCGCAGGTGCTGAGCGAGTGGCGTTATGTGGCCGAGGCCGCCTATCTGCCGCACGCGCGGCTGGCGCGGGCTACCAATGGTTTCAGGATTACTGGCATCGATCCTTCGCAGCCGCGCGTGCGCCGTTCACGCCGCGCGCCGGGTCGGCCAAGCCGTGACGTGACTGATCATGGATGATCGGTCACGGCCTTGATTCATCCGAACTGCTTGCGCGCCGCAAGATTGGTGAAAAGACCATCCACCGTGTCGGTATTGAGCCCGTAAGGCACCTCGCCGATACCCGCGGCGCGCGCCAGCGTCGCCCAGATGCGTTGCATGGATACCTGTTTGAGCGGTCGCCCGTCGTAGTAGGTAACGTCGCTTTGCGAGGTAATGTCGAGATAACGGCCTTGTCCGTTATGGGTATTGAGCGGCGTGTGCCTTCCTCCAACCATAAGCAAAGGCATATCCAGTTGATGTTCCGGCGCGCCGTCGGACATCTCGCTGGTCAGCACGACCAGGGTGTGATCGATCAGCCGGTCGCCGTCCACGTCGGGATCGGGCTGCTTTGCCAACTCATCCAGAAAATGTTTGAACCGGCGCACGTACCAGCTTCGACCAGCCACCCAATCCCTGCGGTCCGCTTCCCCGCGCCCGTACTGCGACAGGTGTGCAAGATCGTGCGGATTACGGTTGGGCGCGACGTCGGGAAAATTGAGCCGTTCCGAGGAAGCGGCCACTTGGATTGTGGCCACTCTCATCACGCCGCAGCCTAGTGCCGTAGCCACCACCTGGTTATGGGCCTCGTGCACCTCGACACGATGCGCCACGCCGTTCATATCCACGCCGGCGGGAAGCTCGGGCTCCCTTGGACTGCAAGTCGGTGGCGTAATCGGGCCCAGATCGCCGGCCACCTGCTCCACCGCCTCCAGGTGCGTTTGCACTTTCTGCATTTCGGCCGCGCCGATGCTGCGTTTGAGATCCTTGAGATCCTCCGCGGCGGTATCCAATACATGCGCACTGCGTGCACCGCTGTTACCTGTGGTCAACGATTCGCCGAACAGCTGTCGGAACAGCACCAACGGATTGGATTGCGGCGCCTGCATGTTCGTACCGTCCCAGGTAACGAACCATTGATTGGCCACCGCCGTATGCGGACCAGCATGAACCAGTCGCACCCCGCCGGGCCCCTTGAACGCATGTCCCAGCAACACGTCGATGGAGGAATGCTGCATAAGGGCATCACGCAAGACCGAGTTCCACGCGGCATGTCCGGCGACGGCGCTACCTTGTCCGCCGCCCATATTGACCACCGTGCCGCGAATATAGAGCGATTGCGCACGATGGTCGCTCAACAGGCTGGTGACTTCGTTGAGTTCGAAGTTGCTGGTGTCCGTTTCTCCGTTCGCGACGTGCGGATGCCAGATGCCTCGCCCGTCCCATTCGCCGCCTTGTCGGTTGAATGAATCGATCCCCTGGCCGTCCGGTACTACATAGAAAACCACCTTGAGTTTGGCTGCAGCGTTGCGCGGAGACTGCGCCAATCGCCATATGCCCGAGCGACTGAGCAAGGGATAGGCGCCCACGCCCGCTCCGACACCTGCAGCAGCGAGCCCAAGAAGAAACCGGCGACGACTAACGGACATGGTCATGAGGGGGCACTCCGAATGGGATTGCGTAGATGCAAACGCTCAATCATTGAACGGCCTTGCTGGGTTGCGGCCAATGCAAGGTGGACTGGACGGTCGTGGGAGGCGCATCCGGTGGTACCGGTTGAACGGCGGTTGGCGGCGTGCGGTCCTTGCGATAGCGCAACGCGTCGGCCGCTCCGAGCTGGCGCAACATGTCCTGCAGCCTGCCCGAACTCATCAGCGTCTCGGTGACGTCGTTCACCAGCTTCGCGCCATTCGCGCCGGAGTACTCGCCGTAGACGTACCGGTAGTAGCTGTCGGCGAGACATCTCATCGCCTGGTTCTCCTTCGGCAGGTACTGCGATATGCCGCGCACGTCGGCAAAGTCGATCCACTTCATGCTGCCGCCGTTGCTGATCAGGGGGCCGCTGGCATCGATATCCACCTGCTGATCGTGGTAGCCCGCGTTGACAGCAAACTCCTTGTCGCGGTACTTGCCGGTCTGGTCGTAGTGCTCCATCGATGCGCCCACATCGTTGACGAACTGGTGGCAACTCCAGCAGGTGCGGATGGTGCCGTTGCTGCCTTTAGTCCTCAGGTCCCAATGCTCGCGCATGCCGATCGGGCGATCGGGATAGGTGATGGGTTCGTTGTCGTTCTCCTGCGTGCCAAATTTTCGGCAAAGCAGATTTTCGCGGACGGTGAAGCCACGCCGTACCAGGGAGGTGACATTGGTGTCCGATGCCGCGCGCGAGGCCAGGAAAGCGCCCTGTTGCAACAAGCCGCCCCATCGTTCGCGATCGGTCGTGTCTAGTTGTTTTTTCACCCAACCGCTTCCGCTGACACCACCGATACCGTAGTGCTCCGCCAATGCTCCATTGAGATACGTGTAGCCGGGGTTGAAGAGTGTCTTCACGGTGCCTGTCGTTTGCCCGATGACGTCTCGCACGAACCTCGCCTGTTCTTCCCACATCGCGGCCGAAAGTGAGGCATCGAGACCGGCTTTTTCGTCCGGAGGCAGCGTGGTACGCGTGTAGTAGCGAATGAATTTTAGGAAATGATCCTTGCCGGCATCGGTGGCGATCATCGCGTTGATCTTGGCGGTCACTTTTTGCGGCGTATCCAGACCGCCGGCTTCGGCTTCCTGCAGCAGCGTCTTGCTCGGCGTGGTGCCAAGGAAACCAAACGACAGCGCCGTGGCCATCTCATCTGGAGTCAAACGATACGTATCGGGCTTGCCCGCTACGGGTTCACCCAGTTCGGAGCGATACAGAAAATACGGCGAAACCAGCATGCCGGCGACGAGCCGTCGCGGACCTTCCATGGCATCGTCATGCTGATGCATCAAGGCCAGATATCTCGTCACTTCGCTGTCGCTCAAGGCGCGGCGGAAGACTTGATGACCCAGGTTGCGGATAAATGCGGCATCGTCCCCGCCTTCGGTATAGCCGATGGTGCGCAGATCGACTTTTGCCGCCACCCGCATCGCTTCGTCGTAATAGGCGCGGACCTGAGCTTCGTCGAAAATGCCTCGGCTGGCTTCGCCCGGATACACGAAGTATTTGTCCGGGCTGTCTGGCGGCAGATAATCCACGTCGACGTCAACGTTAAGAAGATCCTTGACGCTCCTGGTGTATTCGTCGCGGGTGAGCTTGCGTAACTGGCGCGCGCCGAACGACTCCTGCGGCTCGATATATTCTTTCCACACATCGTTGAACAGATAGGCCGCGATTTGCGTCGCGCACACACCGTCGCAATGTCCGTTCTCGATGCGCGCACTCATATCGAGAATCTTGTTGCGCAGTGCCTCCTCGCCTTCCTTGGCCCAGCCCATGGCGATGCCGGGATTCCCGGCAAGGCCATCCGTATGGCAACGGCTGCAGCCGCCGCTACCGGGAGCAACATCGGGTGCCGTGCCCAGCATGGTCTTGCCGATGTTTTCCACTGCGTGATACGTGGTCTGCTCGGTCTGCGCCGTGTCGTCCACCACGCGCACCGTGTTCCGCGATGGCACCGGAATCGCGTTAGGCATGTACGGATAGATCAGCTCGTGCACGCCGTACGAAAGATGTTCCACCGTCTGCCCATCCCACGGCACGGATACCGATCGCGGTTGGCCATCCGTGGTGAGCGTGACGACGAATTGAGCGGGCACGCCATCGCCGGTCGGGCGTGGCGGCGCCTTGATGGTGATGGCGGCCTCGACAGGCGGACGCTCGCGATAGGCAAGCTCGACGGTCTTCGGCGTGTGGGCCTCGAGATCCACATGCACCACCGGTTCCGTCGCCGCGTAGTCACCCAGATCGGCCATCTCGATGCGATAGGCGCCGGGTGCGAAACCTTTCAAGGTGGTCGACGTATCCCACGCCAGCTGAAATGGCCAATGCTGCCCACTCGCATCGATCAGCACGCCACTGGGCATGTTTTCCTGCACCGCTGCAGCGGGCGCCGACCCCATGTGGAACCTGACCAAGGTGTCCGGCAGTTGCGCCGGATCGTAGGAGATGCGGTAGATGACGTTGCCCACATCGTCGGACACCAACACGCTGCCATCAGCGAGCGTGAGAAAATCGGTAGGGCGCCCGAGCAAACCGTCCGGTTGTTTCCAGCCCAGCACAAAGGGCCACACTGAGGTGACGTGATTGTTCTCGATGCTGGCCAGGCGAATATTGGGGCTGCCATCGTTATCGGAACCTGCACCGTGAGCGGCGATCAGCAGGTTCTGGCTTTGCGCTTCGCCGGTGCCGGGATACGTGGCGTGATCGATGAACTTGACGCCTAAGGGAGCGGCGCCGGGCAAGAGTTCCAGCGCGGGTGGCGTGTAATTCCTGGGTTGGATCGAAGGAGGAGGACGATCGCCTACGCGAATGCCCGGAAGCAAACCCGTCGGCGCGTTGGGGTCGGTTCTTCCTGCGAATTCGTCGGACGTATATCCGATCGTCGCTCGGCCGAACACATACGGCGCGCCGAAGTTTTCCCGGTTACCGCTTAGCCGGTTGATCTCTTCGGGATATTTGACCGCCGTGAGCGGATCCTGCCCGGTGGTTTGCCGATTATTGTCACTGAACCAGAGCTCATGGGTGATCGGGTTCCAATCCATGCCCACCGAATTGCGAATGCCCAGCGCCAGCACGGTGCCGCGGCCTGTGTCCAGGTCGTAGACCATCAGGCTTCCATACCGATCGTCGGCAGGAGCCATCAGGCAAATATTGCAGGGAATACCGACTGCGGTGTAGAGCTTGTTTTCGTCGGGTTTGGCCGGATCGAAATACAACGGGTGCTTTTGATGCCAGCGCCGATAAATGCTGACATTGCGCTCCAACGGCAAAGGAAACTTCAAATCATCCGCCGGAAAATCCAGCACCGCGACGGGATGCGGGTCCCTGTACGCGCTGTCGGCGTGCTCCAGGCGATAGAGTTTTCCGGTGGTGGCGTAATAAAGCGTTCCATGGTGATACGCCACGCCATGCGGTTCTATTTGCTGGGTGGCCACCAGATAGAGTTCGCCGGTAGGGCGATGCGTGGTCGGATCCAGCGGCAAGGCATAGATGAAGCCCGCGATATCGCCGTATTCGCCGGCATATTGCGGAATGGCGCTGGAGCCTACGTACAGCACGTTGTTGCCCATCGCCATTTGCCTGGGCTGGATCAGGCCTTGCGCAAACACTTCCACCTTCACGCCGGGTAGCGCCCTGAGCTTTTCGATCGAAAAGGGTGGCGCGAATTGCACTTCGAAGCGCACTTCCTGCCCCTTCGGCTCGGTCACGGCGATCACGGCCGGCGTCTTCAGCGGTCGATAACCGTCCGGCGCATTCACGATCAACTGGTAGTTGCACGGCGGCAACTTGTCGATCGTCACTGTTTCACCCCACGCCGCGTGGATCGGCAATTCGTGGCCGGGCTCCAGCGGACAGCGCAATACACCGGTGAGCGGCTTGTCGTTGCGCGCTGCGCTGTTGGCGGATGAAGCACGATGCACCGGTTCGGGCGGCATCACCACGGTCAGGCGATTGCCCTCGAAGCCGGTGCCGCCGCAGGTGCCCTTGAAGGTCCACGCCTGCGGCCACCAATCCGGCGGCGGATAGTACTGATCGGTGCCGGGTTCGTAGACTGCTTGCCGGCACCAGGGACTCGATGCGCCAGGCGTGCACTCATACAGCGCGCCGCGGTTGGTGACCAGGCCGCCGCCGTTGATCGTCGAAAAAGCGTCCTGCCATGCGGAAACGCCCTCACAGGACACGGCCGTTTCATCGAGCCGAATGGCCCGATGTGGCGCCGGAGATTTTTCAGCGACCTTGCTTGCGGTCGGCGCTGGCGCGGGAGCGGCAGCACTTTGTTCCGATCGATGGCAGCCGGCGCCGCACAGCATTCCCAGCACCAGCCATGCACGTAGCACCAAGCCGCGATTCCATGTCGCCATGATGTTCCCCATTTACGCCGTAGATCAGGTCTTGGCGATTTCAGCCAAGGCTTTGCCGTTGGGCGAACGAGCGCGTTTGTTGCCGATGGACTTTCGCAAGACATGCAGCAGCACGCATCGCGGGAAGCTTCACTTCGCCACAAACGCAAAACACGCATATTGGTTTTGCCTGGATGGTCAAAACCAAGCTGAGCGGATGTTCTTCGGTGTTGGAATCAGCTTGAATTGGGAACGCCCGAGCGACCTGATAACAGTCCGGGCGATGCGAGAGATGTGTATTGCGTTACAGGCGCGATGTATCGGGTTCGATGCTTGATATCCATGACAAGCTCCTGCGTCCAGAATTTTCGCGTACCTAATCCACCATGTTGCAATACAGATGTTGACGGGTTGCCGGAGAGCACTAGCTTTCTCCGCGTGAAAGTATGGAATGCGATGTGTCTTTATGGAGTGAAAAAAGCCGGCACTCGAAAGTGCCGGTCTTTTTTTCATCGCAGCGAATGCCGATTACAAATCCACGCCGAAGCCTGCGCCGATCTGACTTTCCGAACCGCTGAAGGAACCACCGATGCTGAAGCGCATGCGTTCGCCGAAACTCTTGCCGTAGCCGATCGCCATCGCCTTCTGGCCGCCCTGCAAGCCCACGCCCATCGACAAACGGCCGGCCTTGGTGGTCGCACCGGCGGCATTGATGGCCATCTGCGTGCTCGCCGCGCTCATCGCGCCCATGCGATGGATGCGCTTGTCGATGTGGTGGAACTTCTGGTTGGCCCAATTCTTCACACCATTGACTGCATCCTGCACCTGACCCCAGTTAGCCGCGTCGGTACGATGCGTACCGGCCGCCACATTGGTGATCTGGCGCTCGTTGCCTTGCGAACCCACCGATACGCTGTTGTCGCGATCGGCCACCGAGCCCGCACCCAAGGCCACCGAGTTGTTGCCCGTGGCACTGGCGTTGGCGCCCAGCGCGGTACTGTTCGCACCCGAAGCCGTGGCGCCCGCACCGTTGGCGGTGCTGTTGCTGCCCGAAGCCACCGCACCGGCACCCGTCGCGGTGCTGCCGCTGCCGGATGCCACGGCGCCGTTACCTACCGCTGTGCTGTTCTTGCCCGGGGCATCCGCGCCCTCACCCACCACCAAACTGTTGTCGCCAGTGCCGCTGCCGGGACCGTAAACCGGATCGCCACCATCACCGCCGCCATCGCCCGGGTTGCCGATGGTGCCGTCGGCAATGCCTTGCTCGATCGTGCCGACACGGCCGTCCAATCCATCGAGCTGGTTCTGCAAGTTCTGCTGCAGGTCGTACAACTGGCCGCCGTTCACGGCCTGCGTGCTGCCTGCAGCGACCAGGCCGGCGGCCACACCCGTCAGCACACGTGCGCCGTCGGTGCCGGTGAAGTCGACCGTGCTGCCGCCGGTATCTTTACCGACGGTGATATCGCCGGTCGCGTCATCGCGTGACACCAGGCCATCGCCACCGCTGCCTTCAGCCAGTTCGTCCACGCGTTCATTGGTGGCCTTCAGTCCTTCATCCAGCGCACCCAGCGCGGCGCCCACCGAGCGGTGCTCCTCGCCCTGGATGCTATAGATGGGAGATACGAAGTTGCCGTTCGCGTCGAAGCCCGCTTCGCCACCCAGCGCACCGGCCACACCCTTCAGCTGCTGCATATTGACCGCATCGAAATCGGCGATGCCGCCATCCATGTTCACAATGCGACGCCGCCGCATTTCGCTGCCGACGGCCACCGTATAGTCTTCAAAGGCCTTCGAATTCGCGCCCAAGGCCACCGATTCCTTGCCCGCCGCCCAGGCGTACTGGCCGATGGCCACGCCTGCTTCGGCGCTGGTCGGCCAACCATCACCGTAGCTGGCGGCCACCTTGGCGCCGAAACCGATCGCCACGCCAAACTCACCGGAACCGGAACCGGCATCACCCAACACCAGCGCATCGGAACCCAAAGCAAGCCCGCCCAGGGCAGTGACCTTGCTGCCGTAGCCGAAAGCGGCCGTCGCCCAGCCTTCGGCTTGCGCGTCGGCGCCAAACGCCAGCGCGTAGCCGTAACCATCGGTCGCCTTGGCGCCCGCGCCGATCGCCATGGAATACATGCCCGACGCTTCGGCATTCAAGCCGTCAGCGTCGGCGAAACCAATGTAGGGATGAAGGTCGTTCGTGGTGCTGCGCGCGGCAGCGGAGGCAGTCGCCGCCACGTCCTGTACGGTCGGGCTGCAGAGCAGCGATTTGTTCGTCGCATCGTTGGCATGCGCGGCGACGCAAGCCGATTCAAGATTGTTGGAAGTGGCGTACACACTGCCGGCCATGCCCATGATCAACAACGCCGCCAGCGGGCGAAGCATCGTGCGGGTGTGCTTGCGAGAGATGGTGTTCATATCTGGTACCCCGTAGACGTTCGTCGAGAAGAAAAGAGAAGGTGTTTCGCCGGCCGTTGCGTGACCGCCTTGCCATTCACTGCGGAGGTACCTCTCCGCTCACCCTCGTCGCATGCGCTCCTTTTTTTGGGCGCGATCTCGCCTTATCCGGTAACCACCAGATCAAGGACATGTGCGACGTTGGCGCGTTATCCCCGGCGCTGGATTCCACTCATCAGGAGCGGCATCGGCGCTGCGCCACAACGCAAAGACTACTGACCGGGGTTGGGCTTGGGTTTAGTACTTGTACGAATTTCGGGTGGGGGCGTTTTTGGCGGTCTGTCGCCAAGGATTCATGGCTAACGCGTTGTTTTAGCAGCGCGAAAGACGGCTCCCTCCCCTGCGCGCAGGGGAGGGCTGGGGTGGGGTTGTACGAGCTGGCCGCGTCGTTGAAATGTTTCGCGAGGCTGCTTCACCCCACCCCATCCCTCCCCTACTACACGTAGGGGAGGGGGCAGGCTCCGGCAGGCAGGAATTCGACGCCAGGATGGAATGCCGCGCGCCGGCGTTTCTCACTCCTGCGCGTTGATCACTTCCAGAAAATCGCGCCCATACCGCTTGAGCTTCGCCTCACCCACGCCGCTGATCGACGCAAGCTCTTCTTCATTCGCCGGCATCGCACGCAACATCGCCAGCAAGGTGGCATCGTGGAAGATCACGTACGCCGGCACGCCGTGCTGCTTGGCAAGACGCGAACGCAGCGAACGCAACGCATCCCACATCGGCTGCTCGTACGCTTCGATGCCTAAGCTTGCGCCGGTGATCAACTGGCTGTCGCGGCGGCGTGATGCACGACGCGCGGGACGCGTTTCCTCGCGCATGTGCACCTCTTGTTTGCCGGTCAGCACGTCGCGGCTGCTGGCGGTGAGACGCAAGGTTCCATAGCCTTCCGCATCCGTCGCCAGCAAGCCGCCAGCGAGCAGTTGGCGGAATACCGAACGCCATTGCTTTTCGTCCATGTCGGCGCCGATGCCGAAAGTGCTCAAGCGATCGTGCCCGAGCTGATTCATGCGTTCGTTGTCGATGCCGCGCAAAATGTCGATGACATGCCCCGCACCGAAACGCTGGCCGCTGCGATACACCGCCGACAAGGCCTTCTGTGCGGACACGGTCGCGTTCCAGGTCTTGGGCGGCTGCAGGCAGTTGTCGCAATTGCCACAGGGGCCTTGGAACGATTCACCGAACGCGGCCAGCAACATCTCGCGCCGGCATTGCGTGGCTTCGGCGTAGCTCAGCAGCGAATCCAGTTTCGAACGTTCGATGCGCTTGCGTTCATCGCCCGATTCGGACTGCGCGATCATCTGACTCATCGTGACCACGTCGGACAGGCCGTAGATCATCCATGCTTCGGCCGGCAAACCATCGCGACCTGCGCGTCCGGTTTCCTGGTAATAGCCTTCCATGCTGCGCGGCAAATCCAGATGCGCGACGAAGCGCACGTCGGGCTTGTCGATGCCCATGCCGAAGGCGACCGTCGCCACCATCACCACGCCGTCTTCGCGCAGGAAACGCTGCTGGTTCGCCATGCGCGTGGCCGCATCGAGGCCGGCGTGATACGGCAGCGCCTCGATGCCCGCTTCGCTCAACCATGCGGCGGTTTCGTCCACCTTGCGGCGGCTCAGGCAATAGACGATGCCGGCATCGCCGCGATGGCCGTCGAGAAATCCCATCAGCTGGCTGCGCGGATTGTGCCGCTGCGTCACCGTGTAGCGGATGTTCGGGCGATCGAAACTGGAAACGAACTGGCGTGCTTCCTGAAGCACCAGGCGCTCGACGATTTCATCGCGCGTGCGCGGATCGGCGGTGGCGGTGAGCGCGATGCGCGGCACGTGCGGATAGCGCTGGTGCAGGATCGTCAGTTCGCGGTATTCGGGACGAAAGTCGTGACCCCATTGCGATACGCAGTGCGCTTCGTCGATGGCGAACAACGCCACTTCCGTGCGATCGAGCAAGTCCAGGAAGCGCCCGGTGAGCAGGCGCTCCGGCGCCACGTACAGCAGGTTCAAATCACCAGCCGACAGTTTGCGCTCCACCTCGCGTTGTTCTTGCGCGTCGAGACTGGAATTGAGATAGGCCGCGGCCACACCGGCTTCGCGCAATGCATCCACCTGGTCGTGCATCAAGGCGATCAGCGGCGACACGACGATGCCGGTGCCCTGCCGCAGCAGTGCGGGAATCTGATAGCACAGCGACTTGCCGCCACCGGTCGGCATCAGCACCAGCGCGTCGCCGCCCTCGGCCATGTGCTCGACGATGGCCTGCTGGTGACCGCGAAAGTGGGCGTAACCGAAAACGGTCTGGAGGATGTGGAGAGGCGTGGCGGACATCGTCAAAGGAAAACGGGGGAGACGCACAGCGTTGCGGCGCCGTGGCGCCGGGTCAAGTGATGGCGTTTGATGGCTTGCGTCACCTTCGCAAGCATGCCGATGCGAGCGAATGCCTCCACGCTAATGCAGACAACCTGTTCCCCAATCCCTTACTTCAATCCCCACAACGCCCGATCCACATCGGCATCCAGCCCGAAACGCGCCAGCGGCACGCGGCCGTTCTTCACCTCGACGCCCTCGGCGCGCAGCAGCCGGCATTGCTCGCGGAATCCGCGGCTGCCGGGCGGCATCGCGATCTGGCCGCTGGAGCGCAGCACGCGGAACCACGGCAGCGTCATGCCTTCGGGCACTTCGCCCAGCAGGCGCCCGACCAGGCGCGCACGCCCCGGCAAGCCCGCCCGCGCGGCGATGGCGCCGTAGCTGGCGACGCGGCCGGGCGGAATGGCGGCGATGGCCGCGTAGACTTTCAGGTACTCCTTTTTCATCAGCGCGTGCACCGTAACGAAGCTCGTGGCAGAGTAGCAGCGGTCCGCCTTCGATCCGGATAGCCGCATGCACCACTTCGAAGCCGTGCGTTCATTGATCGGCAGCCTGCATACCTTGCGCCGCAACGATCCGTACGTGATCAGTTTTGACATGACGCTACCGCACGGCCGTCACCAGGGCATGTACCTGGCCGAGCTGGAAGACGAGAACGGCCGCCGCTACCTGCGCATCTCCACCCCGATCGGTCCGTTGTCCGGCGCCGATCCCAAGCGCTGCCTGCGCTTCAACTGGGAGCAGCGCGTGGGTTTCCTGGCGGTGGCGGACCTGGACGGCTCGCCCTACCTGCACCTGTGCGAGAACCGGCCGTACGAGCTGGTCAATGGGCAGGAGCTGATGCGGCTGATCACGGAGCTGGGTTCGCTGGGCGATCAGCTGGAGCAGATGATCGTCAGCGAAGGAGACAGCCTGTAGGTTGCATGGCGATGTTGGGGTTTGCCCCCCAACCTACGTGAACTGGCGGGCCAGATACACGAAGCCATACGCGACCAGCGCCGTCACCGGCAGGGTGAGTATCCACGCCCACACCATGCGTTCCACCACCGACCAGCGGATGGCGTTGAAGCGCTTGGCCGCGCCCACGCCCATGATCGAGGACGACACCACGTGCGTGGTCGACACCGGCAGGCCGAACGTCGATGCAACCAGGATCACCAGCGACGCGCCACCTTCGGCCGCGAAACCGTTGATGGGATGCAGCTTCACCATCTTGTGGCCGAGCGTCTTGATGATGCGCCAGCCGCCGCCGGCGGTACCGCCGGCCATGGTCAGCGCGCACACGGCCGCCACCCAGTGCGGCACGGCGAAACCGCCCGCGGTGGAGGCGTGGATGCGCAGGAACGACAGCCACTCCGGCAGCTGATCGAACTGACCGGCCGCCGTGGCGCTGGCCAGCGCCAGCGCGATGATGCCCATGCTCTTCTGCGCATCGTTCATGCCGTGCGCCAGGCCCATCGCGCTGGCGGAAAGAATCTGCACCTTGCCGAAGAAGCTGTTCACGAACGGCGTGCGCCCGAGGTGGCGCAGCACGCCCTTGCGGCTGGCGAACCAGGCCAGCAGGCCGTACAGGGCGCCCATCAGCACGAAGCCGAGCACGAAGCCCATCACCGGCGACACCACCATCGGCATCACCACCTTCGGCAGCACGCCCTTGCCTTCCCACCAGTGCGCGCCGCCCTGCGCCCAGATCACCGCGGCGAAACGCCCGCCGGATTCGGCGATCGCCGCACCGACCAGCGCCCCCACCAGCGCATGGCTGGAACTGGACGGCAGGCCCAGCCACCAGGTGAGGAGGTTCCACACGATCGCCGCCAGCAGCGCGCAGATCAGGAGTTCCGGCCCCGCCTGCACCACGCCGGTGTTGACGATGCCGGCGGCGATGGTGGCCGCCACCGCGGTGCCCCACATGGCGCCGATCAGGTTGGTCACCGCCGCCAGCAATACCGCCTGGCCGGGCGACAGCACCTTGGTGGCCACCACCGTGGCAATGGAGTTGGCGGTGTCGTGAAAACCGTTGATGTAGGTGAAGACCAGCGCGATCAAGACGACCGCAACGACGAGGCCCAGGCTCATGCGTGCGCTCCCGGCCCGTCAGGAATTTTTCAGGACGATGGAATAGACGATGTTGCCGACGTCGCGGCACTTGTCGATGGCCTTCTCGATCAGTTCGAACAGATCTTTCGCCAGCATCGCGCGCATCGCATCGTTGCCTTCCAGATAGAGCGTGCGATACGGCGCGAGCAGCATGCGGTCGCCTTCCGACTCCAGTGTCTGCAGGCGATCTTGCAGCTTTTTCACCGGATCGATGCGCAGGCCGCGGCGCAGTTCGCCGATCATCTCCGCGATCACGTCGGTGGCACGCGTCAGCACCAGCGCGCGCTGGGCGAAGTCGACGCCCTCCAGGCGGCTGGCGACGATCTCGTAGCGCTCGGCGAATTTCTCCACGCTCTTGGGAATCTTGTACAGCGCAGAGTTGAGCGCCTCGATGTCCTCGCGATCGAGCGCGGTGACGAAGGTGTTCACGAGTTCCTCACTGATCTGGGCGGCCAGCGCCTTCTCGCGCGAACGGGCGGCGGCGAAGGCGGCCATCACCGGCGCGTGGTCGGCCTGGCTGACCAGTTCGTGCAGGGCCTTGGCGCTTTCGCGGGCGGCCTCGGCGCTCTGTTCCAGCAGGCCGTAGAACTTGTCGCCTTTGCCGAAGATGGTCTGGAGAGAAAACATGCAGGGGCGCCCTGGAAAGAGAAAGGAGTGAAATATTTCGCAAATGTTACAGGACGGCCCAGCCGCACCGCATCATCCGGGTTCTTTTGACGACGGGCGAAGAAGGCGCTTGCCTGCATTCGCCCTGCCCGATCCGCCACGCGCCGGCCAGCGCCTGCCCCGGCAACGCCGTTGGCGGCTGCTAACGCGGGC
Source organism: uncultured Dyella sp. (assembly GCA_966430775.1). Lineage (GTDB taxonomy): Bacteria > Pseudomonadota > Gammaproteobacteria > Xanthomonadales > Rhodanobacteraceae > Dyella_B. The sequence goes on along the minus strand of CBJMMB010000038.1, from coordinate 1,918 downwards.
CGCCGTGCCTTACACTGCCGGCATGCCCGCACCCGATGCCCCGTCGCGATGCTGACCACAATCGCGCTCGTCCTGCTCCTCGCCCTTTTCAACGGTTTCTTTGCGCTTTCGGAAATGGCGCTGGTCGCCTCGCGCAAGAGCCGCCTCAAGCAGATGGCTCGCACCAGCCGTCGCGCCGCCATGGCGCTCAGGCACGCCGAGGCGCCGGAACATTTCCTGTCCACCGTGCAGGTGGGTATCACCCTGGTGATGCTGATCACCGGCGCGGTGGCCGGCGACGCCATCGGCTCACAGATCGGCAGCATGCTGCATGACGGCAGCATTGCGTGGCTGGCGCCGTACACGCGGGTGATCGGCATCGTGCTGGGCTTCGTGGTGATCTCGTTCATCCAGATCGTGGTCGGCGAACTGGTGCCCAAGCGCCTGGCGCTGTCGGCGCCGGAAAAAGTGTCGAGCATCGTCGCCATGCCGATGCTGATCCTTTCGCGCGCCACCGCGCCGTTCGTATGGACGCTCAACCGTTCCAGCGGCGTGCTGCTGAAACTGATGCGCGTGCAGCATCGCGGCGACAGCGTCGCCACCGAAGAGGAAATCCGCCTGCTGGTGGCCGAAAGCGCCGAACAGGGCGTGCTCGACGCCGACGAACAGGCCATGGTCAACCGCGTGCTGCGCCTGGGCGATCGCACGGTGGACAGCGTGATGACCCCGCGCATGCGCATCGCCTGGCTGGACATGAATGCGCCGCAGGAGGAAAACCTCGAGGTGCTGCGGCAGACCTCCTACTCGCGTTATCCGGTCTATCGCGGCGATGAAAGCGACGTTGTCGGCGTGATGGAAGTGAAGAACCTGCTCGGCGGCATCACCCTGGGCAAGCCGGAACTGTTCCGCACGCTGGCCAAGCCGCTGTACGTGCCGGCCACCGCACGCGCGCTGGACCTGCTGGAAGAATTCCGCGACGCCGAAACGCCGATGGCGCTGGTGGTGGACGAATACGGCGACATCGACGGCATCGTTACGCTCAACGACCTGCTCGCCGCGGTGGTCGGCGCCAGCCAGCTCGGCCATGGCGGCGGCGGCGAAGAAAACTCGCCGATCGTGCAGCGCGAAGATGGCAGCTGGCTGATCGATGGCGCGATCTCCACCGACGACTTGCGCGAGCTGTTGCACGTGGACCAGCTGCCCGGCGAAGACGAACACGATTTCCGCACCGCCGCCGGCATGGTGATGGCGGCGCTGGGGCATATTCCGGTCACCGGCGAAGTGTTCGCCTGGCGCGGCATTCGTTTCGAGGTTGTGGACCTGGATGGCGCGCGCATCGACAAGCTGCTGGTGACGCCGGCGCCGCGGATCGAACTGGGCGACGACGAGCAGTAGGTTGGGGTGCAAACCCCAACACTAGGCATCTACATACATGGCGCCGTTGGGGTTTGCACCCCAACCTACGCTTTCTTCTCGCCGGCCAGCTTCGCCATGCGCTGCGCATCCGCCAAGATCCCATGCAACATGCGCAACTCGCGCTCATCCATCTGCGCGCGCTGAAACAGCTTGCGCAGGCGCAGCATGATCATGGTCGGCGAGCGGCCCTTGTGGAAATCAATATCGTCCAAAGTCTGCGCCAGGTGCTCATAGAAGCGCTCCATCTGCGCCGCATCGGCGGGCGGTTCGTCATGCAGCGGAGGTGGCACGGGGATGTTCTCGCCCAGCGCGGCCACACGTAGCTCATACGCCATCACCTGTACCGCCTGCGCGAGGTTGAGCGAGCTGAAATCGTCCACGCTGGGAATACGCACCATCGCATGGCAGCGCGCGAGTTCTTCGTTCTCCAGCCCGGTGCGCTCGTTGCCGAACACCAGGGCCACCTGTTCGCCGCGCGCGGCGGCGGCGAGCGCTTGCGCGACGGCTTCGCGCGGTGTCAGCT
>CBJMMB010000037.1:0-30669 GCA_966430775.1 uncultured Dyella sp. | reverse complement strand
AGTTGGGGGATTGGACTCCAAATCGTCGCGCTACTCAAAACCGGGGGGACGTCGGAAGCGTGCAATCTTTCCGCCAAACCAGCTTCTCTACCTTTCAGCCTGCCTGACAAATTCTTGCCTACCAATAACTAGAAGGCCCTCAAATTCGACTTTGTTGGCCCCAAAGTGCTGGATGTACATTCCGGTTCTCGACATACCCGCCATCGAATAGTGCCAATCAACCACCTGACTGTATCCGTGCTCATCCGCGCTTCATTGGCCCGATTATTCACGGTGAATCATCACCCTTGAGCAGGAACCACGACCATACCGGCCACCTGGCGCGCCAGTGCATTTGTAAGGTCGATCAAACCAGCCGCCGCTCCAACGCCCGCAGCACCGCACGTGTGCGATCACTCACGCCAAGCTTCGACAGAATATTGGAAACATGATTTCGTACCGTGCCCTCGCTGAGGCGCAACGCTTCGGCGATCTCGCCGTTGGAGATGCCGCTGGTCATCAGCTTGAGGACTTCGCGCTCGCGTGGCGTGAGTGCGTCGGGTGTCTCGAACGCGTCGTCGCGCCAGGCGCCGGTGCGCGCGGTGTCCAAACCTTCCGCAAGCGGAGCGAACAGGTAGGCGCCGCCGCTGGCGACGGTGCGAATCGCCTCTACGAGGGTTTCGGCGGTGACGGCTTTGAGCAGGAAACCGCGCGCGCCTGCGCGCACGCCGGCGACCAGGGCCACGTCGTCCTCGAAGGTCGTGAGCAATAGCGTGGGAGGGAGATTGTCTCGTGCGGCGAGGGCTTCGATGACCTCTACGCCGGTCAGCTTGGGCATGCGCACATCCAGTAGCAGCACGTCCGGCCGGTCGCTGGTGACCGCGGCGATTGCAGCTTCGCCATCGGCTGCCTCCGTGCAGACGACGATGCCCTCGAACAGGCTCAACAGGGCTTTGAGACCGCTGCGGATCAGTGCCTGGTCATCGGCGATGCAGACGCGGATCATGGCCGCGCGCCCGCGGGCGGAATCGCGCCGCTGACCTGGAAGCCCTCGCCGCTGCGACTGAACACCGCCAGCCAGCCGCCGAGCGCCTCGAACCGTTCGCGCATGCCAGCCAGACCCTGGCCTTCGGCAACGTCTGCGTTTGTTCCCACGCCATCATCCTTGGCCATCAAGCGGACCTCCCCGTTTGGCGTTTGCGCAAGTTCTATGCTGAGCTGACGTGCACCTGCGTGCCGCCGGGTATTGGTGATCAGCTCCTGGACACACCGCAAAAGGGCATCCGCGCGAGCCGCATCCAATGCGCCAATTGCCTCGGGCAGGACAAGCCGAACGTCGAGGTCGGCCGCTCCTTCAGCCAACGCCAGCAGGGTTGCGTGCAAGTCCACGGGCAACACGCGCACTTGCCTCACGACAGCACGCACTTCGGCCAACAGCTCGCCGGCGATGTCGCGCGCTTGGGCAAGGTGGGACGCTGATTGGCCCTCTGCGGTACGTGCAGCCACATCGAGATGCACGTGCAGGCTGGTCAGATGGTGGCCCATGACATCGTGGAGATCGCGCGAGATGCGTAACCGCTCGCCCATCAGGGCGCTCTGGGTAAGCAGGGCCTGGGTGGCATGAAGCTCCGCATTCGCATGGGCCAGGCGTTCGCGCGCGGAAGCTTCGCTGCGGGCAAGGTGAGCGGCGCTGATGGCGAAGAGCTGGAAGCCACAGCTGGAGACCAGGATCACCGCCGACATGCCTTGTCCGCCGACAGCGCATTTCTGCGCGACAAGTGCTGCGGTCAAGGCGGCCGCCGCCAATAGCGCCGTGCGCAGGGGCGCGATCCAGGCCACCTGCCACGCGATCACGACGATCATGCTGGTCACGAGGAAGCTTGGGTAGAGCCAGACCAGGTACTGGGCGGCGAAACCTTCAAGGAAAAACAGGACCGCCCTGCGTCGCGTCAGGCCCAAGCGCCCTTCCAGCTCGGCCGCGATATAGGCCGCAATCAGCACCCCATAAACGACCGGCCATTGAAGATCCCAGTGCGGATGGGCGGCAAAGGCTTCCGGCCGCAGCAGGCGGGTGACAAGAGCCTGTCCCCCGCCTGCGACCAGCATCAGGCCGCAGGCGATGTGCACGAGCAAACGTATGCGAGCTAGAGGTGTGCGCGGCCAGGGCATGGGTTGCACCTTAACCCCGGGGCGCGATCCTGTCCCATGACGCCTGTCACGGGCAACGGGCATGACAGCGTTCACTTATCGGGCCGGAAGCGCTGCCCGATCCTGAGCAACGTCATCCACCAAGGAGCCCATGATGCTTTGCTTACCCTTGCTTCGCCGATCGACTCTCAGCGTGTTCGTCGGCGCCATGATGCTTTGTGCTCTCCCTTTCCACGCCTACGCCGCCGATCCGTCCGCAGCGGAGTGCGCGCGGATCGCCACGCCGGACCAGAAACACGACGCCGCGACGATCCAGCGCATCGAGCAAGCGTGGCTGACCGCGGAATATCACGGCCACCGCGAATATCTGGCGTGTCTCTTGGAGCCTGATTACCAGACCTCCGGCCGATCCGGCGTCGTCCGCTCGAGGCAGGATGTGATTGATCGCGTACCGCAGATCGCCAACGACGCGCGCGAGGTCCCGAAGCTCGAGACCATCGTGGTAATGCACGGAGATTCCGCGACGGCCCATTCCATCCTCAAGACCACCGACAAGGCGGGCAATCCGAAGGAGGTGCACTTCGTGGATGGCTACACGTTCCATGATGGCCGCTGGTTCGCTTTCAGCGGTGCGGATCTTTAGGTGAGTCGCCACCTCATTTCGACGAAGAACCTCATAGGTCCGCTTCCCTCGAAATGGACCTCCAGGATGGTAACGAACGTTCGACTTGGAAACCGATTGTGCGGCAGACGAGGGATGGTTACAGTTTTCAAGCATTAAGTACTTTAGGCGCTACCTTTCGCAAGGACGCCCAGATGTAGAGCCGGACATACACGTCCGCCCATCAGTTAGCCGACGGAGTGGTCATCATCGACATCGCCAGTGCCCTGTTGACGTTTGCGGAAGTTGCCATCGGCCTCGCTGGCTTTTCGGCGATCCTGGTTGCCTTGAGTGGCAGGCCTCATCAATGGACGCCGGTCGATGCGTTCCGAATCCGGAATATCCTCGCCTTCAGTTTCCAATCGGTCTTTCTGTCGCTTGTTCCCTTTGCATTGACGTTTTTTCTTTTGCCTGCATCCACAGTTTGGCAAGCCTCGCTACTGATCATCTCGGCGGCGACGTTGGGAGATGTGCTGTTGACGCTCAGCGGCGTTTATCGGCTATCGCCTGCCGAGCGTGCTGTTTTGAACACCTGGGTCGTGCCCACAATTACAGCTTTGCTGTGCGTCATGGCTGCATTCGAACTACTTGCGGCGTTCGGTATCGTACGCCCGGCAGAAGGGGTGTTTTTTCTGGGCCTGATTGTTTTGCTGGGCGTCTCGACCGTATTGGTCGGCCGGTTCCTGTTTGCCAGACCAGCTGACTGACTGGCTTGGCGGTGAGCACGCCATCCACCGCAGATCGCGCCCAGTGCTAGCGGGCGGGTTAGATCAGGCGAATGGCTTTACATGGCGCCCCGCTTTCGACCCCAAAGCGGACGTCAATAAGATTACCGGCCCGATCGAGCAGGTTGCGTTGATGAGCCTTCAAGGTGTTGAAGAACGACGAGCTTGATGCGCTCTCGCTGATAAGGCTTTTGCATGGCGTACACACCGCCCATGGCTGCGACCATGACGGCGCACAGCGCAAGAAATGTCTTGAGGATTCCACGACTCATAAATGTTCTCTCCATTTCGTATGAAACTCTTACTTTCATGGCGCTCAGGGCGGAGCCAGCAACCCATCGCAGCACGTGCTGCGATGATTCAACGTACTCAGCTTCGTTGAGCATGGCCGCGGCCCACTCTTTACGGTTCGGCGGCAATACCCAGGTCGCAAACCGAGTTGCGATCGACAGAAGCCTCGCTTTCAGGACATTGCTCGCCATCAGGCTTTGCTCGGCGACAAGGGCTGCCATTTCGCCTGGCCGGGCCGCGAATGCTCTTTTGCGTAAGCCACCCCATCAGCTGTCAGCCTATACAACCTTCTAGGCGGCCGGCCTTGATGCGGTGATGGTTCCCACTTCGACTCCAGCAAACCTCTATCGCTCAGCCGCATCAGAATGGGATAAAGCGTTCCCGACGGTAATCCCGTTTGCTCCGACAGGTCGTATCCATGCAGCCAATGAGCACGCTGCAATAGCAGCGCAGCCAGAAGGTTTCTGGTTTGTTCCGAAGGGGTGCGAGTCTGCGGCATGCGCATAAGTCTACATAAGTAGATTTATGAAAAGCAAGCCTTGATGAACCGTCAGCATCTGGCACCGTGACATCAGGCAAGATACGTGAGGAGCTTATTTGTCTTGCTCCGAGCCAAGGCGGACGGTTTAAGAAATCAGCTGACATGCGCATTCAGACGTAAAAACCCGGAGCGAACCAATGAAAGCAAAGTCGATTGCCACGTTGTGCCTGGGACTTCTGCTATTAGCCAACCTCGGCAGAGCCGCTCCCGCCCCTGATGCCGGACATATCACCGGCATAGGCGGCATCTTTTTCAAAGCGAAAAATCCGAAGGCGCTTGCCGCGTGGTATCGCGATGTCCTTGGATTGCCTGTGGAAGCATGGGGTGGCGCTGCCCTCCGCTACGACGCACCGAAGCATCCTCCGGCACTGGCCTGGAATGCGTTTCCGGCGTCGACGAAGTACTTTGCGCCATCGACGACTGGCTTCATGATTAATTACGCAGTCGACGATATGGACGCCTTACTCGCTCGGTTGCATGCAAAGCACGTCACTGTTATTAAGCGCGATGACAGCGACCCGAACGGCCGCTTCGCCTGGATTTTGGATCCGGAAGGAAACAAGGTCGAGCTCTGGGAGCCGAAACCTTAGGCAGCAAGAACTTGCGCCCTGCCTCTCTGCTGCATGAAAGATGTCCGCACCCATGCGGATAGGGGCAACGCCTTTACAGGATTGCGAAAGTCCCCCATCTCACACAAGATTCGCCTACGCAACCAAGCACGAGTCGTGGCCTTGGGTTGTACAAGCCAGGGCTCGCACAGGAAGCGAAAGAGACCACCTTACGGAAACCAGGCTCATACAGGGGAAAAACATGTCATTACGCAGGCTGTGGCTTCTGCCGCTGATCATGCTGCTTGCCAGTTGCAAGTCCGATCCGATCCTGAAAGATACCGCGGCGCTTCCACCCGATACCGGCATCATGGTCGCCAACGTCATGGTGTGGTCGGCCGGCAACGTGGCCTATCCACCTGTCAGCATCAAAGTCGACAAAGTCCATGGCCTGTCGTCGGCGACGACGCTCAATCTTCCGCAACGGGTCAACCTTATCGTGATTCCGCTGCCAGCGGGGGTATACAGTTGGACCGACCTGGAACTGGGTACCGTTGCGGGAGGCTCCACATCGTATCGCATGCCCTTCACGATCGAAGCTGGAAAAATCAATTACGTCGGCGACGTGCTGATCATGTTGAACAATTACTACCGACCGGCCGGCATGCCAACGTTCAACTTCAAGATTGCCGACGAGTCCAGGCACTGGCTGCCGATCGTCGCGAGCAAATATCCCCTGCTGGCGCACACCTACCCCACCGTGGTCCACCTGACGGAAGATCATCGACCGACCAAAAAGCTGCGTTAGCGACGGTTCGCAAATGAAAATAAAGGGAAGGCCATAAAGCTGGCGATCATCGACCTGTTAAAGGAAACGCCCATGAATAACGCGGACATTACCGCTCAAAGGGCTCCCCTGGCGTATCTCAGGGATATCACGCCGGTGCTCGCCATCGCCGTACTGTTCGGCATCGCCCACATATTGACCAACGGCCAATATGGTTTTCATCGGGATGAGTGGCAGTTCCTGAGCGATGCGCAGCATCTGGACTGGGGCTTTGTGCCTTACCCGCCACTGACCGCCGCACTGGAATACCTGGGCCTGAAGTTGTTTGGCTTGTCGCTTATCGGGCTGCGGCTGTTTTCGGTGCTTGCACAAGTGCTGGTCATTCTCGCCGGCGGCCTTATTGCTCGCGACCTGGGAGGTGGCCGGCTGGCTCAGATTTTTGCGGCCGTCGCGGTCGCTCTCTCGCCTTTGCCCCTATTCGAGGCGACGGAATTCCAGTATTCCTCCTTCGATCTGCTGTGGTGGGTACTTATTGCCTGGTGTGTGATTCGTTTGCTGCGTGACGATGAGCCTCGCTGGTGGGTGGCCATTGGCGTCTTCGCCGGCCTTGGTTTGCAAACCAAATATTCCATCGCATTCGAACTCGCCGGCGTGCTGGCAGGCGTGCTGCTCACCGATGCACGGCGGTATCTCGCGAGTCGTTGGTTCTGGGCCGGCGGAGTCATCGCGCTGCTTCTATTTGTGCCTAATCTTGTCTGGCTCATCCGGCACGACTTTATTTCCTACCATTTCCTGCAAGCCATCCATGCTCGTGACGTACGCATAGGCCGTACGGACGGCTTCCTGCGCGATCAGTTCCTGTTGAATGCGAACCTGTTCGCCGCGCCTGTCTGGCTGGCGGGTTTGTTCGCCTATTTCCATAACCGCCGGTATCGCATGCTGGCCTGGATGTATGCGGTACCGCTGCTGCTGTTTCTGTTTGCGCAGGGGCGTGGTTACTACACCTGCGGGGCTTATCCCATGCTGCTGGCGATGGGATCGGTGGTGGGGGAACAGTGGTTGCGCACCCTGCGTCCCGCATGGCGAACTGGGATTACCGCACTGGCATTCGCGGGTGTCTTCGCCGTCGGCTTCCATGCGGCGCTTCGCATTGTCCCTATCGCAGCAAGCGGACCATTGCGCGACTACGCGCTTAAAAACAATGGCGACCTTCGCGAGGAAATCGGCTGGAACGAACTTGTCGCACACGTGGCAGCCATTCGTGATTCCCTGCCTGCGGAACAGCAAGCCAACCTCGTCATTGGCGTGGGGAACTATGGCGAGTATGGGGCTATCGCCCTGCTCGGCCCGCGCTATCACCTGCCCATGCCGATCACTACCGTCAACTCCGGATGGTTACGTGGCTATCCGCAGACACCCGCCAGCGCCGTCATCTTGTTGGGAAATTCCAAGGAGAGCGCCGACCGGCTTTTCTTCGATTGCCGTCTCGCCGGTCACAACACCAATACGCTGGGCGTAGCCAATGAAGAAAGCCAGGATCATCCTGATATTTTCGTGTGCGGACACCTTCGTAAGCCACTAAGCGAACTTTGGAAGCACGGGCCAGAGTTTGGATAGATCGTCAGCCGCGCCCAGAACGACTCCCTAGGTCTTCTTTTCAGGCAAAGCATTACGACCGTCACATGCCCGCGTAAGCGCGCTGGGTCAATTTAAACCTATCTTCGTTGTGGATCATCCAACGGAGCGATTCAGACGGTTCAGCGTAATCAAAGCGTCACCGGAAGGAAGATAAGCACCTCGGCAGCCACCCCACCGCCGCGATGTCATTGCCATCGATCTCAAGCCAACTGCTGCGCAAGCAGTTGAATGGTTTGTCGCGCTCCAAAAACCCACAAGGACATCTATATGAAAACTAGCCAGAAACCTGCAGCCATGGAATATCGGCATAAAAATGGCGGCTACGCACTCAAGCTCATTACGGCGATAGCCGTAAGCGTATTCGGCATCGCCGCGTTCGACGCTGCATCCGCGCAAGCGACCAGCTCCAGCATTGTGGGCAAGGCCCCCGTCGACAGCACCATCACGGTGCATAGCGACAACGGCATTACCCGCCATGGGTCTCCGAACAGCAAAGGCCGTTACAACATCCCCGCGCTGCTGCCTGGAAGCTACCTTGTATCCATTGAAAGGAACGGGAAGACGCTCGCCAGGGTCCAGGGCGTTCCGCTCCTTGCGAGCAGGGCGTCCGAGGTGGATTTTGCGTGCGGCAACGACCAGTGCAAAGGATCGTTCGGTCGCTGACCGCGCGAGCCTGGATGCCCGGTTGTAACGCTGGCGATCCGATCGACAAACGGGACGGAGGTTAGTCGCATCTAACGATTTCCGCCCCGTTTATCGTCCAACCCGCCACCTTTGTTACTCCCACCCTTCGAGCATCCGACGGCAATCTCTCCCACGATCGCCAAGCGCCGGAAACAACCGGCAACGGCACGACACGAGGAGAAATGGCATGAAAGATATCGCTGTGTGGGGCTTTGCCTGGGTACCGCCCTTTGCGCAAGGGCTGGTACGCGATCTGCGCGTGCGCTGGGCGCTCGAAGAGGCAGGGCTTCCCTACGAAAGCAAGTGGATAGCCGCCGATGAGCGGACTTCCGAGGCGTACCGAAGCAAGCATCCTTTTGGCGTGGTGCCCGTGATCGAGAGCGACGGCGAAACCATGATCGAATCAGGCGCCATCATCCATGCCATCGCCGAGCAGCATGAAGTACTGATGCCGCCCGACCAACGCCATGAGACACTCGCCTGGATGTTTGCCGCGCTCAATACCGTCGAGCCACCGCTGTGGAATCTCTTCGTGATGGACCAACTGCAGAGCGACCAGGCTTGGACGAAGCTGCGTCGCCCCGGTGCAGTGGACGAAGTGAAAGCCCGGCTGGCTGCGCTTTCTGCCTGGCTCGAAAACCGCGAGTACCTGCTTGGACGCTTCACAGCCGCCGACATCCTGATGGCGACCGTGCTGCGGTTCTTGCGGCATACGAACCTGGTAGCGGAGTTCCCGCCGCTCGATAACTATCTCAAGCGTTGCGAAGCGCGGCCGGCATTTCGGGCGGCCTTGCGCAACCAGGAGGCAGGTTACCTGCGCAACGCGCCAGTTGCCGCCTGAGTTCGAGAATGGGACGGAGGCGAGATCGTTGATCTCACAATTACCTCCGTCCCTTTCCGAGCCAAGGCCATCAAAAAGGCTATGCAGCATTCACCGCCAACTGCGCAGCAAACGCCCGCTTGTACGCTGGCCGCGCTTCACCGCGCGCGACATAGGCGGCCAGAGTGGGAAATTCATCCAGGATGCCCGACGGCCTCAGCCTGAGCAGCACCGACACCATCATCAGATCACCCGCGCTGAACGCGCCATCCAACCATTCGGCATCGCCCAGGCGCGCAGCAAGTTGACGCAGCCGGCCACGGATGCGATCGGCGATCAGCGGCACGCGTTCTGCGCTCCAAGGCTTGTCGCTTTCGATAAACTTGGCGGTTACCAGTTCGAGAATCGGCAGCTCCACCGTGTTTATGGCGGCGAACATCCAGGTGATCGCGCGCGCCCTGGCGTTGGCGTCGGCCGGAAACAGGCCGTGGCGCTCGGCGATATGGAAAACGATCGAGCCTGATTCGAACAGCACCAGGTCGCCTTCCTCATACGTCGGGATCTGGCCGAACGGTTGCAGGCGCAGATGCGCGGGTTCTTTCATCGCCCGATGCGGAACAAGGCGAACCTCGTAGGGCAGGCCCGCTTCTTCCAGCGCCCAGCGCACGCGGGTATCGCGCGCCAGTCCCTTGCCGCCATCGGGCGACCGTTCAAAGGCGGTAATGGTGATGGTCATGGTCGGACTCCTCCTGGCGAAAGTTTCGATTGCGGACATTGACACGACGAGCGGGGTTTTCCGAAATCGACATCCGCTGAACGTTTCTTTCGACACCCGGATGGCAGGGGCCGAATGGCCGCATTCTGGGTAGTGGCGATGACCTGGGGCGCAAGAACGCATGACCAGCCTTTTGAGCCCTCGCATACACGGCAAGCTGCCGCGGATAGCCTTCGATTGGGCTATCGCGCAACGATGGACGCGCTGATTCGATCGGCCAACTGCCCCAGCAGGTGACTTAATGCCGCGGCTTGCGCTGTCGCATCGCCACCGGTCATGTCGGACGTCAGGCTCACCTGTTGCGTCAGCACCGCATGGGAAGATGGCCCGGACAGCAACGTCCACGACGCCTGTAACGACAACGTGCCGCCGGCGCCGGCCTCGGCGTTGAGCACGGTAACGACCAGCTTGCGCGTATCAGGCGGCGCCGGTGCGTCCGGCAATACGAAGGAGCCTTGGGGCAAGCGCGTCAGTAAGTCCTGCGCGAGCGTGCGCCGCATCATCTGCCCGAGTGGCGCGCCCCAGCGGTCGTTCTCATGAATCGCCAGTTGATTGGCCGAGGTCTGCGTCACCAGTTCGGGGCGATCCAATTCGGCGGGAATATGCACGGCAGTGAGTTGCACTGGTTGCAAGCGCGTGGCCGCTTGCGGCGCGACGGCCGGCTCGGCGCTCAGCGTGACATAGCGTACGGGAGGACTGTGCCCGCATCCGGCAGCGGTCACAGCGATCAACGCGGCGCCTGTCTTGATTGCGGCGGACCTCATGGCTTTTCCTCCTGCTTGCCGCGAATAAGCGCTTCCGGATGGCGGTCCAGATAATCGGCCAATGCGCGAATCGAGCGTGCGGTATCGGTAAGTTCGCGCAAGGCCGCCGGCAGATCGTTCTGGCCGGTCGCATCGCCGCCGAGCGTGCGATTAGCTGCAGCGACAGCCTGGTCGGCGGAGTTCGCCGTCTGGCGCAATTGTGCGACCAGCGGTGCAATTTGCGGCGACACCTGCTGCAGCGTGCGGTCGATCTGCGCCACCGAGCGATCGATATGCCTAAGGCTGTCCTTGATCTGCGGCGACGAGCTGATCGCATTGATATGCGCCGCGATGCTGCGCACCTGTTCGCCGATGTCCTTGATCGGAAGGTCGTCGATTTTCTGGATGACCTGATCTGCCTTCGCCGTCATGGCGTCGATGTTCGAAGACGACGTGCTGGGAATGACCGGCATGCCGTTGTCGTCGGTAAGCGTCGCGTTCGGCGCACCGGTTACGAAGTCGAGGCTGATCTTGCTCGGCCCCACCAGCGGCGGGTCTTGCGCAAGACGTGCCCGCATTCCTTGCGCGATAAGCCGCTTGAGCATGTCGTCGACGGGCGGTCGCCAATCGCCGTTGGGCGGCGATGTCGCCATGCCGAGCGACGGCGGGTCGAGCGCCAGTTGCACGGGCGTACTCAGCGTGCCTGTTTTCGCATCGTAATGGAGGCGCACGCTGGTGACCGTGCCTACGCGAAAACCGCGCAACTCCACCGCGGCGCCATCCTTGAGCGCGCCAACCGCGCCATCGAAACGCACGAGATAGGTCACCGTCGGGCCATGCTCCGGCGGCAACGCAGGCTTGCGGTCGGCACCGTTGAAATGGTCCATGGGCGTGCCGGGGCCGGGCTCCATTACGATTTCCGGGCCGGCGACCAAGGCCTTGAGCGAGGCCGGATCGCTGAAATCGGGCTGCGCGCCGCGCAGGAAGAACCTGGTTCCGCTGCGCAAGTATTTCTTTTCGTCGCTGTCTATCTTGAGTTTCACTTCGACGTGCTTGCCGTCGTCCGCAAGCGAGACATCCGACACCTCGCCCACCTTTACGCCGCGCAACATCACCTTGGTGTCACTAGCGTCCATGCCGTAGGCGTTGTCGAAGATGACGGTAACGCTCTCGCCACCGTGGGTAAGCCCACGAATGCCCAACCATATCGCCACACCCAAGGCAGCGATCGGCACCGACCAGATCCAACCGGGCCATAGGCTGCGGCGCACCTCGGCCTGCGTGCGTTGCTTGCGCGTGCCGCTCACGATGCTCTCCTTGCATGCGCGTCCCACATCATGCGTGGATCGAACGCGCGCGACGCCATCATGGTGAAGAACACGACCAGCGCGAACGCCGTGGCGCCGGTCGCGGGCCGCGCCGAAGCGAGGCTATCGAAGTGAATCAATGGTACGAATGCGGCAATCGTAAATACGTCGACGTTCGACCAGCGCCCAAGCTCGTCGATCCAGCGAAACAAGTGCGCTTTCACACGCAGATGTTTGCGCGAGTGACGTCGTATGGAAAGAATGAACCACGCCATCCCGCCGATTTTCGCCACCGGTATGACGATGCTGGTGCAAAAGATAAGAATGCCCAGCGGCCATAGCCCGGCCTGAAACAACTGCGACACGCCATCGACGATCCGGTGCGGCACTCGCTGGCCAAACTGGATCGACAAGGTCATCGGAAAGAGATTTGCCGGCAATGTCAGCGCCAGCGCTGCAAGCGACAGCGCACCCGCCCGCACCACGGCGTCCGGCTTGCGCGACAGCAGCTTCCATCCGCAACGCATACAGGGGCTTCCTTCGCACGAGGCCGATTCGACCAGATCGCATGCCGTGCAGGAGATCACCGGCTCGCCTTTCGGCAAGGTGTGCTCGGGAGCGATGGCGCGCCAGACGGTACGTCGATCAAGCGCAGCACGCGTAAGCATCGACGCCAGCGCCGCGGCAATAAAGCAATAACCACCTGCGCCGACGATGCCGGTGAGGTTCTGCGTAACGCGCGAATACCCCACGAAACAACCGACCAGATACACATCCGGCATAGCCCAGATATCCAGCCAAAGCGCCCACCGGAACAGCACGCCGATGCCTTTCAAATGCCACCCGAACCGGACGGCGCCAAGCACCAGCGCCAGCGCGCCGAAACGCACGAACGGCAAGACGATGCCGAACGTGCCCAGCAATAGTGCAAGAATCACCCAGCCGCCATGCCACATGGCCACAATGCCCGAAGCAAGCACGGACGAACGCTCGGCGCCGAGCATATGCACCGTCATCAGCGGCGCCAGGTTGGCGGGAAAAAGCAGCACGAGTGTGGTCAGGCTACAGGCCAGCGCCGCGTTGATGCTGCGCCCGCTGCGGCGCTCCAGCGGATAGTGGCAGATGCGGCAACGTGCAAGGGCGCTGGCGGCAAGCGGCGGAATGTCCTCGAGCGCTCCGCATTCGGGGCAGCCGATTGTCATGTGAGGTCGCCCTCGCCCATCTGATACTCACGCACGTTTCACTCTGTCCGGCATCGCCCTTTCCCGACGTTGGGAACCGGCGATGGTTTGCAGCCGTACCGACATGCATGCGCACGCATCGGGAACAACCGCCTTCGATTACCGTATTAAACCTGCTGGCGTTGCAACCGTGTCAATTCACGATCTGTCGCGTCGTGACTCTGCTGCAGCCGGAATGTGAGAAGACGTTCTGCGCATTTTGCATCGACATCCACGTCACGCTCCTGTTGTCATTGCAGGGCGAGGTCGATGTCGGCAGGCCTCAAGGATATGGATGAGGCGGTCGCCTGGGTGAAGCGTTGCCCTAATGCCGTGCCGGAGTGATATCGAGATTGGGCCGTTTGCGGTGCTGGATCAGCCTCGCGTGCCCCCTTCCCCTGCCGGCAGGGTATGACTGGGGTGGTTGTGCCCAACGTTCGTCATTCCGGCGAAAGCCGGAATCCAGTAAAAAAAGGTGTGCGAAGCACACGACATAAAGGTTTTGTGTGCTTCGCACGGTGTATTTAAACTGGATTCCGGCCTTCGCCGGAATGACGTCAGGCAGGGAAATACCTTGCGGCGAGCTTTAAGTTCAATCGGCGCGAGAACCTACTGCTTCTTGGCAAACGTCGCCTTCCCATCCTGCAACACATTCATCCCCGTCACAGTTCCATGCGCATCACGCACAAATGCCACATCGACATCCACCACAAACGTAAATCGCGTAGGTGATTCCGGCCAAAGTTCAAGATCGGGCTGACCCGTTCCCTGGATAAACAATTTATTGTCCTGAAACATCACCACAAACGAGAACCAGGGATTGAGCTTATACGTGCCGACATACTGCTTGAGCGTCGCCGCGTCCACCGAAACCGTATGCACCACGCGCGGCCCCCAATCCGGCCACTGGTACTCGCGAGCAATGCTACGCACGATGTCGTTGGCCAATGCATAACCGTGATTGCTGTTGGTCATCACCACGGCGCCGTCCCCGTCGCCCTCGTAGGCGGTCATGATGCATTGGTAGCCTTCGTTGCCGCCGCCGTGCCAGAAATAGCGATGATTCGGCTTACCTCCAATCTCCAGCCCCAAACCCCAATCTCCGAGGCCGGGCGTCACCATCTGCTGCGCGGTCGACATGTTCAACACGGTGTTCCCGTGCATCAAGGCTTGCTGGGTGGCGAGAAGAAAACGGGCCAGATCGCTCGCCGTGGTCCAAAGCCCCGCGGCCGCCAATTCGGGGTAAACGTGCGGGCCGCCTGCGACTGGTGTCCCATTGGCTTCGTAAGGCATCGCCGCCTGTTTCAAGGCATCCGGCGCAAGCGGTTGCTGGAACGAACTGTGCGTCATGCCGTACGGTTTCAGCACTACGTCGCGTAGCACGTCGGCAAACGGCTGGCCGGTTACATCGGTGATCATCTGCTGAAGCATCACGTAGCCGCCGCCGGAATAATTCCATTGCTTGCCCGGCACCTGTTCCACGCGTATCGGGGAATTCGTCGCCGGCGGCGTTCCATCCAGCACCTGCAAGGTAGTGGGAACGGGCGTGCCTGCGGCATAGCCCGGAAACCCATGCACATTGATGCCCGCCGTGTGGCTGAGCAGTTCACGTAGCGTCACCGGCTTGCCTTCCGCCTTGTCCGACGCCGGCACTTTCCAGTGAACCAGTGCGGCATTCACGTCCGCATCGAGCGAGAGTTTTCCCTGCTGCACAAGATGCATGGCGGCGGTAGCGGTAACCGGCTTGCTGATGGAGCCGGCCTGGAAAAGGGTATCGGGCGTAGCTGGAGCGCCTCCCATGCTTAGCGTGCCGAAGCTGCGAACCCAGGCAATTTTTCCATGCCGTATGAAAGCCATGCTTACGGCGGAAACATGATCCTCGTCCATCGTCTCGCGCAAGGATTTCCCATGGAGCGGCGCGCCCTCCTTGACCATGGCCGGCGAAAGATTCGCCACGATCGCGGTTATGTGCGGATCGTCCGATTGCGCCAGGCAGGACGAAGCAAGCAACAGCATGGAAACGGCGCCGACCAGCTTTCTCAGTGTCTGCATGGGATACCCCTCTGGCGGAACTGATTTCGATCGAAACCCGATATATAGTCGCCCTTATACTGGTCCGGATCATTCCACGCGAGGGTCAAAGGCATGACTAAGCAGGTACTGGTCGTTTTGGATAGCCCGCCCAAAAAACACGATGCCTGGGCGGACGAGGTTTTTCGGCAGGCGCAGCTCGTGCCCGTCGATAATCAGGCCATTTCCGATGCCATGGCCGAGGACGAAGCCTCGCGCAAGGCCTTGCTCGAGCATGCCGATCATCCCATACGAAATGCAGACGTGCTGGCGCCGTACTATCGGCGTGCGCTCGACAAGCTATATGGCGATATTCCGCGGCTGGGGCTATATGGCTCGGCCTGGCTGGTCTACGCGCCGGCGGTCGATGCCTGCGTGATCGACTGGTCGGAAGTGGAACGCTTGGCCACCGAGCCAAATGTGCCTGAAGCCGATGGCGCATATTTTCGCCAGCAGAGCCGTCAATTCGTGCAGCAGCGCGCCCGGCAATATGTGCAGCCGGAGCGTTTGCGCGAACTGGATGCTGCGACACGCTCGGACGATCGCGCGCAAAACACGCTGGCCTTTCTGCGCGCCCTGGGCCTGACCTGATGCAATGAAAGGCAAGCCGCCAAAGCGGCTTGCCTGCATGATGCCGTCAGGCCGGCACGCCGGTGAATTGCTGGCCGAAGTTGCTGGTGTTCTGCACGAACTGCACCGTCTGGTCCACCGCCTTGCCCACGCCAATCAAAGTGCGCAAAGGTTCGGTCACGCCATCCAGTGCCGGGATGAGATCGGCCGCATTGACCACCAGGTTCGCCGTATCCAGGCCGATCGAGAGCCCGCCCTTGTTGTTGCTGATATCGCTGATCAGCGCCGTTCCCGATTGATAAATGCCGTATGCCGGGCCTACCACCGGAATGGAATCCAAGCCTGCGCTCGCCACCGCGCTGGCCGCCTTCTGCTCCATGAAGTTCTTTACCGAAGGCGGCAAGGCGTCTTCGAATTGCGTGACCAGCGCGCCCACCGCCGTTACGCCCTGCTGGCCGAACGGCAAATGATAGGGGCCGATGGTTTGCGTGTAGAAACCAAGATCGACATGCCAGGGGCCCAATTGATAATGCGGCCCTTCGGTAATCAATTTGCCGATGGCGCCACCCAGGTCGCTCAGCGCGTCGCCGATGTGGCCGCCGGCCATTTTCTCCAGCGCGTCGAATACCTCGCCCATCGATCCGGACTGCACCAGATCCTGGTTGAGGTCGTGATTGTCGAAGAACGCGCCCACCGAGCCGGGCAGCTTGGTCAGCACGTTGTCGAGAAAATCCACCGCAAGGCCGGGCGCTTCCTTGCACACCATCTCGCCGACATTGGCCACGGCCTGGATGAAGCTCAGCGGATTGCCACTGCCGAACGCCTTGATCGCCTCACCTAGCGCCTTGGCGATATCGGGATTGGTCATCGCTTCCAGGCTGCCGCTGATCAGGTCGCTCAGTTGCGGGCTGAGATTGAACTTGCCGACGATATTGCTGATGACCTTGTCGCGCATGCCGGGCGGCAACGCGTTCGCCAGTGCGCCGAACGCCTGGATGGTTGCGCCGATGTCGGTGCCCTTGGCGATGTCGTCGGCAAGATTCACCGCATCGGCCAATGCGGGGCCGAGCTGGGCGATGTCGTCGGCGGTGGTCACGCCCAGTGGCTTCAAGCGATTCATCACCGCCGGATCTTTCGCCAGCACGGCGGCCACCTGCGACATCACCGGTTGGTTGCTGGCGATGCCCTGGATGCCGTCCTTGAAATCACCGTTGAGCAACTGGCCCAGCGAATGTTGAAGATCCGGATTGCTTACCAGCGTCGTCACCAGCGACTTGTCGGTAAGCATGCTCTTGAGCAACTGCGTATCGGGTGCATTCGGCAGCTTGCCGGCGGCGTAGTTGATCGCTTTCGCCGCCAGATCCGGCGCGCTCTGCAACGTCGCGCCCAGCGCCTTGAGCGTGCCCATGTAATCGCCGTTGCTGGCGTCGTTCACGGCATTGATGAAGTCGGGCAGCGCGGCGCCCGCTTCCTGCAGATCCTGTTTGGTCAAACCCAGCGAACCGAGCTTGTCGTCCATCGCCTGCGGCATGTGCGCAACAAGCTGGCTGCCTACCGTCTTCACCAATTCGGGAGCAGCGCCGGCCGCTTGACCGAAGTCCTCGACCGCCTGCGACCAATTGCCATCGGAAAGCGCTACCGCGGCGTCGAGCAGATGCGGCGCCGCCGCGCCGGCCTCGACCAGGTCACCGGGCTTCAAGCCCAATTTGCTCAACGCGCCGGACACCGTGGGATCCTGGCTGACGTCTTTCAACACGGCATCGCGTATGCCGTCGTCATGCAACAGCTCGCTCGCGCCCTTCAGCGTCTGGCCGTCGATAAGATCGTCGATGCCCTGGTGCAAGGCTTTGTCGCTGGCGAGCTGCGAGGCGACGTTCGGATCGCTCAACAATGTCTTGAGCAATGACAGCTTCGACGGCAGTTGACTGCCGAGTGCCTGGATGGCGTCTTGCGCAAGTTTCGGCGCCGTTTCACCCGCCGCCATCAGCGCGTCGATGGCGCCGTGCCAGTCTCCTTTTGCGGTTGCCGTGGCGGCGTCGACCAGGTCAGGCAAGGCCTGCGCGAACTGGTTTATCTGATCCTTGGTGACGTGGAATTTGGCCAACTGATCTTTGACCGGCTGCGGCAGCTTGTCGTATATCGCCGCGCCAACCTTGCTCAACACCTCCGGTGCGGCACCACCGGCGGCCTTGAGTTCATCGAGCGCCGCCTGGTAGTTCCCTTGGCTCAAGGCAACCATGGCATTGAGCACATGCGGTGCGGCATCGCCGGCCTGTTTCAGATCATCCGGCGAAAGGCCGATCGTCTTCAGCGCACCGATCACCTGCGGATTCTTGCCGATCACCGCCAAGGCGGCGTCGCGTGCGGCGCTGTCGTCGAGCATGCTGCTCAAGCTGTCGAGCGCCTTGCCAGGATCGTTCACCAATTGCGCGACCGCCGACTGCAGGGTCTTGTCGGTGACGAGCTGTTTGGAGAAAGCCGAATCCGTCAGCAAGTCGCGCGCCAGTCCTGGCGGCAGACGAGTGCCCAATGTGTTGACGGCCTTTTGCGCAAGCTCCGGCACCGCGGCAGCCGCAGCGCCAAGTTCGGTCACGGCATCGCCATACTTGCCGTCGGCAAGCGCTTGCGCTGCGTTGATCACGTGCGGCAGCGCGTTGCCTGCGTTTTTCAGGTCGTTCGCGCTTATGCCGAGATTGCTGAGCTTGCTCAGCATATCCTGCGGAATGGACTGAACCAGCTGCGCGCTGACTTTATTCGCGATTCCGGGAGCGAGGCTGGCGGCTTGCCCAAAATCCTTGATGGCATCCGACCATTTGCCATCGGAAAGCGCCACCGCCGCATCCAGCAGATGCGGCGCCGCTGCGCCGGCATCGACAAGATCGGCTGGTGTCAGGCCCAATTTGCCCAGCACCTTGGAAACGGCGGGATCCTGGCTGACGTACTTCAACACGGTGTCGCGCATGGCGTCGTCGTGCAGCAGCTCGTTCGCGCCTTGTAGCGTGTTGCCGTCGAGAAGATCGCCAATGCCTTTCTGCAGCGCCTTATCGCTGGCCAGCTGCGATGTAACGTTTGGATCAGTCAGCAAAGACTTGAGCAAACCGAAGTTGGACGGCAGTTGCTTGCCCAACGCCTGCATCATGTTCTTTGCCAGCTGCGGCGCCGCCTGACCCGCCGCCATCAGCGAATCGATCGCGCCGCGCCAGTTCTGGTCGGTGATGGCCGTGGCCGCATCGACCAGATCCGGCAATGCCTGTACGACCTGCCCTAGCTTGTCCGGGTCGATCTGGAACTTGCTCAGCTGCGCCTGGATCGACGGCGGCAGCTTCGCGTAGATGGCCTTGGCAAGTTTGTTCGACGCATCAGGCGCGGCGTTGCCGGCTGCCTTGAGTTCCTTGAGCGCGGTCTGGTAACCCGCGCCACCTTGCGCCAAGGCGGCGACGGCATTGAGCAGATGCGGTGCGGCGGCGCCGGCTTGTTTCACGTCATCCGGCGACAAGCCGACTTTACTCAGCGCACCGATCACCTGCGCATTCTTGCTCGCCACCGTCCAGGCCGCATCGCGCGCGGGGGCATCGTTGAACATGCTGCTCAAGCTGTCGAGCGTTTTGTCCGGATCGGTCAGCAGTTGCGCGACCGCCGACTGCAGCGTCTTGTCCGTGATGAGCTGCTTGGAGAAGGCCGGGTCGGTCAGCAAGTCGTGCGCCAGGCTCGGCGGCAGCTGCTTACCGATGGCGTTGACCACCTGTTGTGCCAGCGCGGGTGAAGCCAGCGATTGCATCGCGCCGGCAAAATCGCCATGGCTCAATTTGGTGAGCGCGTCGGGCGAGGTGCTGGTCAATTGGCTGACGATGTTCGGATCGGAAAGAATCGCCTTGATCGGCGCAGGCAACTGGCTGTCCTGCGAAACCGCGTGCGCGTAAGCGGAAGCGACCAACTGGCCGCCTTTGTTTGCCGCGGCGCTTTGCAGATCGCTCAGCACCGCGTCGTATTGATTGGACGCCGCGGCTTGCGCCGCTTCGAGCAGCTTCGATCGGATCGCATCCGCCGCGCCGGCGACTTGATTCGCCGTAAGCCCCAGCTTGGTCAGCCCGCTGTTGAGCGTGGGATCGCTGCTGATCTGATGGGCTTCATAGTCCGATTGCAGCGCAGGCGTACCGTACCTGCCGATGGCGTTCTTGATCTCATCCGGTTCGAACGTCGGCTCGAGCGTGAGCAATTGCGCAAGCGGGAGCTTCTTCACCAGCTGATTGGCAAGCGTCTGGCGATCCGCCGACGACATCGACCCGACGTCGCTCTTGAACGCCTGCACCTCCTGCGGCGTCATGTTCTGCACCGTCGCCGTTGCCTGCGCCGGCGTGCTCTGCACCAGTTGCGTGGGCGTGGGCGCAGGCGGCGGGGCGCTGCGTACCGGGCTACCACCATCATCGGCGATCAACATGGCGCACTCCCTTTCGACGACGCCTTTCGGCATACCGCGGATATTCGTTACCTCCCCGGGCGCCGGCTAGCTGGGAGTGTCCCTAGGATGGATGCACCCTTCCCCTGCAAGCCCGGCGCTTGCCCGAATAATTCCACGCGATTGGCGGCGAAAGGACCCGGGCCGCAGCCAGAATCGGCAGCTTGATCGCCCGCTACAGGGCATATGCCAAAAGGAACAGGGTCATGAAGTTGGGGCTTGTCGCTTTGTCACTTCTGCTTGCCGGTGCAAACGTGCACGCGGCGTCAACGGCATGGCAGCCGGATGCCGGGCATACACAAATACCGCTATGGCCTGGCGTACCTCCCAACACCCCACCCATGCCAGGGCTGGAGACCACCCATTCGGATCCAAACGCGCTGATCGGCGGCAAACCCGTCACCAGCGTGACCAACGTATCGCAACCCACGATGACGGTTTACGCGCCCAAGGGGCAGAACACGAGCGCGGCGGTGGTGGTGGTTCCAGGCGGCGGTTTCCAGATCCTGGCGATCGACCTGGAAGGCACCGATGTCTGCGATTGGCTGACGGCCAAGGGCGTCACGTGCGTGCTGTTGAAATACCGCGTTCCGAGCGAACCGTATCGATGGCAGTGCGATTGCCGTCCGCATAATCGCGCCTTGTCGGTACCGTCCCTGCAGGACGCACAGCGGGCCATGCGGCTGGCGCGCGCCCATGCCGCGGAGTGGCATATCGATCCTCACCGGATCGGCGTGCTCGGTTTTTCGGCAGGCGGCTATCTGGTGGCGGAAGTGAGCACCAACTTCAAGCGTCGCTTGTATGCACCGATCGACGATGCCGACAAGCAAAGCAGCCGGCCGGATTTTGCGCTTGCGATCTATCCGGGTCATCTGACGACCGATCAAGGTACGTTGAACCCGAACGTTCCTGTCTCGCGAGAAACGCCGCCCACGTTCCTGTTGCAGGCCGAAGACGACTACGTCGATGGCGTGGATCAGGCGCTGGTGTACTACACCGCATTGAAGAACGCCGGAGTACCGACGGAGATGCATCTGTACGCGCACGGCGGGCATGCGTTCGGATTGCGGCCTACAGGCAATCCCATCACGCACTGGCCCGCCTTGGCCGAGACATGGATGCGCACGATCGGCATGCTTGCCTCCGATGGCGATAAATAAAAAGCCCGCCGACGCCGCATTTATGAGAGGCTATCGCGGCTTATCGCCCACGAGTATTTCCGATGAACGACACCGCCCTGCAAGCCGACCTGATTCGCCTGTTCGAACGCCACGATGTGGAACTGGAAGTGGATGAAGAATGGCTGGTGACCGATGGCGATTTTCCCGCCATACGCGCCAGCTGGAGCGAGGGGGCGGAAGGTGCGCCGGGCCGCCTGGACGTCGACGTGGTGATCAGCGAAGAGCGCCATATCGAGGAAAGCTTTGCCGGTAACGGGCGCGGTGACGCCGGAGCGCGCGATGCGATGACGGCGTTCGAACGCAATGTCTTGTACGTGTTGTTGGCCGCATGCTGGTACGTCACCGACGATCGGCGCATTCAACTGCAAAGCTGGGAACTTGGCGTGCGCACCTGGGACGTGTTCGTCGGCCCGCTGGCGTTCAGCCGTGAAGGCGTGACGGCGCCCGAAGGTTTGTTGCCAGCCTTGCGCGATGCGCTGGGCAACGAAGCATTGAGCGGCGAACTGCATTGGGTGCGCCTGTTTCATCGCCGCGCCGATGACGGCTCGGTGGTGGCCGAGGCGTTGCTGGATAACCAGCCATGGCCGGGTGGCGATCGCATGTTGAGTCAATTGACGTGGCCGTCGAGCGAACAGGGTTATAGCGCGCGCTGCTTTATTGCGCTGGATATTCGCGATTATTAATAGCAAGGCAATAACTTAAGCACCGTTGAGTCCCGGCTTTCACCCGAAAAATCAGGCACGTGATCGTTGAGCTTTGTAGTACCTCACGTCATTCCGGCGAAGGCCGGAATCCATCGCCAGTGCGAAGCGTGGATTCCGGCCTTCGCCCACTGCTGTCGGGGGAAAGTCCCTGCACGTCTTGCAAAATGGCTAAAACGTTCGTCATCCCAGCGGAAGCTGGGATGACGGTTCGGTAGCGTTGAATTTTCTGGAAAAATTGCCGCGCGCCGCGCATTTTTTTTGAAGAGCCTTATTTTCCCCGCGCAGCAATGGGTTTTCGCCGGAATGACGGTACGGCAAGAAAAACTTTCGAAAACAAGTCGCCCCGCCCACCTTCATCCATAGCGGAGTAAGCTCCGCCAAATCGCGTTTCCGGCGGACCTGATGAGCCAGATCGGAAAACCTCCCTGTGAGGAAGGTGTCATCCTGAGCGGAGCAGCAGCGGCACGCTGTTCGGCGCCTTCGCGGCGCTGGACGCTGGTGGCGGCGATTCTTGGTTCCAGCCTCGCCTTTATCGACGGCACGGTAGTCAATGTCGCGCTGCCGGCGATCCAGCATGAGATGAACGCCACGACGGCGAATGCGCAGTGGATCGTGGAATCGTATGCGCTGTTTCTTGCCTCGCTGCTGCTGGTGGGCGGCGTGTTGGGCGATCGTTTCGGGCGCAAGCGCGTCTTCATGTTCGGCACGGGGTTGTTCACGCTGGCTTCCATCGCGTGCGCGTTGTCGGGAACAGTGGAACCGCTGATCGCCGCACGTGCCGTGCAAGGCATAGGCGCAGCGTTGCTGGTGCCGGGCAGCCTGGCCTTGATCAGTGCGACGTTTCCACCCGCCGAACGCGGCGCCGCCATTGGCACATGGTCGGCCTTCAGCGGCATCACCGCGGCGGTCGGGCCGGTCATGGGCGGCTTTCTGGTCGAGCACTACTCGTGGATATGGGCCTTTCTGGTCAATGCGCCGATCGGTGCCGTGCTGTTGGCGATATGCGCGGCGAAGGTGCCGGAGAGCAAGGGAACGGATGCCGGTTCCATCGACGTGCCTGGCGCTAGCCTGGTGACGATCGGTTTGGCCGGACTGGTATTTGCATTTATCGAAGCGCCCACGCGCGGCTGGACGGCCACGCCGATCTGGGTGGCGATCGTCGTCGGCGTACTCGCACTGCTGGCATTCGTGCGCGCCGAGATGCGTGTCGCATCGCCCATGTTGCCCTTGAAGCTTTTTCGCGAGCGCAATTTCACCGGCGCGAACCTGCTTACCTTGCTGCTGTATGCAGCGCTGGGTGGCAGCTTGTTCTTTCTGCCGTTGAACCTGATCCAGGTGCAAGGTTATGGCGCCACCGTGGCGGGCGCTGCCTTGTTGCCGTTTATCGTGATCATGTTCGTATTGTCGCGCTGGGCGGGCGGACTGGTCGAACGCTTCGGATCCAAGCTTCCGTTGATGGTGGGACCGGTGATCGCAGCCGTTGGATTCGCCATGCTCGCGCTGCCTTCCAGCGAAAGCCGTTACTGGAGCGCATTCTTTCCGGCCATTTGCATTCTCGGGCTTGGCATGAGCGTGACGGTGGCGCCGTTGACCACCACGGTAATGAATGCGGTGGGCAAGGAACTGGCGGGCACCGCATCGGGTATCAACAACGCGGTATCGCGCACCGCCGCGTTGCTGGCGATCGCGTTGTTCGGTTTTGTGTTGACCCTAGCTTTCAATGCGACGCTGGATCGCCAGCTTGGGCAGTTGCATGCGCCGGCGAAACTTGTTTCCGATGTTGAGTCACAACGCCAGAAGCTCGCAGGCATGGTGGTGCCGAACGATTATCCCAAAGCGACCGTGGCGGCGGTGAAGCATGCAGTGAACGTGTCGTTCGTTGATGGCTTTCGTTGGGTGATGGTGATTTCAGCGGCGCTTGCGTTATTGAGCGCAATCAGTGCATGGATTTTTATTGAAGGGAAACAAACGAAGCGAAATGCTGCGTAGGTTGGGTTACCCCGGACTTGATCCGGGGATAACCCAACGATTCGCTTAAACACGCTGGGTTACGCTGCGCTAACCCAGCCTACGCACCCTCAAATGTGAAAATGCACATGCGTGAAGATGCACCACGTCGTGTGTTAATAGCGTGCGCATTTTTTCTCAAGCTTCACACTTCCCCGCCTAGCATCCATTGCACAGGGGACTTCAGTAGTCAGGGGATCATCGAGGTAAACCGTATGAAAGTAGCGCAGCTAGTGCGTCGCTTCGCAGCGACGTCGTCTTTCGTTTTTGCCGCTGCCATCGTGGCCGCGTATGCATCGGGTAGCCAAGCAGCCGAACAGGCGCCAGACGGTTCGGTGCTTTATTCACAAACGCACGTCGACGCTTCCGATAGCCCCAACGGCACCGCGCTGTATCGCGCATCGGCCAGCGGAGGAATGAACGCCAAGCTCGCGCCACTGACCTTAGGCACGCTCGATCTGGGAGCGCGCTGGTCGCCGCACGGTCGCGCCGTCGTGTTTGAGCGCGTCACCACGGCGAACTGGTTTACCGAATCGCAGATTTACCGCATGGATCGCAATGGCGGCAATGTCCGGCAGATTACCCTTGGCAAAAGCCGTCACCAGCTTCCGGTGTGGGGGCCCACCGGCTGGATCGCCTATATCGAAGGCGGCGTGGACACCAACCAGTGCCTGGCCACGGTGCAGTCCAATGGCGAACATCAGCACGTGCTGTTTTGCTCAGGCATTACCGATGCGGTGTTCCAGGCGCCACAGTGGTCGCTCGACGGCCGGCAATTGTTTGTCGAGCTTCATTACTACGGCACGGAAGGCGTCAATCCGCCCGTCTATTCCGACTACTACAAAGTGGATGTCGCGACAGGCAAAGCCACGCGCGTTTCGCACCTGACCATCGGTGACGTTGCGCATCTGGCGATTTCGCCGGACGGCACACATGGCGTTTATGCGTGGGATGCCACCTCCGCGATGGAAGTGGTGGACTTCACTACCGGCAAGTCTGTTGGTTCGGAATTCGGCACGCTGTATGGCACCTCGCCCACCTGGTCGCGCGACGGCCGCTATGTGGCGTTCGCGCAGAACGTGAATGTGCCTGGCTCCAGCTACGGCACGTTTGGCGCCGTGTTTGCGATGCGCGCCGATGGCAGCCATGTTCGCCAGCTCACCACGCATCCGGTCGCTTTCGATTATTACTATCCGGTGCAGTGGTCCGAGGACGATACGCAGATCCTGCTCAACCGCACGCGCTATATCATCCAGGGCGCGAATGCGGGCCAGTATGCGTCGGTGCACGTTCTTGATCTGGCGACGCAGGCCATTACCACGGTGGCAAGTAACGGCACGGCGGATGAAGGGGCGTGGTGGGAACCGTAGCCCCTCCCGCATCGTCGCCCCGGTTTTCGCAGGGGCGACGAACCACTAAGAACGCAGCTTGTAGCCGGTACGGAAAATCCAGCCAGTCCCCACGGCGCACAGCAGCAGAAAAGACCCCGTCATTGCCGCACTCAATACCACATTGACGTCGGACTGGCCGTAGAAGCTCCAGCGAAATCCGCTGATGAGATATACCACCGGATTGAACAGCGCGATCTTTTGCCACAAAGGCGGCAGCATGTTGATCGAATAGAAGGCGCCGCCGAGAAACGTCAGCGGCGTCACCACCATCAGCGGAATCACTTGCAGCTTCTGAAAATCGTCGGCCCATAGCCCGATGATGAAACCGAACGAACTGAAGGTCACCGCCGTCAACAGCAGGAAGGCGATCATCCACAGCGGATGCAGGATGGTATACGGCACGAAGAAACGCGCGGTGACCAGAATAAGCAGACCCAGCATCACCGACTTGGTCGCCGCCGCGCCCACATAGCCAAGCACCGCTTCGAGCGGCGATACCGGTGCGGACAGCAATTCATAGATGGTGCCGGACCATTTGGGCAGGTAGATGCCGAACGAGGCGTTGGAAATGCTTTCGTTGAGCAGCGACAGCATGATCAATCCGGGAATGATGAAGGCGCCATAGCTGGTGCCGCCGATGTGTCCCATGCGCGAACCGATCGCGGTGCCGAACACGATGAAGTACAGCGATGTCGACAGCACCGGCGAGAAGATGCTCTGCATCAGCGTGCGGAAGGTGCGGGCCATTTCGAAGCGATAAATGGCGCGAATCGCGGGAATGTTCATGGCGTCCTCCGTACCAGGCTCACGAAGATGTCTTCGAGCGAACTCTCCTCGGTGTGCAGATCCTTGAAGTCGACACCTCGGTCACCCAGTTTGCGCAGCAACGCGGCGATGCCGGTGTCGTCGCTCTGCGCATCAAAGGTGTAGGTAAGCGTGTTGCCGTCGCCGGAAAGCTCCAGCGTGTAGCCGTCCAGGCCTTCGGGCAGCACCTGCATGGGACTTTGCAGGCTGATGGTCAGTTGCTTCTTTCCGAGCTTGCGCATCAGCACGTGCTTGTCTTCGACAAGGATCAATTCGCCGCCGGTGATCACGCCCACGCGATCGGCCATCTCTTCGGCCTCGTCGATGTAATGCGTGGTGAGAATCACGGTGACGCCGGTCTCGCGCAGGCGGCGCACCATGCGCCACATATCGTGCCGAAGCTCCACGTCCACGCCCGCCGTAGGTTCGTCCAGGAACAGGATGCTCGGCTCGTGCGCCAGCGCCTTGGCGATCAGCACGCGACGCTTCATGCCGCCGGACAAGGTCATGATCTTGGAATCTTTCTTGTCCCACAGCGATAGATCGCGCAGCACTTTCTCGATGTGCTTGTCGTCGCGTTGGCGGCCGAACAAGCCGCGGCTGAATCGCACCGACGCCCACACCGTTTCGAACGCATCGGTCGACAATTCCTGCGGCACCAGGCCGATCCTGGTGCGCGTGGCGCGGTAATCGCGCACCACGTCGTGCCCGTCGGCGGTGACCGTGCCGCCGCTGGCTCTGACGATGCCGCAGATGATGCTGATCAGCGTGGTCTTGCCGGCGCCGTTGGGGCCAAGCAGGGCGAAGATTTCGCCGCGCCGGATATCCAGATCGATCGACTTCAATGCCTGGAAGCCGCCCTTGTAGGTCTTGCTGACGCCCCGCACCGAAATCGCGTAAGGCGCTGAAGTGGCCTGCTCGTTCATCGCATCCCTGGGTGGTGAGTCACATGTCGGCGGAGTTTACGCTCTGTTTGGCCTTAGTTGTCCTGCTATCCGTGTGTTTGGCTGAGCGCATGCATATTCCGACGTTGGGGTTCGGCGTTGCCTCAGCCCAACCTACGAGTGGTTTCCTGCTATGCACCGTCCATAAAAACCGGGCGTCCCTGCGCATCCCAATGAAACGGCTTGATATAGGGCGCGCGGCGCGGCGTGCATTTCCAACCCGGGCCGCCGTTGGCGTGAAAGATGATCCAGTCCTGCCCATCGGCGGTCTTGAAGAAGCCATTGTGCCCGGGCGCGTAAATGCCGAGCTTCGCCGAACTGGTGAGCACGGGCTCCGGTGATTTGCGCCACGCTGCAGGATCGAGCAGATCCGCAAGGGCATCGGCTTGCAACAGTCCCAGCGCATAACCATCCGACCAGCATGCGCTCGCCGAATAGGTAAGGAACACCGTACCGCGTGGCCCTTGCAGGAATTCCGGCGCTTCCATGATTTTGCGGCCACCCTGCATTTCCCAGCCATAGGTGGGATGGGCGATGTCCACTTGCGGCTCGCCCAGGGTCCATGGCGTGGGCATCGGCGCAATGATCAGGTCGCTGTGATCGGCCACGTAGGCGGAATAGACGAAATAGCGTTTGCCGGCGTGATCGAACACGGTGCCGTCGATGCCGTTGCGGTGCGTCTTCAGCACGCCCTTGTCGAGCCACGTACCTTGCGTGGGATCGGACGAAGCATTTTCCAGCACGAAGACATGCCGATGCGCATCATCGTCATGGGCCTTGTCGGCGGCGGAATAATACAGATACCACTTGCCGTCCAGGTGATGCAGCTCCGGTGCCCACACCGAGGTGGAATTGGGCCCGCTTGCCGGAGCGCGCCACACCACCACCGGCTGCGCATCGGCAAGTCGCGCCATGTCCGTGGTCTTGCGTAGCGAAATGCGATCGCGTTCCGTGCTGGTGTAGTAGTAGACGCCGTTGCGTTGCGTCACCCATGGATCCGCGCCTGAAGGCAGCAAGGGACCTTCGAGGTGTGCGGACGTTGCTGCGCCGGCGATGTGAATCATGCCGAGCATGGTCATTGCGGCGAACAAAGCAGGATTGATGGCGCGACGCATCACGTTGATCCCAAATCAAGCAAAACGCGATGCAACCATATTGTAGGATTAATACGCAAGTGCCGTCAGAAACGAGCACTTCCCGTAGGCTGGGCTGAGGCAACGCCGAACCCCAGCATTGATATCCACATGCAACGCTGGGCTACAGGACCGCGTACAACGCACTCACCAGGCCGCTACCAAACAACACCCAACCCATACCGACTTTCCAACGCAACATCGCCAGCAACGCGACCACCGCAAGCACAAGCGCCAACGGATTCACCGTACTCCATTGCGGAATCTCGATCGACAAAAACCCTGCGCGATAAACCTTCGCGAACAGCGTATGCAAGGTGAACCACACGGAAAGATTGAGAATCACACCCACGATCGCCGCCGTCACCGCTGATAACGCGGCATTGAGCGTGTGATTGTTGCGCAGCGCTTCCACATACGGCGCGCCAAGAAAGATCCATAGGAAGCACGGCGCGAACGTCACCCAGGTGGTAAGGACTGAACCGCCGACGCCGGCCCACAACGGCGACAAGGCCGTTTCATGATGGAATGCGCCAATAAAGGCGACAAATTGCAACACCATGATCAGCGGCCCGGGCGTGGTTTCCGCCAATGCGAGGCCATCGAGCATCTGCCCGGGCGTGATCCAGTGGAAATGTTCGACCGCACGCTGCGCCACATATGCCAGCACTGCGTACGCGCCGCCGAACGTCACCACGGCGGTTTGCGAAAAGAAAATGCCCTGCTGCGCCAGCACGCTGTGCAAACCGAATGCGCCGATGGCCAGCATCACCGGCGCCAGCCAGATGACCAGCCACATCAGCGTGATGCGCACGGCGCGGCGCGCGGATGGCCGGGTGTGCTGAAGCTGCCCCTGCCCGATCAGCCGATCGATCACGTACGCCGATGAGGCATCCGTGCTGCCGGATGCGGGCGCGGGGAAATAGCGCGGCAAGCGCCACCGCCCAACGATGCCCAGCACCGCGGCACTGATCACGATCCACGGAAACGGCAGCTTGAAGATATAGATGGCGATAAAGGCGAGCCCCGCGATGCCCACCATAAGGCGGTTCTTCAACGCCCTGCGTCCGATGCGCAGCACGGCTTCCACCACCACGGCGAGCACGGCCGCTTTCAGTCCGAAGAACACCGCTACGATCAAAGGCACGTGTCCGTACAACGCGTAGATGATGCTCAACGCCAGGATCGTAACGAAACCCGGCAGCACGAACAGAATGCCGGCGATTAGCCCACCGATGGTCCGATGCAGCATCCAGCCGACATAGATGGCCAGCTGCGTCGCTTCAGGCCCCGGCAGCAACATGCAGTAGTTGAGCGCGTGCAAAAAGCGCACGTCGCTGATCCACTTGTGCCGCTCCACCAGTTCCCGATGCATCACCGCGATCTGCCCAGCCGGCCCGCCGAAACTGAGCAGGCCGATTTTCATCCAGACCCGGGTGGCTTCACGCAGCGACGGTCTGCCGACGACACCATCGCTGCTGCCGTCATTGCTGATCGCCACGTGCTTCGTCGTTGTCGCCATTATTTGGGCGGCCCGCTGTTGGCTTGCGCATCGAGCGCGGCGCGAAAACCACGCGCCAGGTCGGCGGCGCTCCCCTTGCCCCAGAAATGGGTGAAATAGAGATTCGGGCTTTCGCCGATCATGTGGTTGTGCAACGCCACGACATGGATGCCGGCCTTGCGCAAGGCCATCAACACCGGACGCACTTCCTCGCCGCGCATGATGAAGTCGCCATCGATCGCCGCCCAGTCGTCGCTGCCGCTGAATGCCGCCCAGGTGGTAAGCCCCGCGGACGTGCCGATGGTCTGGCCATGCATCTTCCCTTGTATGCCGATAGTGACTTTGGCCACGCCGTCCGTTACCGGCGCCGGATGGCTGATCAGTTTGGCAATGGCTTGCGCATCCAGCGCGCCAGCCGTCGGCGTCTTGCCGCCAAAGCCATCGGCAGGTTGAGCATGCGCAGCGCGCACGGCCTTGATCGCATCCCATACCGCCTTCACGCCCGCCGCCAGTTGTTCGGGCGAACCATCGCCACCGATGTGCATGAAGTACACCTTCGGCTGGTCGTAGAAGAAATGGTTATGCAGCGCAGTGACGTTGAGCCCGTGCGCAAAGGCGGCATCCATGGCCGCGTCCACTTCATCCTGGAACACCACCGTGTCGCCCATCACCATCGCGTTGTTGCCCATCGGCGTGAATGCAGCCCATGAACCGAGGCCCGCGGCCGGCGAAAGATGCATGCCGTCCACAGTGACGCCGACATCGGTGCGCATCCAGCCGATTTTGACGGCGCCGTCCGGCTGCGCCTTGGCGGTGGTGCCGGCCGCCTTGCCGATAACCGCGGGATCGAGCGCGGTGGCGCCGACCGACAGCGCAGCGCCCAGCAAACCCATCGCCAACAGCAGCAAGCCACATCGGCGCGTACGGATCGAAAACATGGATATCGTCATGAGGGTTCTCCTCGGGTTTCAAGGTAGGCGCTGTAGAAACAATCCAGCACGATGCCGATGTCCTGCACGAGCGCATCGTCATCGTCACCAT
>CBJMMB010000036.1:0-31193 GCA_966430775.1 uncultured Dyella sp. | reverse complement strand
CTCAAGCTTGCCATGGACCAGGCCGAACTGCTGGGCGTGCCCGGGCTTATTGTCAACGTAGGCCAGGGCTATGCGATCGCCTGCCTGGAAACCGGCGACACCGATCAGGCGATGGCCATCGTCGGGCGGCTCTCTACCTGGAACGGGTTGGATTGGCGGGTGGCGTGGCTGGAAGCGCGCGTTTATCGTGCGCTTGGGCAGGCGTCCGCAGCGGACAATGCATTACGCAAGGCGCAGCAGCTTGCCGGTGATCGTGTGCTGTCGTCGGATAAGGCGCCACCTTATTTTTGAAAGGCGCGAATGTTTTTCGCCAAGGCACTTATCGTTACTTGGCCACATTTGAGCGGCCAGTCTATCTATTTAAGCAGGCCTCACAGTACCTCATCGTCATTCCGGCGAAGGCCGGAATCCATGCTGGCTATTGCGCAGAGCTTTCATTGAGTCGACATATATTCCGCATGGATGTAAATGGATTCCGGCCTTCGCCGGAATGACGAGCGTTGGACCTCTGATGATCGGAATATGCTTAAGTTCGAAGCATTGATCTGTCGTCATCGCATATTGTCGTTTTAGCCGGACAAGGTAATTTGCACACCGTTATGTCCTTCGCAGATAGATATTAGGTCACTCTTTCACATGTGAGCCCGATGTGCGTGCGCCTATGATGGTCATGGGTGAGAAACCCATCGCACAGAACCGTTTCTTGCATAAAAGGTAAGGAAAAACGATGTTGCACGCGGCATGCAGGTATGCCGTTACGTGATGCGCGCACGATAGCGTTGCCGTCGCTGAGCGTGCTTTTCCCGCAGCAATAAAACCTTCAAATGGAGCGAAAGGTCGCGCCAGGACGGTGCTTGCGCTCGCGTGTCCGGCGAGGGCGTCGTGTTGATGTCTTGTTCGCGAATAACGGCATTTACGGACATGCGAACAATGCATTTTCAGTGGCGAAAACAAAATGGTGGCGAGAATGATCGAAAATAAATACAACCATTCAGGCGTTCGCGGCGATGCATTCAAGAACGTAGCGATCGGGATGGGGCGTCTGGCGAAACGGCCGCTTTACTGCGCGATGGCGTCCTTTTTCATGCTTCCGCTGATGGCGCACGCCAATTGCGTCACCTCCGGCAGTACCACGCATTGCGATACCAACAACCCGTCGCCGTGGACAACGACCATCGGTGCCGGCCCGGCTACCGCTGTCGGCGCCACGGTGACGGTGGACCAAGGGGCCAGGATCATCGTGGGCGATGCGCCGGCGATCTCGCTTTCGGACAACGCCAATATCGTCATCGGCGCAGGAGCGCTGGTGCAAAACGGCGCCGAGGACAACAGCGGCGGGTACCACAGCGGCGCCAATACGATCGAATTCCGAGACGGCGGCACCCTGACGATCGACCAGGGCGCGACCGTGCTGTCGACCGGAACGCAGAACATGTCCGAAGCCGTCAATGTGGAAGGCGTGCAGAACACCATTATCAACAACGGCACCATAAGGGCTCTGCATAACGTCGCGCTGTGGTTCCAGACCGGTGGCGGTCCCAACACCGTGATCAATAACCCGACCGGCGTGATCGAATCCTCGCAGCCCTCCAATGACGTGATGGGTTCGGTTTCCAGCCTGGCGCCTGCGGTGGGTTTCCTCGACTTCACCAACCGTGGCCGGGTGGTGGGCAATCTGCGTTTCATGGCGGGCAACGATGCCTTGCACATCTACACGGGCTCCATCATTACCGGCGCCATCCAGGCGGGCGGAAGCAACAACCTGATCAGCCTCAACGGCAGTGGCAACGATACCGCGCCGACCGACATCACCGGCTTTCAAACCTTGTTGAAGCAGGACGATGGCACCTGGACCATCACCACGCCGCTGGCTCCGATGGGGCTGATGCTGACCGAAGTGCAGCAGGGCACGCTGGTGCTGACGGCGGACAACTCCGTCTATGCCGGCCAGCTGGTGATTGACCCGTCGGGCACGTTGCAGGCCAACACGAGCAGCTTGCCGAAGAGCGTGCTGGACAATGGCCTGCTGCAATTTGCGCAAAACACGGATGGCGTATACGACGGCCTGATCGCCGGCAGCGGTGCGCTGGAGAAGGATGGCGCCGGTACGCTCACGCTCGCACCGAGCGACGCTGGTGGCAATGCGTACACCGGTGGCACCATCATCAGGCAGGGTGTGCTGTCGGTCGCTGCAGACAACGCGCTGGGCGATCCGTCCGGCGGCATCACGTTCGATGGCGGCACGCTGCAATTCGCCAACAGCTTCGATCTTGCCGGCACGCGCGCGATCACAATCGCGGACGGTGGCAGCGTGATCGACACGCAAGGCTTCCAGACCACGATCTCGCAGAACATCGATGGCAGCGGCGCGTTGGTAAAAGTGGGCGCGGGCACTCTCGTGCTCGACGGCGCCAACACCTGGCGCGGCGGTACCACCGTCAACGCAGGAACGCTGGTCGTCGGCGATGCTTCCACACCGGGAGCGTCCCTTGCCGGCAACGTAAGCGTGGCGCCGGAAGCGGTGCTGGCCGGCTATGGCAGCATCGGCGGCGACGTCAGCAACAGCGGCGTGCTTGCGGTGGCGTCCGCGGCGTACATGAGCGATATGCAAGGCGGGTTTTCGATCAAGGGCCAACTGCTCAATGCGGGCGTGGTGCAACTGGGCGGAACCGGCGTCGGCAATACGCTGACCGCGCACAACTATGTCGGGCAGAACGGCATCGTGGCGCTCAACGCCGTGCTCGGCGGCGACGGTTCGACCGCGGACAAGCTCGTCATCAACGGCGGTACCGCAACGGGCTCGACCTTGCTGAAGATCAACAACGTCGGCGGGCAGGGCGGTCCGATCCGTTCGGACGGCATCCTGGTGGTGCAGGCCGCCAACGGCGGCGCCACCGATGCCAAAGCCTTCGCGCTGGCGGATGGCTCCGTGAAAGCAGGCGCCTATGAATACTCCCTGGTGCGCGGCGGCATCACGCCCGGCACGGCGCAAAACTGGTATTTGCGCGACACGCTGATCGGCAACCCCATACCGCTTTATCGCCCCGAGGTGGCGCTGTATGCCGCGGCGGCTCCGGTGATGCGCGAGCTCGGCATGCTGCAGCTGGAAAATTTCCACGAGCGCCAGGGCGACCAATCGCTGCTCACCGAGGACGGTCCGCTGCCGGCGGCATGGGAACGCATGTGGGGCGGACGCAGCACGCTTGCGCAAGGCGGCAGTGTCGATCCGCAATTCCACGGCAGCGTCGGCGGCGTGCAGGTCGGGCATGACCTTTACGCCGATGCGGATGCCGATGGTCAGCGCAACCGCTACGGTTTGTTTGCTGGCTTCGCGAGGGCCGCGGGTGGTGTCGATGGCAACATATCCGGCCAGGCCAATCTCTATGCCGGCAACCTCGCCATCAGCGCATACAGTGCCGGCGCGTACTGGACGCATATCGGCGCGGGCAACTGGTACACCGATACGGTGCTGATGAACACCGTCTTCACCGGTCATCCGTTGTCGCGCGACGGTAGCGTTGCGAGCATGCATGGACACGCGCTCACCGGCTCAGTGGAGGCCGGCGTGCCGTTTTCATTGGGCGCGGGCATCTCGCTCGAACCGCAGGCGCAAGTGATCTGGCAGCGCGCATTGCGCGGCACTGCCAACGATGGCGTTTCCAGCGTGGCGTTCCGCAGCGGCAATACGCTGGTCGAACGCGCGGGTGTCCGCCTGGTCGGCGATTTCGATACGTGGCAGCCGTATGTACGGCTCAACGTGATCCATAGCGCGGGCGGCAACGATACGGCGATATTCGACGGTTCCATGCCGATCCAGACGCCGGCGAAAAGACTGAGCGGGGAAGTGGACGCCGGCGTGGCGCTGAAGCTGTGGACGAAGGGCAGCCTCTTCGTTTCGGTCAGCGACAACCAGGCGCTCGACGGACAATACCAGCACACCTATGCAGGCAATGTAGTTATGCGTTGGGCTTGGTAAGCGTTCGGCGCTGCTTGATTGAACGCCTCGCAGTACCTCATCGTCATTCCGGCGAAGGCCGGAATCCATGCTGACTGTTGCGTAGAACTTTCATTGAATCGACATATATCCCGCATGGATATAAATGGATTCCGGCCTTCGCCGGAATGACTATGAGGTGAGAAAAAATTGCACTGATCAAAAAAAGCTCCTCCGCAAGCGAAGAGGGAGTCGTTTTGCGTTAGCAAAGCTAGATCAGTTCGACGATTCGCCGTAGATCACGCCGCGTCCGCTGGTTTGCAGGAAAACCCTGCCGCTGCGCGAGCAACACTTTTTTGACTTGATGAACAGTGGCGCGTCGCCACGGGGGAGAATCCGAAAGATGAATCGCATGACATGTGCACGCTCTGCGTTGGCGTTGGCTTGCATCCTGGGACTTGCGCAACGCGCGCATGCGCAGGATCAACCACCGCCCGTCACCATTCCGCTGGACGTGATCAACGAGTCCAGCGGTAGCGTCAGTGGGGACCGGCTGGGTATCAACATTGGCGTGAATGGCGCGGCGCCGCAGGAGTACATCTTCGATACCGGCTCCACCGCCTTCAACATCGACGTGGGCGCCGGCAGCAACGGCCAGCCGTGGTTTCCGATGGTGCCGGGCGTGCCGGTCACGCCCACTTCGCCTGCGCTCACGCTCTACGGCGATGGCACGTATGGCAACCTGGGTGCGAGCACAACGGTGTCCAGCGTGCAGTTCTATGACTCTTCGTCCAACACGCTGTCAGTGACGGTCAAGCACGAGGAGGGCATTCCGGTGCTGATCAACCAGGGCGCCGTGGCTACGCAAGACAGTCTCTTTGGCGACCAGGCCGGTGCGCAGATCGGTTATTTCCTGCCTAACGAAGGTTATGCCTTTACCTTTGCCGAGATTGCGGCCTATCAGGCCGCCGGGAAACCGCTGGATACGCAAGGCGAGGTGCCCATGTATCTGGATGCCACCTGGCAGCAGAACCTCAACCAGGGCGTCGGTCCGGAAGACGGCGGCGCGTACAAGCTGTTCGGCATTTTCGGCGCCGGCGAATTCGGCAGCGACAGCGTGCTGGGCAATCTCACCACCAGCGGCTATATCGTCGCCGCCAACGGGCAGAAGGGCGCTCCGCAAAATTGCAGCAGCTGCGCGCACGTGATCTTGAATCTCACGCCGGCCTTGCGCGCGCAGTTCCTCAGCCTGGTACCGTGGAACGGCGGTTCGCAAAGCACGTTTCCGTTGTCGGGCGCGCCGATCTCGGCGAACCAGTTCGATCTGGCGTTTGCGTACACGCTCGACGGCGGCAAATCCAGCGCCACGCTGCAAACCCTGCTCGACTCGGGCACACCGACCATCTATCTCAACGATGCCGGACTGCTGGCAGGCGAAACGGCCGCCGGCCACGTGAATGCCAATGGCAACGAAATACCCGGCGTCACGCTGACCATGACCGGCAGCGCTCCCGGCGCGCAACCCGCGTCGATCATCACTGGCGACGACAGCGCGGGTGATGCGAGCAATGTCGTCACCACCGGCAACAGTGCATTCCTCAGCGCGGGGCAGGCGCTTTACGGCATCTCGTTCTACTTCAACAACTCCGTGATGTACGACCTGCAGAACCAGCTGACCGGCTATACGCCGTTCTTCGTCACGATCGATCCGGTATCGACGAATGGCGGCTATACGGTTTCGGGCGACATGGCGCCACAGGGCATCGCCGGCATCATCTCCGGCAGCGGTCCGTTGATCATCGGCGCGGGCGGCGTGGCGCAGCTCACCGGCGCAAACACTTACACCGGCGCCACGCAGATCGAGCAGGGCGGATGGCTGGGTTTGGCCGGGCCGGGCACGATTGCCGATTCCTCGGGTGTGCAGGCGGATGGCACGCTGGATATTTCGCGCGTATCGGCGCCTGCGTCGATCCAATCGCTGTCCGGCGCGGGCACGGTGTTGCTCGGCGCGAACACGCTTGAATTGACCAACGCCTCCGGCACGTTCGACGGCGTGCTGGCCGATGGCGGCATCGTTGGCGGCACCGGCGGCAGCCTGGTGATCGCAAACGGCATGGAAACGCTCACCGGCAACAACACCTTCACCGGCAGCACCGGCATCAGCCCGGCGGGCGGCTTGACGCTCGACGGTTCGCTGGCGGGCAGCGTGCTCGATGCCGGCCTGCTCGCAGGCAGCGGCAGCATCGGCGGCGGCGCGGTGGTGACGGGCGTGATCGCACCGGGCCATGGAGCCGGCACGTATGAAACGCTGACGGTGGCGGGCAATTATTTGCAGAGCGCCAGCTCGACGTACGTGGCGCAAGTCAATCTCGCGCAGCCCGGCAGTTCCAGCCAGATCCTCGTGCAGGGCAGCGCGGTGGTGGCGCCGGGCGCACAGCTTGCGCTGCTCGCATCGCCGCAGCGCCAGCCTTATCTGCTCGGCACGCGCTACACCTTGCTCACCGCGGAAGCTGGCTTGACCGGTACGTACACGCTGCTGGGCAGTACCAACCTCAGCGCCACGCTCGGCATCAGCACGGCTTACGATGCGGATCACTTCTATCTCGACGTGGTGCAACAACGCGCGCTGGCCGATGCGGCATATACGCCCAATCAGGCGGCCACGCTTACTGGCTTGCAGAGCCTGCCGGGTTCGAGCGTGCCGTTCATCACCGTTTCCAATCTGCTCACGGATGCGCAAGTGCGTCGCGCCGCCGATCTGCTTTCCGGCGAAGCGTATGCCAGCGTGCAGGGCAGCTTCCTCGACGACAGCCGCGTGATGCGCGATGCGGTCACCGAACGTCTGCGCGTGGCGACAGCGTCGGGCGACCAGGTGTCCGCGACGAGCCAGACGACGCAAACGCACGGCGACGACCTCACCTGGTGGGGCCAGTTCGTGGGCTCGTGGGATCGTCTCGGCGGCGATGGCAATGCCGCGCCGTTGTCCGACACGTTGAGCGGTTTTCTGCTGGGTGCGGACGTGCCGCTGGGCGAACACGGCCGCGCGGGCATGGCCACCGGTTACACGCAGACCACGTTCCAGTCTCCGCAACGCAGCGCCACCGGGCATAGCGATGATTTGTATCTCAGCGCGTACGCAGGCACTCAGCTGGGAAGCTGGGGATTGCGTGCAGGCGCGGCGTATACCGAACACAGCTTGACCATGACGCGCAATCTGCAGCTGCCGGATCTGAGCGCGACGTGGAATCGCAGCAATGCATCCACCACGCAGGTATTTGGCGAAGCCGGCTATACGTTTGCGTTCAAGCGCGCCGCGCTGGAGCCGTTTGCGCAAGCCGCTTACGTGAGGCTCAACACGAATGGTTTCCAGGAGCAGGGCAGTGCGGCTGCACTATCGGGCAGTGGCAGCCGGCATGCGGTGACGTACACCACGTTGGGCGCGCACGCCAATGCGCATTTCCGATACAACGGCGATCTCGTCAACGCTTACGGCACGCTGGGCTGGCGCCATGCTTCCGGCTATGTGAATCCGCGCAGCGTGATGGCGTTCGGGGGCGGCGATCCGTTCACCGTGCAAGGCGTACCGATGGCGCGCAATGCACTCGTGATCGATGCCGGGTTGATGCTGCAGGTGACGCCGGCCGTATCGTTCAACGTGGCTTACACCGGGCAACTGGCGCAGCACGCGGTGGACAGCGGATTCAAAGGCGGCGTGACCTGGCGCTTCTGATGTTTGACGTAGCGTGGTTTGCAGGCTGGGGTGACATCCCAGCTTGCGGACTGGTGGGGATGATGGCCTTAAGGTCAATGCTCCTATACCTGCGGCAACCCTGTTTCAGAGCGAATCGTCATTCCGGCGAAGGCCGGAATCCAGTCTAAATACGCCGTGCGAAGCACACGTTATATTTTTTTGTCGAGTGCTACGCACGACATATTCGTACTGGATTCCGGCCTTCGCCGGAATGACGACTCGCTTCGAAACTGCAGCAA
The DNA here is from genome assembly GCA_966430775.1 of uncultured Dyella sp. GTDB lineage: Bacteria > Pseudomonadota > Gammaproteobacteria > Xanthomonadales > Rhodanobacteraceae > Dyella_B. Next base: position 23,269 of record CBJMMB010000036.1, on the reverse strand, counting down.
CGTAAAGGTTAAGTCCGGAGGGCGAATGTCCATCGTAGGTTGGAAGACATTCGGCAGGAAGGGCACATGCGATGTGATTGGTTTCACATCCGCAGCGTTTAGTTCAACGCGTCTGTCACGAGCGCGCGGAAATGTCCTGGGCCGACCTCGCCGAGCTCCGTCCCCCTAAGCACCATGGCGCTATGCGCGTTCCCGTTGGCGCTCGCGGCTGATGCCATGCATGGCGTTCTCCGCGCTGCACTGCGTGTCGTGTGATTGGATTCACATCCACGCCATCTCGCTACAACGATTACGCAATCGTAAGTGGTACTTACGCGGCACAGTTACGAGTCTGCACGTGTTTTACATGTCATCAATTCGGTGGCTTGTCCCGAAATGACAGCCGCGTGCGCATCAGCCAGGGGACAAGATGGTGAGCAAGAAGATCGACGCGTCGAACATCGAGCTGTGGCGTTATTACCGGAGGCAACCCTATCTGTTCGCGCAGCTGCCCGAAGCATGGCAGTTGTCGGTGGAAGAGAACTACAACGATGCGATGAAGCGGCTGCGCATGCGGCAGCGGCGCAAGGCGATACCCGTGTCGATCATGGCGACCCTGGCGGTGTTGACGGCCAGCAAGTCGAAATCGACGGCCTACACCACCACGCTCACCGGCACGACCGCGGACACCGCTTACCAGAGCGGCACTGACGCCAACGGCAATCTGGTCTATCGCCTGGCCGATGGCGACAGCATCAGCACGACCACGAACGGCACGGAGAGCGTCGCCGGCATCAGCTTGCAAAGCGGCACGCCCAAGGTGGTGCTTCAGGCGGGCGCCGACGGCAAAGGCACGTTGACGGTATCCGTCGTCCGCCCGGTGACACCCTGGCCAGGCGTGCACGGCACCGCCCACGCCATCGACATGGGAGCGGGCGAAAACCTGACGGTGAATGGCAGCACGTCGCTCACCGCGCAGGCGGATGACCGAGCTCGGGTCGTCAATGGGCAGTGGGTGGGCGGATCGGAGGCGCGGGGTCTGCATCTTGACCGGTCGACGGCCACCTTCAACGGCAATCTGGACGTCACTACAAAAGGTGCGGACTGGAGCCAGGGCCTGTGGATCTACCGAGGCTTCCTGACCGTCAACGGCGACACCAACATCGTCACGCACGGACGCGGCACCAACACCGCCGGCATCTATAACTCCGGCGGCGGCAGCGGCAACGTGGTGTTCAACGGCAACCTGGGCATCGTCAGCTACGGCGACTGGCCCAACGACACCGTCCAGGGCATTTATAACGACAACCAAAACACCCGGATCACGATCAATGGCGATCTGAATGTTGCCGCCACGTCGAACGGCTCGACGGTGATGGGCATCCGCAACCAGGGCACCATCTATGTCAAGGGCAACGCCACGGTCACTGCCGACGGACCGCGCTCCGCCGAGGGCATCGTCGCCACCCATGCCTCCGCGCGCTTTCATATCGCCGGTGACCTGAAAGTAACGGTAACCGCCCACACCGATTACACGCCGTACGGCTCGCCCACCGCGTTGGGCAACTCGTACGGTCACACCTACGGTTCCATGACGCTGGACGGCGCTGTCGACGCGCGCGTTAGCGCCGTAAGCACGAGCTTCGCGGTCACTAACAGTAGCGTGATGACCTTCACCAATGCCGCGAAGACAGCGGTGCTGCGCGCGAGCGTGGACTGCAAAACGTGTGATGTCTACGGCATTTACAACGACGGCGGCACGCTCACGCTGGCCGGCGGCCTGGACGTGGCCGTGAGCAACACCGGCAGCGGTGCTCGCTATGCCATATGGAACATAGGGGGTGATTGGTGGCAAACCCAAAGCACGCTAAGCGTCAACCAGGCTGGCGGGCAGTCCGTCAAGGTGGATGGCGACGTGCTGACGCGCAACCTGGCCAATGCCGCCGGCACGCTTTACACCGCCACCACTCAGGTGAACTTCAACGATAGTGCGTCGTTCCTCAAGGGCATGGTGCTCGGCGGTAGCGGCGTGATCCCCGCTAACGGCAACAGGGGGGCGTACACCTATAGCGCGGGCGTGCCCATTCTTGCCTTCGCCAACGGTGCCCGCTGGATGCCCACCGGCACCGGCACGCTGGCCAGCGATTTTGGTGCAGGCAGCCTGACGATCGGTGCCGGCGGCGCCATCGACATGGCCGGGAGCTGGGGCACGTTCGCGCAGGGCAGCGTGCCCACGCACAGCTTGCGCAACCTGAGCGTCGACAGTTCAACGGGCGGCGCCACGGTCAATCTTGCCGACGGCGCTACGTTCACGCTGTTGAGCGACATCCGCAACGCGCAGGCGGACCGGGTGAGTTTCGGTGCCGGCATCGCGACGTTCAACGCCACGGGCACGCAAAAAGTGCGCATCGCCTACGACCCGGCGCTGGACGATACGTCGTGGGTCAATGCCAATGCGATCGCGAAGGGTGTAACGATTGCCGCGTCCAGTCCTATCGTGATCGTCGATGCGAGTGCGGCGGCGAACGGCACGGCGAGCTTTCTGAGCGCGGCGGGATTGACCAGCCAATGGGGTGCCACCTACGAAAATGCGCTGGTGCGTTACTCGTACGTGCCGGTGGTAAGCCTGAGCGCGGATCACAAGCAGATTCTGCTTACCGGCATCGACATTATCGGTAATGGCAGCAGTACGAGCGGTAGTACGGGTGGCAGTACAGGCAGTAGTACAGGCGGTGGTTCGACGACGGGTACGTCGACGTCGACCTCTACAGGTTCCACCGGCACGTCGACCACGCCGCCACCGATCAATACCAGCACTGCCGGTACGACGAGCACAAGCAGCAGCAGTACAGGCACGTCATCGACACTGCCGCCCGTTACCAGCACCGTCGACGTCACTACGCCAGGCAACGACGTGGTGACCCCGTCCACGGGTGTGCTGGTGGCGGCCGATGCAGCACTCGCGCTTGCCAACGTGTGGCAGATCGACGATCAGGCCGTGTCCCGCCGCAGCGAAGCGACCCGCCTGAGTCAGCTATCCGGCGCCTCCGGCGTATGGGCGGATACGGAGACTGGCGACTTTACCGGCCAGACCGGCGATGGCCGCAGCTATCGCCAACGCCGCACCAGCGTATCGTTCGGCGCGGAACGATTGTCCGACTTCGATGGCGGGCGCAATGCGCTCGGCCTGGTCTACACGCACACCGATTCCCACGCCAGCCTGCAGAACGGTAGCGCCGATTTGCGCGGCGATTCGATCGGCGTTTACGACACCTGGAATTCTCGCCGTGGCGTGTTTGCCGATGCGGTCGTGCGCGTCGGCCAGTTGCGCGACAGCTACAACTCCACGGATGCGTTCGGCAGCACCTCGGGCCACTATCGCCCACGCGCAGCAAGCGTCTCTGCGCGCGCCGGCTGGCGTTACCGGGATGAGAGCGGCGGCTATATCGAGCCGCAGGTGCAGGCGGCCTACGGCACGATCGGTTCCAGCCGCTACATCTCCAGCGATCAGGTGCGTTTCGACGTCAACCGCAACCGTACCTTCCTCACCCGCGCCGGCGTGCTGTTCGGCCAGACATTCGCGTCCCTGGCATCGGTCACCGGCGACATGTATCTGCGCGTGTCAGGTGTCCACACTGTGGGCAGCCGCACCAACCTCACCGCATCGCTCGACGGCGGTTCCGTGCCGGTGAGCCTGCCTTCGCGGCATGGCACTGCCGGTGAAGTGGCGGTAGGCGCGCATATTGCGCTGGCGGGTCGCTGGAGTGTTTTCGTCGAAGCGGGGCAGGTGTCGAAATCCGATGCGGTGGCCGGCGGATGGCGCGCGAGTGCAGGTGTGCGGGCGAGTTTTTAATTGAGCGGGATGGCACGCGTAGGTTGGGTTAGCGCAGCGTAACCCAACGTCTTCGAAGCCACATTGTTGGGTTACGCTGCGCTAACCCAACCTACGGCGGTATCCCTCCCTGCACGCAGCAGGGAGGGAGCCGCACATCCATCAGTTCTTCGACGCCCCGTAGATAACGCCGCGTCCTTCATACCCGCCGACATACACCCTGCCGAAGACGCGGGGATCACCCGTGACGACCGCTACGCCGCCCCATTGATGCAGCGCGTCGTTGATCTGCACCCATGTGGCGCCGGCATTGGTGGAGCGGAATAGGCCGGTGACGCCGTTCACCGTTCCCCCCAGATACACGGTGGGATAGTGCGAGCCCTTCACCGCCTTGCCGAAGCCGACCGAGCTGGCGAAGGAGATGCTGGAAGCATCGACCTGTGCCCAGGTGGTGCCATAGGTGGTACTGCGGAACAGGCCCTTCGGCGTGGCGATCCATACTTCGCCGGCCTTGGCTTCACCCGGAACGCCGGTGACTGCGGTGGCTTGGCTGTGCTGGTAGGAGGGATTCGCTTTGGGCAAGCCGGTGTGTGCGACATGCCAGCTCACACCCTTGTCGGTGCTGCTGTAGAAGACGCCGTTGACCTGATCAAAGGCATAGAACACATTGCCGCTGGCGCCATCGGAAAGCATCTGCACGCCGACCGGAAGCGACGGCAATCCACTGCCGCTCGCTTTCGTCCAGGTGGCGCCGTTGTCGTTGGAAACGACCGGAGCGATATCGGTGGGCGCCCACACGATGGTCTTGCCGTCGCCGGAAATGGCGACCGTGCCGCCGCCGTTGGTCGAATTGGCCTTGCTGGCAAACGGTGTCCAAGTGGAACCGCCATCGTGCGAGATCGTGCCCAAGGTGTTGTCGCCGGCGACACCGACGCGAACGATCGTCGAGGGCGCGTACTTGCCATAGTCGATGCCGGTGCCGTTGCCGTCGCCGCCGTTGCACAACGGAACGCCTTGCTGCGGCGGCGAAGTAAGGCTGGCGTGCACGAAACCGCAGACGTCGCCCAGACCACTGATCAGATGCGCGCCGGAGGTGGGCGAGACCAGCGTAAGCACGGCCGTTTCCTCGATACCGTTGGAGCCGACCGACCAGTACGTGGGCTTGCCGGCATCGGCGTCAGTCAGGTTATAGGTGGTCCAGATGCCGCCGCCGAATCCATACATGACATGCGCAGAGTTGAAGGGATCGATCATCACTTCGCCCCAGTTGCCGAATGCGGGCCGCGTCTGCCCTGGCGCAATCATCCACGGCGACAGGCTGCCGTCACGGATGGCATAGGTGCCGGAGGTCGGCGTGGCGCCGTTCCAGGTGGCGCCACCTACGTCGATCCAGCTCTTGCCGCCGTCGGTACTGCGATACATGGTGTCCATCGGATACCAGTGATCCATCGTCATCACCACCAGCGTGCCGGGATGCGAGGGATCGACCGACAGGCCGCTGTAGCCGGAGGCATAGTTGAACCGGTCAACAGGGGTGATGTTCGTCCAGGTGTGATGCACGGTGTCGTACTTCCATACCGCGCCCATGTTCAAGCCGTTAGGCCCGACGGCATACGTGTAGTTGCCTTTGCTGTCCTTGCTGTTGCCGTAGGTGATGTAGAGATTGCCATCCGGGCCCAGCTGGCCACGCTGCGGCAGTTCATTGCTGGGGCCGCCTCGCACCGGATTCCAGGTGGCGCCCGCATCGGTGCTCATGTAGAGCGTCGTGCTGCTGGACGCCGCGGCGCGCGTGGACACGCCGACATAAATGGTCTGAGTCGGCCTGCCTGCCGCTTCACCCTTGGGTGCGAAAGCGACGAACGCCACACCGGTGCCGGTACCGTCGCTGGTCAGCGCCTTGAAGCTGCCTACTTGCGACCACGTCGCACCCTTGTCCTTGCTGGTCCACAAGCCATTCTTGCCGGCGACTTGCACGCGGGTGGTGGGATTGGAACTGCTGTAAACCGCGTTGGACGTGCCGTAGAACAACACGGAGCCATCGTTCGGATCCACCTGCAGACGTTCGCCGGCGTTACGTCCGTCGTCATTGCCGCCGACACGGAAACTCATCGAGTGGGCGGTGAAGCTTTTGCCCTGGTCGGACGAGACCAGCAATTGACCAGGGGACGACCATTGGCTGACATACAAACCCGTCATCAGGAACAGCATGTTGGGGTTGTTCGGATCGATGGCGATGCTTTCGATGCCGCCCTGGTTGGCCGAGGGCACCCAGTCGTTCAACGCGATCCACTTTTTGTTGTTGGAGTCATAGCGATACGCGCCGCCCACGTCGGTGCGTGCGTAGAACAATCCCTGTTGCCTGGGATGCGCGATGATGCCGTCGACGTAACCGCCCGCGACGATGCGCGCGTTGTGCCAGTGGTAGGACGGTGCGTCGGTCGATTGCGCGGCGAGTTGCGCAGCAGGCGACAGCAGCAGCGCGGCGATGGCGCCGCAGAGCAATCTGCGGGCGGTGGTTTTGGATGTGATCATGCTCACATGTCTCCAGTGTATGTACTGTTTTCCCGTTATCCGGGCGATGCTCGTTTCCGATCGTTCGCCTTCGCATGCGCAGCCGCCTTCCTCATGCGCGGGCATGAAGAAGATGGAGTGGCATGAGCAGGGACGTAACGAAGCGTGACGAGCCTTCATGCAGCAAGGAACCTTGCGGTTCGAAGCTGCGTGAAGGCGGCGTCAATATACGATTGGAGTCAGGTATTTACCTTATCCCATGAGGGACAACGTTTTTGTATTTAGGCTTGTTCGCATTATCGGCGGCATGATTATCGATAAATGCCGCGCCGCAAAAAGCGAAAATGCGAACGGGTGAGCGAAACGCGTGCGGCGATCGTTGCGCACCGGAAGTTGACCCGTGGAGAGATGGCGCGACCATCCCGCCAAACCTAACCTGCATAGGCGTGGACCACGGACGGTGCACGCCTATTCGTTTTTAAGAACGTACAGCAACAACCTTCCTGGATGGCGCTGGCGATGACCCCCAATGTCGTCAGTGCCGCTTTTTGAAGCAGACCTCTCGCCGGCATGTCCGATGGATGCCGATGCCAGCGGACGGGTGAGTTGGCGGTTTCTGCAGCGCTTTAGTTTGCTTGCCGACCGGATGCAGAGGTGTCGCCAGTCCGGTCGGCGTGGGACAGATCCCGATCCATCGCCGCACCGTCAAAAGGAATCACGATGATCTTGCTGCCGTGGCCATCGCTGCCTTTTTCATCTACCTTCGGAACATCGATCACCGCCAATGTAACGGCTGTCACATGGCCATTCTCGATCAGTACGCCAGGACGCTCCAGCTTGTTCCAGTGATTCGCCACGCCATTGCTGTAGCGGATGAAGTCTGCACCGGGTTCGTAGGCGAGACCCTGGAATCGCCAGCCGGTGATGCCGTTGCGGGAGATGAGGTGATAGGCGCGGCGGTCCTGCCAATTGTTTACCAGGATGTGATACCACCTGCCACTGAACCAGATGACAGGGTCTTCCAGATCGGCCAGGTTGTCTTGCGGCAAGCCGGGCAGGTTGCGGTAGATGCTGTCGCCTTCGATTTTGTAGGGGCCCAGGATGTTTTTGCTGATCAGGATCTGGCCCGGACGTGCCACGATTTCAAATTGCCCGTCGGGCCGCACGATGAGGCTTACGTTCGAGCCGTGCCATGGCCGCGGATTTGCGCCATGCAGCGGCTGCGTATCGCCTGGATCGCCTAACGCATGAAAATCCCGCTGGTCGACGGTGATGCCGCCAAGATATTTCCACGGACCGTCAATCGAGTGGGAAACGAAAACATCACCGTTGCGTGTTTCGCTCACCACGACGGCGTAATCGCCGTTCGGCATCTTCAGCGCGGTGACGTTGTGGCCGATGCCGTTGTCGTTATCGGGCCAGCACAAGCCTCGATCGCGATAGGGGCCCAGTGCGCTGTCGCTGATGGCTTCCACGCATTGGGAGTGCAGCCAGCCTACGTGCCCGGCGGCCTGATCCCAGCGGCTGGCGAACATGCGGTATTTGCCGTCCGCTCCGCGGAGGATTTTTCCGTCCCAGTAATCCCAATGCTGCATGGTGGGATCTTCCAGGCCGTTGCGGATGTCGCGCGGGCCGACGGTTGCGGCGCCCCATACATGCATGGACAGCTCGTCGGAAAGCGGTATGGGACGGAAATAATCGATGAACGGTTTGGGGCCGATGCCGGCAGGAGGCGTCGCTTGATCGAGAGCATGCGCGGAGACGCAGGTGCTCAGCAGCAGGAACGCCAACGTACGCCACGCAAATGCCGGGCGACGTGATGAGTTTTCGGACGCTTTCATAAACAAGGCCTGCTCCTGATCAGGATGACTGCGCTCACTGCAAATTCCAGAGATTGACTTTCTGCGCGAGGTAATGGAAATCCGTAAACAAGGCGCTTGCGCCATTGCCATCCGGGGATTGCGCAGAAAAACCCGTTAGCAGCGGATCGTCCGCTGGCAGGCTGAGTTTGCGAATGATCGTCCAGGCTTTGCCGTCTTCCGATGCGTAGAAAAAAATGGTTCCCTCCGCCTTGGCGATCTTCAGGTAGATCGATGTGCCGTTTGCTGGGAATGACGTAGCGTCATCCGATGACCCGCGTGTTACCACCGAGATAACGTCGAGACGGTGATCGGCTTGGGCTTCCAGGCAAAGTTTGGACCAGGTAGATGGTGATGCGTACAAAACAAGGCAGCCGGCATCATAGGTTGCGTGTGCCGTTACCTCGACCTTGCTGCTGAATGCGAAATTGGCTGTCGTTTTGAATAGCAGTCGCGGTGAACTGTTTGCGGTGTATCCGCCGCCGGGATAGACGAACCAGTCGGTTTTCTTTGCCGCCGTCAGCATGAGTGAGTTGGTGTTGGCGTTCCACTCGGCGGGCTTGTTTTGCCAGATGTAAGGGGAAGGGATGCCTGCAAGCGTGGGTGTTTGGGCGTGAGTAGCGCTTGCACTGGTGGCTATCGCGATGGCGATAGCGCGGTAGATATGGTTTTTTATTTGCATGGTCGCATGTCTGTTTATTTGGGCAAGCCTGACAGTACCTCGCCGCCATTCCGGCGAAGGCCGAATTCATGCCGACTGTTGCGCAGAACGTTCATTGATTCGACTTTCTGGCGAATGGGAGCTAAGGCGACACGGCATGGAGATAGACGCGCCGCGTTGGCAAGCCATCCACGTCAACCTGCACTTCAATCGGCCCGGCCTGCACTCCAGAGCGAACGACAGCAACGACTCGCCCATGAAACGTCTTCCATTGCCCCGACTGGAAGCTGGAAACATCATCGGGTTTGCCGTTGCCCATGCCGGCAAGTTCGCCTGCGCCCGTGACGCGAACGCTCACTTGCCGGTCGCCGTTCTGGTTGTAGATCGGCGTGCCGTTGTCGTCGGCGAGGGTGATGGTGACGTAAGCCAGGTCTTGTGCGTTGGCGCGTAGCTGCGTGCGATCGAGCGATACGTCGATGCGCGCCGGCTTGTCGGCGGTGCGCAATGTCCATTGCCCTGCGGCATGGCCATCCCGATAACCGACCGCCACCAGGCGTCCCGGGTGATAAGGCACCGAGTACGTGGCCTTGTACTGCGTATCGACGCTGGTTGCTTTGCGCCCCAGGCTTTTGCCGTTGAGAAACAATTCCACTTCCGGAAATTCGGAATACACCACCACGTTGAGCGGCTTGCCTTCCTGGCCGGGCCAGGTCCAGCTTGGGTGGACATCGTCCAGCGACCAGTCCGTATGCGGCTGGGTGACGGTAAACAGGTGACGATCGGGCAGGTCTTCCGTGCCGGCAGGTTGCTGCACGAATGCCGAAATCGGATCGATGCCGGTTTCCCAGATCACTTCGTGATAGTAGGCCGCTGGCCGCTTGCGCCCGGTTGCGTCGATTTCACCGCAATAAGCGAGATGCCAGGGATAGGGGCCGAGTTTTTGCCAATCCTGGTTGTAGCCCATCCAGCCGATGCCGGTTTCGCCCAGATAATCCACGGCCGTCCACACGAAATCACCGATCACCCAGGGCATGGTTTCGGCCGCGCGCCAATAGGTGAAGGCGTTCTTGGAGGTCGATTCGGTGGTGAGCATCACGCGCTGCGGAAAGGCTTGATGATCGCGCGCGAACAGCGGGGCGTTGTAGTTGTAGCCGGCCACGTCGAGCACGGCGTATTGGTCGGCAATGTGCGGCGTGTCGACGCTTACCGCTTCGGTGATCGGCCGGGTCGGGTCGAGTGCGCGCACTCGGCTTGCCAGCTTGCGCGCGGTCTCCACGCCCAGCGGCGTGCCTTGCTCGGGAATTTCGTTGCCGATGCTCCAGAACAGCACGCTGGGATGATTGCGTCCGCTGATGACCAGGCTGTCGATGTCCTGTTGCCAGTCCTGCTTGAAGAAGCGTGCGTAGTCCATGGGCGTCTTGCTCATGTTCCACATGTCGAACGCTTCGTCGATGACCAGCATGCCCAGTTCGTCGGCTGCATCGAGCGTGGCCTGGCTGGCGGGGTTGTGCGCGCTGCGGATGGCGTTGTAGCCGGCGGCCTTCATCAGGGCGACTTTGCGCGCATCGGCATCCGGCCAGCCCGCCGCGCCCAGCATGTAGTTGTCGTGATGGATGTTGCCGCCGCGCAGCAGCACTTTATGGCCATTGATGCGCAGGCCATGTTCGGCGTCGACGGTGATCGTGCGTGCGCCGAAGCGCGTGCGCCGTTCGTCGGTCATGACGCCGTTCGCGTAGACCTCCTGTACGAGCGTATACAGGTTGGGCGAATCGGGCGACCACAGCGACGGATGGGTAATCTCGAGCGTCTGGTCGAAGTCCGCCTTGGCGCCTGCGGCCAGCGATTTGTTCTGGCGCGACTGCGCAACGACCTGTCCGTTCGGCGCGAGCAGTTTCGCTGCGAGTTCGATCGTGCGTGCTTGGGTCGATTCGTTGGCCGCCGTGGCATGCGCGATGACTTTTGCAAGCGCCTGTGTCGCCACCGGCGTGCTTACGAAGATGCTGTCGGGATCCAGATGCACGCGATCGAGCACGTCCAGGCTGACCGGGCGGATCAAGCCCGAACCTGCATACCAGCGGGAAGACGGATCGGCATGATCGACGCGGATGGCTACGACGTTGTCGCCGGCGTGGACCTTGCCGGTCAAATCCACGCTGAAAGCCGTGTAGCCATAACGATGTTGCGCGACATGCTGACCGTTGAGCCAGATGTCCGCATCCATGTAGATCGCTTCGAAATTCAACCGCACGATGCGCGAAGCATCGTCGGCGCTGAGCGTGATGTGCCGCCGATACCAGCCGATGCCCCCTGGCAGGTAACCGGAGCTTTGGCCGCCGGGTGTGTTGGGATCGTACGGCGCGCTGCCATTGGGCTTGTTGGCGATCGACCAGTCGTGCGGTACGTCGATCTTGCGCCATGCGTGGTCGTCGTAGGTGGCCGATGATGCGCTGGCCGCGTCGCCTTTGTAGAACAACCAGTCTTGCGCGAGGTTGCGTTGCTCGGCGCTCAAGGGCAGGGCGATGGTCAGGAAGGTGGTGGCAGCGAATGCGTTGCGGGTCAACTTGGAAATCACTGCCATGGAAAACTTCCCTTCGGTAATGTATCGCCGTAGGTTGGGTTAGCGCAGCGTAACCCAACACATTCGAAGCGATTTGTTGGGTTACGCTGCGCTAACCCAACCTACGCAACTACGCCGCAGCGACCAGACCGCGACCCAGGATTTTGAACGCAACGGCCTGCTCACCAGACATGTTCTCCGGCAGTTCAACCGTCAGCCCCTGCGTATCCCGCTTGAACCGCAACGGCGCTTGCATACCCAGCATCTCCACCCGCTCGACGTTGCCCGATACGTTCGACGCAAGCGACTTCAGCGTCAGATGCGACGAGGCAGGGCGCCCCAAGGCGATGGCGTAAAGCGTTTCGCCCTTAGTGGTGTAGCGAATATCTTGGCCGGTGAAGGCATCGGCCTTGTCTTCCGCGAACATGCCTCCGGCGACCTTGGTCGGGCCTTCGCCGTAGGTATGCCACGGACGCGTGCCGAAGATGGCTTCGTCGTTGATGCGCATCCACGCCGCCAGCTGTTCCAGTACCTGGCGTTCGTCCGCATCGATGGTGCCGTCGCCGCGCAGCGGAATGCTGAGCAGCAGATTGCCGTTCTTGGACACGATGTCGCACAGGCGCGTGATGACGGTGGCGGCGCTCTTGTAGTTGTGCTGTTCGAACCGCGCGCGCGAGTAATGCCAGTCGCCGATGCAGGTGTCGGTTTGCCAAGGCCGGGGACGGATCGCATCGGCGACGCCGCGCTCGATGTCCTCCACCAGCGCGGGCACCTGTTCGGGGGTAAGGCTCTTGGCGTTGAGCACGGCCTCCAGTTCGCCGCCGTGCCATTGGCGGTTGGCGTTGTAGTAGTAGGCGGCGATGTCCAACCCCGCTTGCCCAAGCGGCAAGCCCGTGTCATCGAAATACAGAAGATCCGGACGGTATTTGTCGAGCAGTTCCTTGCAGCGCAGGTACCAGCTTTGCACGAACTGCGGATTGTGCGGTGGCGGGTTTTCGTTCCAGACGCGGTCGTGTTCCTCGTGCCAGTGCTTGACCGCCGCCGCGCCGTGAATGCCATCGGGCAATACCATGTTCGGGCCGGTATACAACTCCTGCGGATCCAGTCCTTCCCACCATTTGCCGCGGCCGTCCGCCTTGGTCAGGCGCGCCGCGTCGTAGCGCACGCCCTCAAGCGGGCCTTCGCCATCGTAGCCGTAGGCAGGCTGCAGCCAATGCCAGGCATGTGCGGAATGATTGCTGACGCCGAACTTCAAGCCGTGTTCGCGCGCCACCTTGGCCCAACCGCCGACGATGTCCTTGCGCGGCCCCACCTTGACCGAGTTCCACGCGTGATGGCTGGAGTCGTAGGTGTCGAAGTTGTCGTGATGGTTGGCCAGCGCCACGAAATATTTTGCGCCGGCCGCCTTGTACAGGCGCATCAACGCATCCGGATCCCAGTGTTCGGCCTTCCACAGATGGTCGATTTCCATGAAGCCGAACTTGGAAGGGTGTCCATACGTACGGCAGTGATACTCGTACTGCGGCTCGCCCTGCATATACATGTTGCGCGCATACCAGTCGCCCTGTTCGGGTACGCACTGCGCGGTCCAGTGCGCCCAGATGCCGAACTTGGCGTCGCGAAACCAGCTTGGCGTGGTGTAGCCGCGCAAGGAATCCCACGTGGGCTGAAAAGCGGCATGGCCGGCGGAGGCGGCGCGGGCAAGGCGCGGCATCCAATAGGGCGAGGAAAGCCCCAGGGCCATTCCGGTGAGAAACGATCGGCGAGACAGCGGCATGGTGATCCCCGTAGCGTATGCGGCGCTGCAGTCTAGAAACGGGTGCTACCGGCTTCCAATCACCAAATGGAATGCATCGATAACCACATTGACATCACATCGAGACAAACGGCGATGCAGCGTGGCGCATGAACAGGCATGCGGCGAACGCAAAGCAAGAAACGTTCATGTGGTTCGCGGATTTCATAAAGCAGGCGTTCCGACCGACGATGATTCAGATGTAGGCGGGGATGCAATTCCAGCTTCATAACCAGTGTTTCTGCGTTGCAGCAAAATGTTTGCCGAATGCGCAGCTGACAAATTTTGTAATGCTCCTTCGCAACTAAGTTAATCGGCCCTTTGCTATATGTCGCCCTTTCATGCTGGAGAGGGGAGTGGCATGCGTCATCAGCTTTTGAAATGGGTGTTGGCCGGCTCGGTGTGCGGATGCGTTGCGGGTGCGATGGCCGCAGACGCGGGCCATCGCACCTGGGTGGATGCCTGGTCCGCTGTGCCGGATACGACCGGTCCCGTCGTGAACGACCAGACGGTGCGCCAGATCGTGCGCGTCAGCATAGGCGGTTCGGAAGTGCGCATCCGGCTTTCCAATTTGTTCGGCAACGTGCCCATCACGTTGGGTCCTGCGCACATCGCGTTGCATGCCGGCGGTGCGGATACTGTGCCCGGCAGCGATCACGCGCTGCTGTTCGGCGGCAAACCCACGGTGACCATCGCCAAGGGCGAAAGCGTGCTGAGCGATCCGATAAAGATGGACGTGAAGCCGCTGCAGGAATTGGCCGTGAGCCTCTACGCGCCCGCCGATGCGCAATACCACGCATCGACTGCGCACAATGTCGGTTTGGCCACGTCGTACATCACCGACAGCGGCGATGCCACCGCAGCGACGCGTTACCCAAAGGATGAAGTAAGCGGCATGCGCTTCTTCCTCACTGACGTGGAAGTATCCGGTCCCGCCACCAAGGCCACCGTCGTTACCTTCGGCGATTCCATCACCGATGGCGCAGGCTCCACCCAGGATGCAAACACCCGCTGGCCCGATTATCTGGCTGAGCGCCTGCAGGCCGACGCGAAGCTCTCATCGATCGCAGTGGCGAATGCCGGTATCGCCGGCAACCACATCCTGCATGACGGCATCGGCCCCAGCGCCCTGTCGCGTTTTGATCGCGATGCACTGGATAAACCAGGCGTGCGCTGGATCGTATTGCTGGAAGGCATCAACGATATCGGTGGCTCAGGCTTTGCGTGGGAGGCCAAGGACAAAATCTCCGCGCAGCAGCTTATCGATGGCATGAAAACATTGATTGCACGTGCGCATGCGAAGCACGTGAAGATCTACGGTGCAACCTTGACGCCTTACGGCGGCAGCGGCTGGCCGTATCACAGCGTGGCCGGCGAAAAGACGCGCGAAGCATTGAATGAATGGATTCGCCATTCCGGTGCGTTCGACGGTGTGGTGGATTTCGACAAGGTCGTTCGCGATCCGGCTGCCCCGCAAAAAATGCTGCCCGCGTATGACAGCGGCGATCACCTGCATCCCAGCAGTGCGGGCTACAAGGCGATGGCTCAAGCAGTGGATTTGAAGTGGTTCACGCCGTAAGTGGCTGGCTCATCATCCCAGCTTTCATGCGGATCGCGATGCCGGGATTTCATCCAAGCCTATGAGGCTTGCTATCCCCAGTGCTCCGAACTCAATCACTGCGACAACCCTGTTTCAGAGCGAGTCGTCATTCCGGCCTTCGCCCACTGCTGTCCGGGGAAAGAGGCTCTTCAAAAAATGCGCGATGCGCGGCAATTCCCCCAGAAAATTCAACGCTACCGAATCGTCATCCCAGCGAAAGCTGGGATCCAGTGCCTTTGACGCCTTGTAAGTCGCTGGATGATTCGCTTCGCTCACCCCTCCGGGGCCATCCTTCGGATGTTCTCCGCGCTGCGCGCTACGTCCAGCTTTCGCTGGGATGACGAACGTTTTAGCCATTTTTGCAAGACGTGCAGACACTTCCCCCGGACAGCAATGGGCCTTCGCCCGAATGACGATTCGCTTCGAAACTGCAGCAACGTAAAGGGCAAGTTCGGGGTATTGTTGCTAACCCTCCCCTGCAAGCAGGGGAGGGATGGCGAGCGATGCATCCATCAATTCGACGAGATGCCGTAGATGACACCGCGCGCTGCATCGGTGCCCAGATACACCGTGCCGAACGTGCGGGGATCGCCCACCACGTGCGTTATGCCGCCCCACTGATGTTGCGCATCGTTGATCTGCACCCAGGTTGCACCCGTGTCGGTGGAACGGAACAGGCCGGTTACGCCGTTGACCGTGCCGGCCAGGTAGATCGTCGGGTAATACTTGCCCGGCGCCGCCTTGCCGAATCCGATCGACGTCGCGGCGCTGATGGCCGATGCGTCGAACTGGCTCCAGCTCCAGCCGGAACTCTGGCTGCGATACAGGCCATTGGGTGTCGCCAGCCAGATATCGCCTTGCACGCCCGTCACCGTCGATGCCTGGCTGCTCTGCCATGAAGCCAGCACCGGCAAGCCGGAAGTGGTCGATGCGTACCAGGTTACGCCCTTGTCGGAGCTGCTGAAGAACGTGCCGGTGGCCTGGTTCCAGGCATAGAACAGATTGCCGTTGTATCCATCGGACAATACTTGCGCACCGGTCGGAAGGTTGGCGGTTCCGCTGCTGGAAGGATACGTCAGCGTCTTCCAACTGTTGCCGTGGTCGGTGGATGCCACCGGTGCCACGTCCGAGGGCGCCCATACGATGGTGCCGCCATCGGCAGAAATCGCCACCGTGCCGCCGCCATTGGTGGAACCGGCCTGGTTGGGGAAGCCCGTCCAGGTGGAGCCGCCGTCATACGAGATGGAGCCGTACGAGGTGAGGGTGCTGTTGCCATGCTGCAGAATGCGCACGATCGTCAAGGGCGAGCTCTTGGCGAAGTCCAATCCGGTGCCGATGCTGTCGCCGCAAGTGGGGTTGTTGGGTTGCGATTGCGGGGCCGACGTAAGGCTGGTATGCACGAACCCGCAAACGTCGCCGAGCCCGCTGATCAAGGGCGGGCCGGCGGTGGGCGACAACAACGTGATCACCGCCGTTTCCTCGATGCCGCTGGCACCCACGGTCCAGTGCGTGGCTTGTCCCGCATCGGCAGAAGTGAGATCGGAAGTCGCCCAGATGCCGCCGCCCTGTCCATACATGGCATGCGCCGAATTGAACGGATCGATCGCTACTTCGCCCCAATTGCCGAAGCCTGCCTGCGTCTGCCCTGGCTGCACGATCCATGGCGACACGCTTGCATCGCGCACCGCGTTCGCGCCTACGTCGGTCCAGCTGGAGCCGCCATTGGTGCTGCGATACATGGTGTCACTGGGCCACCAGTGGTCCATCGTCATCACCACCAGCGTGCCCGGTTTTTGCGGATCGAGCGCCAGGCCGCTGTAGCCAGACGGGTAGTTGTACGGATCGGTCGGCGTGATGTTCTGCCAGGTGTCCAGGCCGATGCTGTATTTCCACACCTGGCCGGCAGTCATGCCGTTGGGGCCGATTGCGTTGCCGTAGGTGATGTAGAGATTGCCGTCCGGCCCGATCAGGCCACGCTGCGGCATCATGCCCGCGGCAGGGCCACCGGACACCGGCGCCCACGTCACGCCGCCGTCCGAGCTCTTGTAGAGCGACGATGCTGCCGTGCTGGTGGATACGCCGGCAAAAAGGGTCTTGGTCGGCGAACCGGCGCCGCTCGATGGCTGATAGAACGCGATGAATGCCACGCCCGCGCCGGTGCCGTCGCTGGACAGCGCATTGAAGCCGCTTACGCGCGCCCAGGTGCTGCCGCTGTCGGTGCTGGTCCACAAACCATTGGTGCTGGACTGATCGGAATCATTGCGCGTGCCGTAGAACAGGATCGAGCCCTTGTTGGGATCCACCTGCAAACGTTCGCCCACGTTGCGTCCGTCCATGTTGCCGCCAACCTTGAAGCTGAGCGGATGCGCGGTGAAGTGCGCGCCCTGGTCGGACGACACCAGGATCGCGCCGTTGGCGCCCCACGATTGCGTGTACAAACCGCCAACCAGGTAAAGCATGTTCGCGTTGTTCGGATCGATGGCGATGCTTTCGATGCCCGTCCATTGCGAATCGGCCGGTGGCGTCCAATCGTTCAGCGGCACCCATTGCGCGGTGGTGGCGTTGTAGCGATAGGCACCGCCGACGTCCGTACGTGCGTAGAACAGCCCTTGCTGTTTCGGATGCGCGATGATGCCGTCGACGTAACCGCCGGCCACGATGCGCACGTTGTTCCAGGTGTAGGACGGCGTGCTTTGCGCAAACGCTACGACAGGCGATAGCGAAAGCGCGGCCAATGTGCTGCAGATCAATCCACGGGCGATGGCCCGCTGCAAGCGTGTCTTCATGATCCCCTCCAGGTTTTGCATCTTGGATTCGTTGCGGTGTATCGCCGCCGCTGGTCCATCAGCGCATCACTGCAGGAAGGCGATGCATCGCGCCATTGTTGCGTGACTAAAACAGAAGCCAACCGCTGTCATTCCAGCGTGCGTTGGGATGACGAGCGGAGACCTTCAGGCAAGTGGAAGTACTTAAGGACGAAGCAGGACTGCATGCATCGCTTCGTCCTGGCGCAGCACTGTATCGCTCGCTGTTGGCTGTGGCATTGCGAAGAAAGCAAAGGCCACTTGCGAAAATTGAAGCTGCGCAGCAGCAATTTTTTCGCGAAATGTGAGGGTTTTGTGTTCTCGCGCAAAAGAACATGCAATAGAGCGGATGTGTCGCGATGGGCGTCGCAAATCTGGTGGTTACTTGCTTCGCTATGGATGCTAATTCGGATATCTGGGAGTTCAAATTTTTATGGATCTTCGATTCGATGCGCGTGTGAAGAAGCCGCATGCTGGTTCTGCAATCGATTCGAATTCCACGAAAGTTTTTTCATTTTATTTGACGTCATTCTCGCGAAGCGCGCTCTGTACGGGAAGTTTTGTCACGTGGTCGGCGCACGAGCGTGGCAGCGTTTTTTGCATCATCGCCTCATGGGGTGACTTGCAAATAATTTTCTGAGTGAACCCTCTCCCTCCGGGAGAGGGTGCCGAGAGGCGGGTGAGGGTTCGGCCGAAGCGCGATGCTGACGTCTGGCGCAAGTCGTGGTTATCTCGCGCTGATCGTACCCTCACCCCAACCCTCTCCCGAGGGGAGAGGGACTTGTGCGCATGGCTCGCGTGGCGAGAACAGCTTCGGCCTGAAAGTGTTTTTAAAAACTCCCTTCCCACGTGCAACAGGGAAGGGAGTTGCAAGTCCATCAGTTCTGCGACGTACCGTAGATCACGCCACGCCCTTCGTCCGGCCCGATATACACCGTGCCGAAGGTTCTGGGATCGCCGACCACCAGACCCGCGCCAGCCCACTGATGCAGCGTGTCGTTGATCTGCACCCACGTGGCGCCGACATTGGTGGAGCGGAACACGCCGGTGACGCCGTTCACCGTTCCCGACAGATACACGGTGGGGTAGTGCGAGCCGGTGACCGCCTTGCCGAAGCCGATCGAATTGGCGACGGTGATGCTGCCGGCATCGACCTGGCTGAAGGTGGCGCCGTAGGTGGTGCTGCGGAACAAACCGTTCGGCGTGGCGATCCACACGTCGCCGGCCTTGGCTTCACCCGGAACGCCGGTGACGGCGGTCGCCTGGCTGTGCTGGTAGGAGGGACTCGCTTTGGGCAAGCCGGTGTAGGCGACATGCCAGCTCACACCCTTGTCGGTGCTGCTGTAGAAAACGCCTTGAGCTTCATCCAAGGCATAGAACACGTTGCCGCTGGCGCCATCCGAAACCATCTGCACGCCGATCGGAAGCGATGGCAATCCACTTCCGCTGGCCGTGGTCCAGCTTGCGCCGTTGTCGTTGGAGATCACCGGCGCGATATCGGTGGGTGCCCACACGATAGTCTTGCCGTCGCCGGAAATGGCCACACTGCCACCACCGTTGCTCGAATTGGCCTTGCTCGCAAACACCGTCCAGGTGGAACCGCCATCGTGCGAGAGCGTGCCCAAGGTGTTGTCGCCGCCGGCGCCGACGCGAACGATGGTCGAGGGCGCGTACTTGGCATAGTCGATGCCGGTGCCATTGCCGTCGCCGCCGTTGCACAACGGAACCCCTTGCTGCGGCGGTGGCGAGGTAAGACTGACGTGCACGAAACCGCAGACGTCGCCCAGGCCACTGATCAGGTGCGGGCCAGAAGTGGGCGAGACCAGCGTAAGCACGGCCGTTTCCTCGATACCGCTGGCGCCGACCGACCAATAGGTCGGCTTGCCGGCATCGGCGTCGGTCAGGTCGTAGGTGGTCCAGATACCGCCGCCCCATCCATACATCGCGTGGGCGGAGTTGAACGGATCGATCATCACTTCGCCCCAGTTGCCGAAACCGGGCTGTTTCTGTCCGGGCGGAATCATCCACGGCGACAAGCTCGCGTCACGGATGGCATAGGTGCCGGTGGCCGGCGGAACACCGTTCTGGGTGGCGCCGCCCACGTCGGTCCAACTGGCGCCGCCATCGGTGGTGCGATACATGGCGTCCATCGGATACCAATGATCCATGGTCATCACCACCACGGTGCCGGGATGCGCAGGATCGACCGACACGCCGCTGTAGCCGGATGCATAGTTGATTGGGTCCTTCGGCGTGATGTCGGCCCACACATGCTTGACGGTGTCGTACTTCCACACCGCACCCATGTTCAAACCGTTGGGGCCGATGGCATACGTGTAGTTACCGTTGCTGTCCTTGCTGTTGCCGTAGGTGATGTAGAGATTGCCATCCGGCCCGAGCTGGCCGCGCTGCGGCAATTCATTGCTGGGGCCGCCAGGTACCGGATTCCACGTAACGCCCGCATCGTTGCTGACGTAGAGCGTGGCGCCGTTGGTGGCTGCAGCGGCCGTCGACACGCCGGCATAGATGGTCTTGGTCGGCGTACCCGCCGCTTCACCTGCAGGCGCGAAGGCGATGAACGTCACGCCCGCGCCGGTGCCGTCGTTGGTGAGCGCAGTGAAGCCGCTTACCTGCGACCAGGTTGCGCCTTGGTCTTTGCTGGTCCACAAACCGTCCTGGCCGGCTATCTGCAGCGGACCGGAGCTGGACGTGTTGTAAGTAGCGTTGGTCGTGCCGTAAAACAGCACGGAACCGTCGTTCGGATCTACCTGCAGATGTTCGCCGGTGTTGCGTCCGTCGTCATTGCCGCCGACACGGAAACTCATCGTGTAGGCGGTGAAGCTTTTGCCCTGATCGGACGACACCAGCAATTGACCAGGAGACGACCATTGGCTGATGTACAAACCCGTCATCAGGTACAGCATATTGGTGTTGTTGGGATCGATGGCGATGCTTTCGATGCCGCCCAGGTTGCCTGAGGACACCCAGTCGTTCAACGCGATCCATTTTTTGTTGGTGGAGTCATAGCGATACGCACCACCCACGTCGGTGCGCGCATAGAACAAGCCTTGTTGCTTGGGATGCGCGATGATGCCGTCGACGTAGCCGCCGGCGACGATGCGCACGTTGTTCCAGGTGTAGGACGGCGCGGTCTGCGCCGAAAGCGCACCGGCATGCGATAGCGATAGCGCGGCGAGCGCGCCACACGCCAGGCCGCGCGTGATGGCGCGGTACAAACGATTCTTCATTGCCCCTCCAGTTGAAATACCAGATCGAACCCAGGATGCATCACCCCGATGCATGAACTGCCCATCGAAGAGCAGCTCGCCCTGGCGTTATCTGTGTGATGGCATCGCGTCCGGATGCACGATCGTGCAAGTCGGCGGCACTCTACTTTGGAAGTTGTTCGCAGCGCCTTGTCTGAAAAGGTCCATGACTGGCCTATGGAGACATTTGTGACGTGCGGCAAAAAACGCATGCGCGAACTGTCATCGCATCCGCATGATTTGTTATCGACTTGTCCGGAAGGTGCCAAAAACCAGTCATTCGATCATTTTATTTTTTCATGTGGCCTGATCCGATATTGCTTCACATCGTTATTCTATGTGTACACGACAGCGCGCTCGCTGCGCTGCCATCGAACGGATGGGCAGCGAGGGGCGGCTGATTTTCCGCAGGGGATATAGGAATGTGCATCGTCGACGCCATGCGCCGACGCGCACAGCTGCGCGTTTGTCATGGAGCCTGCGGGAGGTCATCAACATCCAATAACGCAGGGCATCATTTGTGAAGCATGTCGCAACACGCATCATCGCCTCGTCCGCCATTCTCGCCAGCCCGTTTGTCATCACAAAAACGGCGCACGCCAATTGCGCCGTGCTCGGTGGAGACACGTCTAAGGTCACCTGCGACAGCACCGCGCCCAATCCATACACCACGCAGATCGGTGCGGGCAGCAGCGAAACCACCATTACTACCGTCGAGGTAGGGAACGGCGCCACGGTCAACGTTGGCGCCACGCAGAACGCCATCAGCCTGGGCGACAACGCAAAAATCATCCTGGATGGCACCGTTACCAACAGCCCCACCACCAACAGCAGCAACGTCGGTGGTTACAACTTGGGCTACAGCACCATTGAATTCCGCAACGGCGGCGGGTTGACCGTAAACGCCGGTGCGCAGGTGACGCAGACCGGTTCTTCCAGCACGTCCGAAGCCGTCAATGTGGTGGGTTACAGCAACAGCATCACCAACAACGGCACCATCAGTTCGCAAGGCGCGGCGGCGATCTGGTTCCAAGATCAGGTGACGCAAGCCACTACGTCCAACACCGTCGACAACTACGGCAGCATCCAGACCGGCGTGAATGGCGGCAACGCCACCGCCATCGGCAATGCCGGCAACGGCGACATGGTGTTCTACAACCGCAGCGGCGGCACGGTCACTGGCAACATCAGCTTCGGCGGTGGTGATGACCAAGTCACGCTGTACGCCGGCTCCAGTATCAGCGGCACGATCGACGGCGGCGGCGGCTATAACACCATCACGCTGGCAGGTTCGGGTACCGGCACGCAGCAGGGTGCACTGCTGAACTTCAGCTCGCTCACCAAGTTTGATGACGGCACCTGGACGCTGGGCGGCGACATGGTGAACACCAGCGCCAACCCTTCCGCACAGCTGGGCATCTTCGTGCAGGAAGGCACGCTGGTGCTGGCTTCCAACAACGCCGGCTTCAACGGCAGCGTGAGCGTCGTCAGCGGCGCCACCTTGCAGCTCGGCAATGGCGGCACGGCGGGTGGCATCAACAGCGACATTGCCAGCGATGGCACGGTGGCGTTCGATCGCACTGACACGTATACGTTCAACCACGTCATCTCCGGTGCGGGCAGTGTCAACCAGCTCGGCAGCGGCACCACCATTCTCGACGGCAACAACACCTACACCGGCGATACCAACGTCAACGCGGGCACGCTGGCAGTAGGCGACAGCAGCAACACGGGCGCGGCCTTGAGTGGGGGCACCACCACCACGGTGGCGTCGGGCGCGACACTGGGCGGCTATGGCAGCATCACCGGCACCGTCACCAACAACGGCACCATCGCAGTGGCCGACGCGTTGTCGGCGCTGGGCAGCAGCAAGGGCAGCTTCACCGTCAACGGTACGTTGAACAACAACGGCCTGGTGCAAGTAGGCGGTACCGGTACGGGCAACAAGCTCATCGTCGGCAGTTACGTGGGCGGCGCGAGCAGTGTGGTGGCGCTCAATACGTATCTCGGCGGCGATGGCTCGGCCTCCGACATGCTGGTCATCAACGGCGGCACGGCAAGCGGCAGCACGGCACTGCGCATCACCAACGCGGGCGGCCCGGGTGCGCTGACCACCGCCAATGGCATCGAAGTGGTGGATGCCATCAACGGCGGCACGACGGCGACCAATGCATTTACGCTGGCCAGCGCGGTGGCGTCCGGCCCGTACGAGTATTCGCTTTTCCGCGGCAGTACCGATGGCAGCAGCACGGACAGCTGGTATCTACGCTCGCAGCTGGATTGCTCGCTGATGCCGAGTGCGCCGGCGTGTGCGACGCCGACGCCCACACCAACGCCGACACCGACACCGACACCGACACCGACACCGACACCGACACCGACACCGACACCGACACCGACACCGG
>CBJMMB010000035.1:0-31228 GCA_966430775.1 uncultured Dyella sp. | reverse complement strand
GCATGGACCAGCCTGAGCGAAGGCCACGCCGACCTGCTGCGCCAGTTGCTCGACCACACACCGGCCCTGCCCGCGCACACCGGCTGGATGACCTATGTGCGATGCCACGACGACATCGTCTGGGGCGTGCTGCGTTCCGATGTGGAAGCGGCCGGCGACGGTTTCGAGCAACGCATCGGCCATGCTGCCGCCTTTCTCGAAGGACGCGTGCAAGGCAGCTTCGCGCGCGGCGTGGCTTTTCAATCCGCAGATGGCGATAGCGTGCACGGCACCAACGGCATGACTTCCGCACTGGTTGGACTGGCCTCGGCCAGCGACCGCGCAGCGGAAGCGCTGGCGCTGCGCCGTCTCGCCTTGATGTACGGCGTCGCGTTTGCCGCAGGCACGGTGCCGTTGCTTTACATGGGCGACGAACTGGCACAAGCCAACAATCACTCCGACGAAGACGCCATCTGGCTCGCACGCGACGGCCGTTGGCTGCAGCGCCCGCGCCTGGATAGTCAGCGCTGGCAGCAACGGTTCGATCCGCGCACCACGGCCGGCCAGGCCTACGCGATCATCGCCGCCCTGGTCGCTGCACGGCGCGACGAAGCCTTCGACGCCCACGCGTCAGTGACCACGATCGCCATCGACCAGCCCGCGGTGCTGGCGATCCGCCGTGGCGAGCGCTTTGTGGCCGTGTTCAACTTCAGCGCCACCGAGCAGTATGTCGACTGGCATCGTTTGCAGGCGGACCAAGGCTGGACAACCCTGCTGCGCACCGCCGAGGATGGCGCACTGGAAAATATCGGCGTGCTGCCGGCGTGGTCGATGGTATGGCGGAAAAAAACATGACATGCGCGCACGAGCCGATCCGCATCGACAATGCCGCGAACGACAGGCTGCCCATGCAAAAACCACGACTGACGTTCTGGCAGATCTTGAACATGAACGTCGGTTTCTTCGGCATTCAATTCAGCTTCGGCCTGCAGCAAAGCAACATGAGCCCCATCTACAAGTACCTGGGTGCGCATGACGCCAGCCTGCCGTATCTGTGGCTGGCCGGACCGATCACCGGA
Source organism: uncultured Dyella sp. (assembly GCA_966430775.1). Classification (GTDB taxonomy): domain Bacteria; phylum Pseudomonadota; class Gammaproteobacteria; order Xanthomonadales; family Rhodanobacteraceae; genus Dyella_B. Next base: position 30,170 of record CBJMMB010000035.1, on the reverse strand, counting down.
TTGATCGTGCAGCCGCTGATCGGTGCCTTGAGCGATCGCACGATCAGCCGCTTCGGCCGCCGCACGCCGTATTTCCTGATCGGCGCGCTGATCTGCAGCGTGTGTCTGCTCGCCATGCCGCTGAGTCCGGCCTTGTGGATCGCGGCGAGCCTGTTGTGGATTCTGGATGCGGCCAACAACATCACGATGGAACCGTATCGCGCGTTCGTTGGTGACCGGCTGGATACCTCGCAACATGCCGTCGGCTACCTGGCGCAAAGCGCATTCACCGGGCTTTCGCAAACATTGGCCTATCTCACGCCGTCCATCCTGGTCGGCTTAGGGATGCAGGCCAGCGCAACCAACAGCCATGGCATTCCGCACGTGGTGCTGATCGCCTTCATCATCGGCGCGATCTGCTCGATCACCAGCGTGGCCTGGTCCGCATGGACCACGCCGGAACTGCCGCTGTCGGAGCAGGAAAAGGAACGCATGCGCCATGCGCCACGCAACCTGGGCGCGACGCTGGCGGAAATCGTCGACGCCATCCGCGACATGCCGGCCACCATGCGCCAGCTTGCGCTGATGATGCTGTTCCAGTGGTATGCGATGTTCTGTTATTGGGAATACATCACGCTGTCGATCGCGCGCAGCTTGTTCCACACCACCGATTCGGCCAATCCCGCTTTCGCGCAATCCGCGCTGATCAGCGGACAGATGGGCGGTTTCTACAACTTCATCGCCATGCTGGCCGCCTTCGCCATGATGCCGCTGGCGCGTCGCCTGGGCGCCAAGCCGATCCACGTGGTCAGCCTGTTGTGCGGCGGCCTTGGCATGCTGTTGCTGCCGGGCATGCATTCGCGCGCGCTGCTGCTGGTGCCGATGATCGGCGTCGGCCTCGCCTGGGCCAGCATGATGGGCAATCCGTACGCGATGCTGGCGAGCAGCATTCCGTCGGCACGCGCGGGCGTCTACATGGGCTTGTTCAACGTGTTCATCGTGTTGCCCATGCTGCTACAGATTCTTACCGTGCCGCTGGTGTATGAGAGCGTGCTGTCGAGCAATCCGGAAAACGTGATCCGGCTGGCGGGTGGCATGTTATTGGTCGCGGCGGTGTTGACCTTGCGCGTGAAGGTGCGCGCGTCCTCGCAACGGCCGGAGTGAAAGCCACGCTTTATCCATGCAACGCGATCTCACCTATAGATCGCCTGCGAAACCGTTTACGCATCCATGCAGCGCAACGCGCATAAAAATTTCGTGTAGCGATCGCAGCGCATGCTTTTCTTGCGCTGCATGCTGACAACCGCATGCGTTGGAGCGATGATCGCCACGCTGGCGCAACGACCGAATCGCGTCGGCTTCCCGGTGAACACATCGGGCAATCAGGGAGCCGCACCACCGTTCTGGCACGCTGGTTTTTTCCAGCCTGGGCCTAACTCGGTAATCGGGGGGCTTCGTGGCAGTTTGCCGCGAAAGTAGTGCAGTGACACATGTTCTATTCCGAATGATGTGCTGACACCTACTTGAGGGGAAACACATGTTCTATCGCACGAGAGGAATGCTCGGTCTGGCACTGGGCACTACGCTGGGTCTTGCCTGCGCGCAACAAGCGCACGCCGACAATGTGGTGAGCGACAACGCGAAAGTCACCAGCGAAATCAAGCACGACACCTTGCCGTCGCTGCGCGGCGCCGTATCCGGCCAAGGCTCGGAGCTGATCCAGGGCACGGCGCATCCGGCGCGTCCCTTGCCGCTTACGCCGCGCGAAGTGGCCGACGGCGCTATCCAAAATACGACATCGGGACTGCAGGCGCCGACGTTTGGCGTGGGCTTCGACGGTGTCGGCAACGGCTTCACCGGACCGCAGGGCACCTTCACCGTGCAATACGCGCCACCGGATACCAATGGCGCGGTCGGCGCCACGCAGTATCTGCAGATCGTCAACACCGCTTTCGCCGTGTGGAGCAAATCTACCGGCTCGGTGGTGTACGGACCGGTCGCCACCAATTCGCTGTGGAAAGGTTTCGGCGGCGGCTGCGAGGCGAACAACGACGGCGATGCCATCGTGGTGTACGACAAGGCGGCGAACCGCTGGATCGTGTCGCAATTCTCGGTCAGCACCACGCCGTATCTGCAATGCGTGGCGGTGTCGGCCACCAGCGACGCCACCGGCGCGTGGTACCGCTATGCCTTCACCTACAGCAATTTCCCGGACTACCCGAAGATGGGCGTGTGGCCGGATGCGTATTACGAAACCTTCAACATGTTCAACGGCAATTCGTTCGTCGGCGCCCAGCTTTGCGCGTATGACCGCAACGCCATGCTCAATGGACAGACGGCCACGCAGCAATGCTTCCAGCTGTCATCCAGTTACGGCGGCGTGCTGCCGGCGGATGTGGATGGCGCTACCGCACCGCCGGCGGGTTCGCCGAATTATCTGATGAACTTCGGCAGCAACTCGCTCAACTTGTGGAAGTTCCACGTGGACTGGACCACGCCGGCGAATACGACGCTGACCGGGCCGATCAACATTCCGGTCGCGGCGTTTTCGCCCGCATGCGGTGGCGGCGTCTGCGTTCCGCAGCCCGGCACGCGCCAGCAACTCGATTCCTTGGGCGATCGCCTGATGTTCCGTCTGGCCTATCGCAATTTCGGTACGTACGAGTCGTTGGTGGTGAGCCATTCGGTGCAAACAGGCTCCAAGAAAACCAATCCGTACACCGGCGTGCGCTGGTACGAGATTCGCAATCCTGCGAGCAATGCGCCGACGGTATATCAGCAATCCACCTATTCGCCCGACAGCAACTATCGCTGGATGGGTTCGGTGGCGATGGACAAGCAAGGCAACATGGCCTTGGGCTACAGCGTGTCCAGTGCTTCGGTCTATCCGGCGATTCGCTACACCGGCCGCTTGGTTTCCGACCCGCTCAACACCATGCAGGCCGAAGCCAGCATCATCGCCGGCACCGGTTCGCAAAGCGGCCAACGTCTGTCGCGCTGGGGCGACTACAGTTCCATGGCGATCGATCCGGTGGACGACTGCACGTTCTGGTACACCAACGAGTACCTCAAGAGCACCGGCGCGTTCAATTGGAATACGCGTATCGCTTCGTTCAAGTTCACCGGCTGCCAATAAGGTCCATTGCCAGAACACAAGCCCTCTCCTGTTTCAGGGGAGGGCTTTTTGTCGAACGATTCGTCGATGGCGGAGGACCTCACGTAGGTTGGGCTGAGCCCCGGACTCGATCCGGGGCGAACCCCAACATCGCCATGTACACATACATGGCGATGTTGGGTTGCAACCCAACCTACAGGTGACATCTGCGCATGGTTATGCGGCTTGCCGCATGCCTTCCACGCGCAGATGCAAGGCCTTCCAGTCGACGACCAGCTCGCAACCGCGCGCCTTGGCGTTGCGTCCCCATTCGGTGAGCAGCTCCAGGCAGGCCTGATCGACGTGATGGAGACGGTCCACTTCCAGCAGCACACGCGTGTTCGGCGGTACGCGTTCCAGCGTGCGGGCAAGCGCGGGAACCTTGAGGAAGGTTGCCGAACCGTCGAGCTGCAGCATCACCGCACCCGGTTCATCGTGATCGGCCAGGTCCACCTGCAAGCGCGAGGATTGCAGCGCCAGCCGCAGTATCGACAAACCGAAACCGATCAGCACGCCGGTCAAAAGGTCCGTCACCACGATCGCCAGCGTGGTCACCAGATAGATCATCGCGGTGCCGCGTCCGTAGGTGGCTAGCGACTTCATCTGCTTGAAGTTGACCATCTTCACGCCGGTAAACACGAGGATGCCGGCCAGGCACGCCACCGGCGTGGCGCGGATCAGCCACGGCAGCAACATGGCGAACACCAGCAGCCAACCACCGTGCATGATGGTGGCCATGCGCGTGGCGGAGCCGGCCTGCACGTTCGCCGCGCTGCGCACGATCACGCCGGTCATCGGCAGCGCGCCGAACACGCCGCAGATCAGGTTGCCGACGCCTTGCGCGGTCAGCTCACGATCGTAGTGGGTGCGTGCGCCGGTGTGCATGCGGTCCACCGCGGCAGCCGAAAGCAGCGTTTCCGCACTGGCGATCAGGGCGAAGGTCAGCGCGGAGACCAGCAAGGCCGGCTGCGCCAGCGCAGTGAGGCTATCGGCCGTGGGCAGCGTTATTGTCGCGAACAGGTTCGCCGGAATGTCCACCTTGTTGACGTCCGTGCCCAGCAAGGAGACGGCCGAGGTCACGATCACCACGGCCAGCAACGCACCGGGCAGGAAGCGCAATTTTTGCGGACGCAATTTCTCCCAGCCAAGCATGATGGCGATGGTCGAAAGACCCACCAGCAATGCCGCCACGCTTCCGCCCTTGCCTTCCAGCGCACCCAGCAACGCGCCGGGCAGCGCGGCGAAGTTCTCCAGGCCGCGCGCCTTGGGCACCGCATCGATCAGCACGTGCAACTGCGAGGCCACGATCAGGATGCCGATGCCCGACAGCATGCCCGCCACCACCGCCGGCGAGATCATGCGGAACCACACGCCGAGCCGGCTGACACCCGCGATGATCTGGATCAGGCCGGCGAGCAACACCACCGGCCCCAGCGCCGCCACGCCGTATTCGCGCACCAGTTCGAACACCAGCACCGCCAGGCCAGCGGCGGGACCGCTGACCTGCAACGGCGAGCCGGCAATGGCGCCGACCACGATGCCGCCGACGATGCCGGTGATCAGGCCCGCGGCTGGCGGCATGCCCGAAGCGATGGCGATGCCCATACACAAGGGCAAGGCCACCAGGAACACCACGATCGAGCCGAGCAGGTCCCGGCCGAACAGTCCTTGGGAGAAATAACTTCGCATGACATTGTCCTCGTTAGGCCGCCGACGCCGCGAAACGCAGATGCGGCGTGGCCTCCGGCAGATCGGCGGCATTCAGATCGAGCTTCACGAAGCGTCCCTGCTGCGCGTCGAACGCATCCAATTCCGCATGGGCGATGTCGTACACCCAGCCGTGGATGCTGAGATCGCCACGCGCCATCGCGGCCGCCACGGTCGGCAAGGTGCGCAGGTGTTCCAGTTGGCCGACCACGTTCTCGCGCGTCAGGCAGGCCAGCGCTTCGTCCTGCGGCAGGCCATGGCTGTTCTGTTCCACCACATAGCGCGCCACGTCGGCATGCTTCATCCAGGCGGCGACGGAAGGCATGTCTGTCACCAGTTCCGGCTTCTGCAGGGCTTTCATCGCGCCGCAATCGGAATGGCCGCAGATCACGATGTGCCGCACCTTCAGCACCTTCACCGCGTATTCGATCGCGGCCACCACGCCGCTGACGTGCTGCGCATACGGCGGCACGATGTTGCCGATGTTGCGATACACGAACAGCTCGCCGGGCTGGGAATTGAACATCAGCTCAGGCATCACGCGCGAATCGGCGCAGGTGATGAACATGGTGCTGGGGCTCTGGCCCGAAGCCAGTTTCTTGTACAGCTCGCGCTGGTTCGGAAAAACGTTGCGACGGAAATGGTCAAAACCTTCGATCAGACGTTTCATGGGTAAAACCTCTCGACGTAATGGGCTGGCGGTGGAATCCGCAGTGCGATAAGGGATGCGTCGATCGCCCATGCGCACGCGCAGACGCGCGTCAGGCGTGACGGGAACGCAAAGATTCAGGAGGCGGCGCAGTCGCCGCCGTGAGCGTCAGGCGAGTCGGGGTGGCCGCAACAGGCGTGCGGTAGGTGCGATGCGCAAGGAGGGAATCACGCCGGCAGGCGTGTCGAAGCGCGGATGATCCAGTTGCAGAGCCACCGCGAGCGGCATGGTCAGTTCGTCATCCATGTCGCCGCTGTACGCCTCGATCACCGGATCGCTGGGCGACTCCGGCGCCGCCACATGCCAGCTGCCCTGCTTGTCGGTGAGGCTGGCGCCATCCACGACGAAAGCCGCCGATGCATGCGTTGCGCTGAGAGAAGCAACGCGCACGTGCGTACCCGACGCCGCGCTCACACCCATCAACAACAGGGTGAGGAAGGCGCAGCACGCCAACAGCAGGCAACGGGTACGACGGTTCGACAGCATGGCGGTAAAACTATCGGATCAGCATGCTGCACTGCAAGCATTCCTGTCGCCGTTGTGCGCAGACAAATGAACGCCGATTCATTTGCATGACGTGTGCGTGACACACAAAAAAGCAAAACGGCGGGACATGCCCGCCGTTTTTCCATCCATGGGACGAACTCCCTTCCGATAAACGATTAGAACGGGTAGTAGCGGATGCTGGTGAAGAACATGTTGTCCGAAGCTTTCGGCGCATTGCCCTTGCTGTCGGTGTACAGCTGGCGCGAGAGATGCGAGAACTGCGTACCGAACTGCACGCGACCGAACTTGCCCTGGTAGAACTTCCACAGGAAGCCGAACGTCTGTTCCGAGACGGCGCGGTTCTGGCCCGTGCAACCGGTAGCCGCACCGTAGATGCCGCAGTTGGCGTTGTTGTAGCCGAGGGCAGCGGCACCGTAACCGAGCGGCAAGCCGTTCACGCCCACGGTCTGGTAGCTGTCCTGCTGCTCGCGGCCGCCTTCGACATACAGATCCCATGCTTCGGAGGCATGCCAGGTCAGCGTGCCGAGCAGCATGTTTTCCTTCAGCGGATGCGGCGCACCGCTGGTGGTATAGGTGATGTCATTCAGACCGGACGTGCCGTAACGGCCGATGCCCTTGCCGGTCATGCCCGAGAACTGGAAGTCCAGCACCTTCGGAACCAGCGGCAGCAACATGCCGAAGCCGATACCGCCGCCGTGCGCGGTCTGGTTGGTGGTGGCAGACGGACCGCCGTTGGCGGTGGTCGGCGTGACGCGGGTGGTGAACTCGCGCGAAATGCCGAACAGTTCGTAATGGCCCCAACCCGGATCAGCCGCGAACTTCACGAGGATGTCCGGAATCTGGTTGAGCGACACCGTGTTCAAAGTGTCATACAGCGAGCCTGCGCCGACCGTGGCGGTCGTGACTGCATAGCCCTTGGTGCCCGGACCGGCGGTGGCGCCGACGCCGGCGGTCTGCGGGTTTTCAACCGAGATACCCAGCCACCACTTCTTGTCCCAATCCTTCACGAAGCGCAACTGCGCTTGGCGCGCCCAGTTGAAGCCCGCGCCGTACTGCGCGTCGATGGTCGGCGGCAGCACTTCCTTGCCTGGGGTGATGCCTACGCTGTCGAGCGTCATCAACGACCAGGCCTGGCCGGCCAGCACGTGCAAGCCGTAGTCGGTCCAATCGATGTTGGCCCACAACTGGCGGGTACGCATGTTGAACGAATTGCTCTCGTTCATGTTGGCCGTCTGGGCGCCACCGAGGAAATCCATCTCGTAGTAGCCCGTCACGTGCGTTGTATCGTTGATATCGCCTTCGGCCTTGATCGACAGGCGGCTCTGGCGCGCGCTGTAGATGAACTGGTTGTTCTTGGCGTTGGTGACCGGATAGGTCGTGGTGGCGCCGCTGCCCGTATTGATCGGCGCGGTGCTGGTGCCACCCATGAACGGAACGGCGGTGAACTTGGTGGCGATGTCGTCGGCGGTATTGCGCGAACGGTAAGCCGTTTCAGCGGCGAGGAAGCCACCGAAGGTCCACTTCACGCCACCGGTGCCGCCCAGGATGTCACCCTTGTGCTCGCCCGCAGTGGCCACTTGCTTCTGCGTCGCCTGCACTTGAGCCTGCGTCGCCTGCACGGACTGCGCCGTTTCAACCTGAGCCTGCTGCGCCGCCTGCTGCTGCGACTCCAGGTCCTGAACCTTCTGCTCCAGCGCTGCGATCTCGGCCTTCATCTGCGCCAGCTCGGACGCACTGACCGACACCTTCTTGTTCGACGTCTGAGCTGACACAGTCGCTGTAACGCTGGTCAAGCCCAAACCGGCAGCGATCGCCACCGTGAGCATCTTGGAACGCATGTTGTTATCTCCGCTTTATCTATAAGAAACCGCGTGGCACTAAGTCCAATCCCCTGGAGCGGCCGGCGGGCTCGGCGAATGATCAAGCGGGAGCTTTACCGTTAGATGGATGTTATGTGACAGAACGAAGACATCCTGCACGCTTCGTCATGCAGCGCCTTCAGCGGCGGTGGCGTCCGACTGATATCCTTGCGCGATGGAGCAACTCAATAACAGCCTGGCCGCGCGCATGGCCGACCGCTTCCGCGGCTTCCTTCCGGTGATCGTGGACGTAGAGACCGGCGGGTTCGACGCCGATCGCGATGCCTTGCTGGAAATCGCTGCCGTCACCATCGGCATGGACCAGGAAGGCCAGCTTTATCCGCATCCGGTGGTGTCCACCCACGTGGAGCCGTTTCCGGGCGCGAACATCGATCCGCGCGCGCTGGAGATCACCGGCATCGATCCGGACAACCCCTTGCGCGGCGCATTGAACGAGCGGGCCGCGCTCGACCACATCTTCCAGACCGTGCGCACGGCGGTGCGCGCCAACGAATGCCAGCGGGCGGTGCTGGTGGGCCACAACGCCGCGTTCGATCTGGGTTTTCTCAATGCGGCCGTGCGCCGCGTCGGCCACAAGCGCAATCCGTTCCATCCTTTCAGCTGCTTCGACACCGCCACACTCAGCGGCCTCTTGTACGGCCAGACGGTATTGAGCAAGGCCGTGCTGGCCGCCGGCTACACCTTCAATGCCAGCGAGGCGCACTCGGCGGTGTATGACGCGGAGCGCACTGCGTTGCTGTTCTGCCGGATCGTCAACCGGTTGCGCTCGCTGGAATTGCTGGAGCTTGACCGGGTCGGGACGGTATTGCCGTAACCCCGGCATCCCCTTGATTGACATGGCAATGTTGGGGTTTGCACCCCAACCTACGGGCACCAGCGGTCTGCGGCAAGCGCATCCAATTGCCATCAAGATTTTACGGTTGTCATCAAGCTGACACATTTGTCTCATCTCATTGCAACACCAAGCCTCTGCAATACGCGGGTTGTAGGCATTACTCGCCACTTCCCTCCAAGGAGCCACTGTGTTGACCTCATTCAAACTTCCGTCTCGCCTGGGCATGCTCGCCTTCGCGGTAGCCGCCACCCTGTTCGGCACGACGGTCCAGGCCACCGATATCACCGGCGCCGGCTCGAGCTTCGTCTATCCGGTCATCTCCAAGTGGTCGGCCGCCTATGCGGAGAAGACGGGCAACCACATCAACTATCAGTCGATCGGCTCCGGCGGCGGCATCGCCCAGATCAAGGCCGGCACGGTGGATTTCGGCGCGTCCGACATGCCGCTGAAGGCTGAGGACCTCACCAAGTTCGGCCTGGGCCAGTTCCCGGACGTGATCGGCGGCATCGTGCCGGCGTTCAACGTGGCCGGCATCCAGCCGGGCGCGCTGGTGCTCGATGGCCCGACCCTGGCCGACATCTATCTGGGCAAGATCACCAGCTGGAACGATCCGGCGATCGCCAAGCTCAACCCCGGCACGCATCTGCCCAGCGCCAAGATTTATGTGGTGCATCGCTCGGACGGCTCGGGCACCTCGTTCAACTTCACCGACTACCTTTCCAAGGTGAGCGCGGAGTGGAAGTCCAAGGTGGGTGAAGGCACCGCCGTGCAGTGGCCGACCGGCATCGGCGGCAAGGGCAACGAGGGCGTGTCCGCTTACGTCAAGCAGATCCCCAACTCGATCGGCTACGTCGAATACGCCTATGCCGTGCAGAACAAGCTCGGCTACGCGAAGATGAAGAACGCCGCCGGCAACGTGGTGGAACCGACCATCGCCAGCTTCCAGGCCGCCGCCAACACGGCCGATTGGAGCAGCGCGAAGGACTTCAACCTGCTGATGACCAACGCCCCGGGCGCCGACGCATGGCCGATCACCGCCACCTCGTGGGTGATCATGTACAAGACGCCGAAGAACGCCGCCAACACCAAGGTCGCCTTCGATTTCTTCAAGTACGCCTATGAGCAGGGCCAGGACGCCGCGCGCGCGCTGTACTACGTGCCCCTGCCCGCCTCGCTGGTGCAGCAGATCGAGAACTACTGGGCCACCGAGTACAAGAAGTAAGCAAGCTGCCAGGATGGCAGTCGTGTGATTGCGGCGCGCGCAACGTCTTCGTTGCGCGCGTCGTGCTGATTGGAAAACCAATGCGGAAACACCCAGCATGTCAGCCATAAGTGCCGAACCGCTCCCCCGCGATACCGAACACCGTTCGCGCACCGACGCCCGTCACGATCTTCTGTTCCGCTTCCTGCTGCGTTTCTGCGCCCTGCTGGTGCTGGCGGCGCTGCTCGGCGCGGCGCTGGCCACGCTGTGGGGCGGCCGCGACGTGCTGTTCAAGGATGGCCTGCATTTTCTGTTCAGTTCGGAATGGAATCCGGTCGAGAATAAATTCGGCGCGCTGGCGCCGATCGCCGGCACGCTGATCACTTCGCTGATCGCGCTGGTGCTGGCGGTGCCGGTGAGCTTCGGCATCGCGCTGTTCCTCACCGAGATCGCCCCGCGCTGGATGCGCGGCCCGGTGAGTTCGGCCATCGAATTGCTGGCGGCGATTCCTTCGATCATCTACGGCATGTGGGGGCTGTTCGTGTTCGTGCCGTTCATGTCCAACAGGATCGAGCCGGCGCTCAACGATACGCTCGGCAATATTCCGGTGATCGGTGCGCTGTTCCAGGGCCCGCCGCTGGGCCTGGGCCTGCTCACCGCGGGCATCGTGCTGGCGGTGATGATCCTGCCGTTCATTTCCTCGGTGATGCGCGAAGTGTTCCAGACCGTGCCTGCGCGACTGAAGGAATCCTCGTATGCGCTCGGCTCCACTACCTGGGAAGTGGTGTGGGACATCGTGCTGCCGTATACCCGCTCGGCGGTGATCGGCGGTATCTTCCTGGGGCTAGGCCGCGCGCTCGGCGAAACCATGGCGGTAACGTTCGTGCTGGGCAATTCGTACAACCTCACCGCTTCGCTGCTGATGCCGGGCACCTCGATTTCTTCCAGCATCGCCAACGAATTCAACGAAGCGGTGGATCTGCATCGTTCGGCGCTGATCGCGCTGGGCTTCCTGCTGTTCGTCGTGACCTTCATCGTGCTGCTGGTCGCCCGCTTCATGTTGCGCCAGCTTGCGCGCAGGGAGGGTCGCTGATGTCCGCCGTCTACGCACGCCGTCGCGTCGTCAACATCGTTGCGCTCGTGCTCAGCGGGCTGGCCACGCTGATCGGGTTGATTTTTCTGGTGTGGATTTTGTGGATCACCGTGCAGAACGGCCTGTCCGCGATGAAGCTGTCGCTGTTCACCAAGATCACTGCCTATGGCCCGGATGGCGGATTGCTCAACGCGATCACCGGCAGCTTGCTCATGGATCTGATGGCGCTGTTGATCTGTACGCCGATCGGCGTGCTGGCCGGCACCTATCTGGCGGAATACGCGAACTCCACCCGGCTGGGTGCTTCGATCCGCTTCCTCAACGACATCCTGCTGTCGGCGCCATCCATTGTGCTGGGCCTGTTCGTGTACGTGATCGTAGTGTTGCCGACCACCGCGTTGACGCATGGGCGCATCTCCTTCTCCGGCTTTGCCGGCAGCGTGGCGCTGGCGCTGATCGGCTTGCCGGTGATCGTGCGCACCACCGACGAAATGCTGCGCCTCGTGCCCGGCACGCTGCGCGAAGCTGCGTTGTCGCTGGGCATACCGCAATGGAAGCTCACCACGCAGGTGCTGATGCGCGCGGCGTTCTCCGGCATCCTCACCGGCGTGCTGCTCGCGCTCGCCCGTCTGGCTGGCGAAACCGCCCCGCTGCTGTTCACCGCGTTCGGCAACAACTTCATGACCGTGCGCCCGCTGGACAAGATGGCGAGCCTGCCGCAGACCATCTATCAATACACGGGTATCGCCGATGCATCCCTCAACGCGATCGCCTGGGCGGGCGCGCTGCTGATCACCCTGTTCGTGCTGGCGCTGAGCCTGCTGACCCGCATCATGTTTTCGCGCAAGAAGGTGAGTTATGAATGACCTCGCCGCCGCTGCCGCGGCTCCCCTGACCGGCGCTGCGGCGCCGAAGCTGAAAGTGCGCGACGTGCACTTCTACTACAACGGATACCAGGCCCTGAAGGGCATCAACATGGATATCCCCGAAAAGCAGGTCACCGCGATCATCGGCCCGTCCGGTTGCGGCAAGTCGACCCTGCTGCGCATCTTCAATCGCATCTACGCGATCTACCCGAAGCTGGAAGCGAAAGGTTCGATCGAACTGGACGGCGAGAACATCCTCGACCCCAAGTTCTCGATGAACCGCCTGCGCACCAAGGTAGGCATGGTGTTCCAGAAGCCGGTGCCGTTCCCGATGACGATCTTCGAGAACGTGGCCTACGGTATCCGCCACCACGAGAAGATGTCGCGCGCGGACCTGGAGATCCGCGTGGAGCAGGCGCTGCGCAGCGCCGCGCTGTGGGACGAAGTGAAAGACAAGCTCAAGCAGAGCGCGCTGGGCCTGTCCGGCGGTCAGCAGCAACGCCTGTGCATTGCGCGCGGCATTGCGCTGCGCCCGGAAGTGCTGCTGCTGGACGAACCCACCTCCGCGCTCGACCCGATCGCCACCGGCCGCATTGAGCAGCTGGTGGAAGAGCTCAAGCACGAGTACACCATCGTGATCGTCACCCACAACATGCAGCAGGCGGCGCGCTGTTCGGACCGCACCGCCTTCATGTACATGGGCGAGCTGATCGAGTTCGACAATACGGAAAAGATCTTCACCAAGCCGGGCAAGAAGCAGACCGAGGATTACATTACCGGTCGCTTCGGCTGAACTTTTATTCCATCTCTCTCCTCGGGGAGAGACCATCATTCAATCTCCCTCTCCCCCATTTTTTGATCAAAGATGGGGGAGAGGGCCGGGGTGAGGGGCCAACCTCGCGCAAAGCCCCACCCGACCAGCGTTCAAGAGGCCATCCCATGAGCGGCAGCAGCAAGGAACACATCATCAAGAGCTACGACGACGAACTGCTGCGCCTTACCGGCGAGCTGGTTCGCATGGGCGAGCTGGCGGTCAGCCAGCTGGAAGCGGCCATCGACGTCGTGGACCGCCGCGATGAGCGCGCCGCCCAGCACGTGGTGAACAACGACGAGGCCATCGACCAGCTCGAGCAGGAAATCAGCCACGACGTGGTGCGCCTGCTGGCCCTGCGCGCGCCGATCGCCGGCGACCTGCGCAACGTGTTCGCCGCGCTGCGCATCGCTGCCGATATCGAGCGCATCGGCGACTACGCCGCCAACGTGGCCAAGCGTTCCATTCCGCTGTCCATGGCCGCGCCGCTCACGCCCACCGGCGGCCTGGCGCACCTGGCCGAACTGGCCGCCGAGGAAGTGCGCGAAGTGCTGCGCGCCTACCGCGACCGCGACGCCGACCTCGCCTTCAAGGTATGGCAGGACGACGTGCAGCTGGATGAAGCGTACACGGCCTATTTCCGCGAACTGCTCACCTACATGATGGAAGACCCGCGCGTGATCACGCCGTGCACCCATCTGTTGTTCATGGCCAAGAACATCGAACGCATCGGCGACCACGCCACCAACATCGCCGAGAACGTGTGGTTCCAGGTCAAGGGCGAACCGCTGACCGCGCAGCGCGACAAGCGCGACCTCACCTCCAATCCCGAGCCGGTGAAGCTAGGCAACCGCCCAGAATGACTCCTCGTAGGTTGGGGTGCAAACCCCAACACGGTCCATGCAAGGCGATGTTGGCCCCCCAATGATCAACGTGCCGCCACGTGCTCGGCTGGCCCGTAGCCCCGTAGGTTGGGTTAGCGCAGCGTAACCCAACAAAACTCTCCTCTCGACGGAACATCGTTGGGTTACGCTGCGCTAACCCAACCTACGGGAAGCTCTCGCTTCATTACCAAAGCGACGTGTTATGCCCCGCCTCACGCGCCTCCTTGCGCACCCGCGCACTGCGCGCAATGCCATAGATGCCAATCAGCAACCACGCCACTTCCATGAAAAACGCCGAAGCGTTGAAGGAGCCGAACAGCAGCGACAGCATCACGCCGATCGCGCCCAGGATGTTCATCAGCTGATAGACCAGGCCGTTGCCATGCAGCTTGTGGGCCTGCAGCATCAGGTAGGCCAGCAGCATCAGCGCCACGCCGATGTAGCCGGCCCAATCGTGCCAATAGAACGTCATCGCACACTCCTTTGACGCAATGCTTCGAACAAGACGATACCGGTCGCCACCGATACGTTGAGGCTTTCCATGCTACCTGGCATGGGGATTTTCGCCACGAAATCGCAGGTCTCGCGCGTGAGTCGGCGAATGCCCTCGCCCTCGCTGCCCAGCACCAGCGCCACCGGGCCTTTCAGGTCGATCTGGTAGATGGATTGATCGGTATCGCCGGCCAGGCCGGTGATCCACACGCCCGCATCTTTCAGCGTGCGCAGGGCGCGCGCGAGATTGGTCGCCGCCACCAGCGGCACACGATCCGCGCCACCGGCCGACGCGCGGCGCACGACCGGCGTAATACCTACCGCACGATCCTTCGGTACCACCACCGCCGTCACTTTCGCCGCCGCCGCGCTGCGTAGGCACGCGCCGAGATTGTGTGGATCGGTGATGCCATCGAGCACCAGCACCAGCGCATCGCTGCCGGCCTGCTCGATCAGCTCGGGCAGATCCTGTTCGCTGGCCAGCGGCGGCGCCTGGTAAAGCGCCACCACGCCTTGATGCCGTGCTTCGCCCGCCACGCGATCGAGCTGTTCACGCGGGCGATGATGCACGGGAATCTTCAGCGACTTGGCTTTTTCCGCCAGTTCATGCACGCGCGGATTGCGCTGGCCGTTTTCGACCAATACTTCGCGCACGCGTTCGGCATCGTTGTTCAACGCGCCCTCGACCGGGTTTATCCCGACGATCCAACTCTCGCTCATCGCTTGCCTTTCGATTTCGGCCCGCGGCTCTTGACCGTCGCGCGCTTGCTGGGTGCTTTGCCGCCGCCAGCCTTTGTTTTACGTTTGCCCGCCGTCTTGTCCGCAGCCGCCTTGCTACCCGGCCTAGCTGCGCCAGCTTTCTTTGCGCGGGTATCGGAGCCCGGCAACGGCGGCAACGCCGGCAGCGGCTGGCGCCCTGACGGCAGCGAATAACGCTCGCCGCCCGCTTTGTCATAAGCACGCGGCGTGATCGGCGGCACGAACGCCTGTGGTGTCGGCGCTGCGGGCTCGGGCGCCTTTTTCTTCCCCGGCTGCACCATGCGGAAATCGATCTTGCGATCTTCCAGGCTGGCGCGCAGCACCTGCACGCGCACGTGGTCGCCCAGACGGAATTGCAGGCCCGTGCGTTCGCCCTTCAGCAAATGACGGATGGGATCGAAGTGGTAGTAGTCGTTGGAAAGCTGGCTGATATGCACCAGACCGGAGACTTTCGAATCGTCCAACTCCACGAACAGGCCGAACGAAGTGACGCCGGTGACCACGCCATCGAATTCCTCGCCGACGTGCTTGGCCATCCACGCGCAACGGAAGCGCTCGTCCACGTCACGCTCGGCTTCTTCCGCGCGGCGCTCGCGCTGCGAGCAATGCACGGCCATCGCCGCCATGGTCGCGTCGGAATAGTGATAGGCGGAAGGCTTGCCACCCTGCAACGCATGGCGAATCGCACGATGCACCAGCAAATCCGGATACCGGCGGATCGGCGAGGTGAAGTGCGCATACGCTTCCAGTGCCAGGCCGAAATGGCCGCGATTGTCCGGCTGGTAGGCCGCCAGGCTCTGCGCGCGCAATAGCACGGATTGGATCAGTTCGCGCTCCGGACGATCCTTCACCAGGCGCAGCACATCGGAGAAATCCGCCGGGGTGACATCTTCGATCGGCGGCATGCGCAACTTGAATTCGCGCAGGAACTGCTGCAGGTCTTCGTACTTCTCCGCCGGCGGCGTCTCGTGCGCGCGATACAGCGCGGGAATCTTGCGCTTGGACAGGAACATCGCCGCCTGCACGTTGGCGGCGATCATGCATTCTTCGATCAGCTTGTGCGCGTCGTTACGCTCCACCGCGCCGACCGCCTGCACTTCGCCGAGCGCGTCGAGGCGGAATTTCACTTCGGCCGTTTCAAAGTCGATCGCACCGCGACGACGGCGCTGCTCGGCCAGCGCCTTGTACAGCGCATGCAGGTTTTCCAGTTGCGGCAGGACATCGGCCAGCTCGTCGCGCGTATCGGGTTCTTTCAGCCCGATCGCCTGCCACACCTTGTCGTAGGTGAGGCGCGCGTGCGAAAGCATCACGCCGTTGCAGAACTTGGCCTTGGTGACTTCGCCCTCGGCGCTCACCTGCATGTCGCACACCATGCACAGGCGTTCCACCTTCGGATTGAGCGAGCAGATGCCGTTGGACAAGGTCTCCGGCAGCATCGGCACGACGAAGCCGGGGAAATAGGTGGACGTGCTGCGCTCGTAGGCTTCCTTGTCCAGCGCGCTGCCGACCGGCACATAGTGCGACACATCGGCGATCGCCACGATCAACCGCCAGCCACCGCCGCGCCTGGGCTCGGCGTACACGGCATCGTCGAAATCGCGGGCGTCCGCGCCGTCGATGGTGACCAGCGGCAGCTTGCGCAGGTCGACGCGGCCTTCGCGCTCGGCGGCGGTGACTTCCGGTTCCACCTCTTCGGCTTCGCGCAGCACTTCGGGCGGCCATTCGTATGGCAGGTCGTAGCTGGCGATCGCCATGTCGACCAGCAACGACGGCTGCAGCCGTTCGCCCAGCACGCTGCGGATGGTGCCGAGCGGGCCGCGATAGGCGGTGGGCGGATCGGTGATCTCGGCCACCACGATCTGGCCGGTACGCGCACCGCGCTCCTGGCCCGGCGCGATCATCACGTCCTGGTGCAGGCGGCGGTCGTCCGGCACCACCAGGGTGACGCCGTTTTCGATCATCACCCGGCCGACCAGGCGCGGCGAGCGCCGCTGCAGTACTTCCACGATGGAACCCTGTCGGCGCCCGCGCCGATCCACGCCGACCACGCTGGCCAGCACGCGGTCGCCGTGCAGCACGCTGCGCATCTGGTAAGGCGAAAGGTACAGATCGTCGCCACCCGCGTCCGGCCGCAGGAAGCCGTAGCCCTCGGCGTTGGCAAGCACCACACCGGGGATCAGGTCCAGCTTGCGTACCGGCGCATAACCGCCGCGACGGCCGAGTAGCAGTTGGCCATCGCGCACCATCGCGCCGAGGCGTTTGGTGAGCGCGGCGATGCCGTATTCGTCGTCGAGCGCCAGCGCTTCGGCGATGCGCGCCTCGGTCAGCAACTCGCCGCGTTCTTCCAGCAGCGCGAGGATCGCCTCACGGCTGGGAATGGGCCGTTCGTAGCGCTGCGCTTCGCGCTCGGCGAAGGGATCGCGCTGCCGCCCGGGCCCTGCATCCGCCGCTCCGCCGCGTCCACGACGCGCGGGCGCCGGCGCTTCCGCGCGAGCTTTGTGGGCCTTCGCCGCCTTGCGCGGCACTCTTTCCTTGCTGGGCTTTTTTGTCTTGGTCACGCCTTAGTATCGCCTCGATAACTGCATTCGATAAGTAGTTGGACGCACGTGGCGCGACCGCAGCAACGATCATGAAGAAATAGTTGACAACCCGTGCGCCTCCCCCTACTCTACGCGGCTCGCACAGCCCGAAAGGCTAACGCGACACCTGCCCAGGTGGCGGAATTGGTAGACGCACTAGTTTCAGGTACTAGCGGGTAAAACCGTGGAGGTTCGAGTCCTCTCCTGGGCACCAACAGCAGATTTCAGGATGTCTCACGAAATCTCAGAAACACATAAAGGCCCGCAAATTTGCGGGCTTTTTCGTTTCTAGAGGTCTCACTTCTGCTCAAGGGAGCTTGGACTTTTGGGTAAGGTTTTGGGTATGTTCTTACGAATCCTACCCAAGCCAGTCCCCACTGCATGCCCCGTCTTGCTAACCCGCTTACCGAACTTCGAGTACGTAACGCCAAACCTGCTGCAAAGCCTTTCATGTTGTCGGATGGCAATGGCCTCTCTCTGCTGGTGAGTCCCGCAGGACGCAAGACGTGGCAAGTGCGTTACCGGTTGGCAGATGGCACACGCCCAGCGCCAGCCACCATCGGCCATTATCCGCTGCTGACGCTTGCCGAAGCGCGTACGCGTGCGGTGGAAATCCAGCGCGACGCGAAGTTAGGCAAGGCGACTGCCGGCACGCGCAAAGCCAAGCAAGCCGCATCGGCGGCAACCAGTGCGGAAGAAGCGGCGGGAGCACTGGCAAAGGAACAAGCAGAACGAGCCACCCTTCGCGCCGTCTCGGGACGCTGGTTATCCGAAAAGCGCCCTAGCTGGGCACCCGCGACCTACAGCAAAGCTCGGCTCGTCGTGGATTCCTATCTGATACCCAAGCTGGGTGATGCGGATATGCGGACGCTGGAAACGAAAGATGTTCGCCCCGTCATCCTCGATATGGCGAAGGACACGCCGCAGCTTGCACGCAAGGCACGGCAATACGTCAGCAGTATCGTGGAGCAAGCCATCAACGAAGGGTTGCGCTCCGATGAAAGCATGCTTCGCCTCAGCCGTATCCTGCCCAAGCTGCGCTCCGGCCACATGCCCGCCGTCACTGAAGACGATGGGCAGCTCGGCAAGGTCATGCGCGCCATTGATGCCTATGGGAACCGCGTGGTCCGTGCGGCGCTGATGTTGACCGCCCTCACGGCGATTCGCCCCGGAGTGGCCGCTAGCGCGCGCTGGGAAGAAATCAACATGGACACAGCAGAATGGAAAATTCCGGGACTCAACCCGGATGGCAGCCGTCGCATGAAGACGGGACAGGACTTCACCACCTCGCTGCCCCGGCAAGCGTTAGAGGTATTGAAGGAGATGCATGCTCGCAGTGCAGGCGAGGAATACGTCTTTCCACCACAGGCCCGCCAGATGACCCCACATCTACACCGGGACGCCCTCAGCAAAGCGCTGCGGGAAATGGGGTTTCAGGGGCAGCACACTACCCACGGCTTCCGCGCCTCGCTGCGCACGCTTGGCCGTGAGCGGCTCGGCATTGATGTAGACGTACTGGAAGCCCAGCTTGCCCATGCGCCGAAGGATGAGGTGGAAGCGGCCTATGCGCGCGTGAAGTTCCGCGAGAAACGCAGGGAGGTCATGCAAGCGTGGGCGGACTATCTTGACGGGCTGAAGAATGGCGCTACTGTCATTCCCCTTCGCATGGCCGGGTAACCCTCGCTGCTATTACGTGCGTCTGTCCTGATCTGTAGTTTTCCTTCCTACCCAAGTCGCCCATGAACCCGCCCAACGAACTCAAAGAAACCCTCAGCGACCCATACCTGCGTCTTCTGATCGCATTCGGGACGTTTACCATCGCCACCACTGCCGTGCTCGGCATGTTCGCCATCGCCGCCGTGGCCTTCGTGCGGGTCTTTGGGCGCCACTGAGGTGCGCGGGTAAAAGTGCAAGCCTAGGAGCAACGCTGCTCAACCCGTCTCGCGTGGGATCACGGGGTATAACGCGCAGCATAGATGAAGGAAGCCCACCGGCCTTCGCTGGTATCTCCTGCCGAAACCCCAGTGAGTCTGAGTAAAACCACAAGCCTAGGAGCAGGGGCGCTCGGGCCGTCTCATGTAGCGCCAGGGGTATAACCGCCAACCTAGATAGAAAGCCCAGCGGTATCGTGATCATGGTCGCGGTTAGCCAGGTCGTGATGGCACACTAAGAACCCAAGGCAAGCTAAAGGAATGCACAGTGTCACTATCATCCAAATTGATCAGGGGTACAAAACCAGAGCCGGAGACCATTGCAGAGATTCAATCTGTAACGGGTATCCCAGAAGGTAGACCGATTGCCCTCATGGTTTTAGAAGTGGCCTTCAAAACGAAGAAGGTTTATTGCTGCCTATCCGGCGGTTATGTACAAGATGGGGAACCACACCTCACGCTTATCGGACGCGCGGCACTCGAAGCCCTACTGAACCTTCCAATGGGCGACCAGCAATCGCTCATACTCCAGGAAGTTGCAATCGGACCAACGCCTCTCCGAAATAAAGTCCGTGAGGCCGTTATGCGTGCACCCGAGGGTGCAAAGCTTTGCTTCATTGGGGACATGCAAGGAGAGCTAGACGGGGAAATGCTCCCTGCTCTCAACTGGTCAGGCAGTATGATTGATATCGCGCATTAGTATTTCAGCAATACCTGACGAACCCGGCCACTCCGCCGGGTCTTTCGTTGTCCAGGAAAGCACTGTGTAAAGCCTAGCGCTTATAGTGTGCCGGGTTTGATCCCATCACCGATTGCAATCGCCGCAGTTTTTTCCAGCAGCCATGTTGGTCAAAATCCTCTGAGTTGCAGCCTACAAAGCTTCGCAGCTAAGAGGTGCCTAGGCTTCCCCCATTTCAAGAAAGGCATTGAGTCTCGCAAAGACCAACGCTCCAAAATCAGCAAATTCTTCATCGCTGATGTCCATTTCACGAAAGCTTTCTTCAGTGAAAAGCTTGTTCGTCACATGTTCTTTTTGGCTCCAGCTTTTTGGCGAGGTGACATCGCATTCAGCATCGTCTACGCGAACACGAAGATTGTTTCCATCGCGTTCAACAGATACTAAAACTGCTCGATACGGTTTCTGTGTAGGCATATCAAATGTCACCAAAGTTAAGATGAGCCTGTGGCGAAGTCAGCGCCACGGGGGAAGAGGGGCATCTATGTCACTGTCACGACCACTTAGGCAGTTACTATAACGAAGCATTGCCTGTTGACGACACACTTCATAAGCCTGCTTCCCCCCGCGTTTCCCCATCGATTTACATGTTGCAAGGTCGCGTTTCAGATTTTTTTCGCAGCGATCGTCTCCGTCCCCATCATCGTCCTGCTGCGGGCAGGTGTTGTTTGGACGTCTGCGATCGCCTGGAAATGGAACAACGTTCGAATCCCCACCCGGTTTGGTTTCATCGCCCGGCTTACCCGCGTCCGTAGGCCAGAGGCTCCCCACGACAATGCAGAGTTCCGGCTGCGCTACACAGGCGCGCATGGCCAAGCCATCCAAACCAGAACCGGGCGCATCCGGTTCAAAATTAGGTTCGTTCGCGGGAGGCCCATAGTTGGGAACCGTCCCGGTACCTGGGGCGGGAGAAGGAGCAGGTGACGGCGACGGCAATGGTGTGCCGGGACTCGGCAGCGGATATAGCCCAAGCGGGTCTATGTTGCTCAGAGGGCTACTGCCGACGTAGGCATATGTGCTGGGACCACCTGTTTGGCCAATAGGGTCGGTTTGAATGTAGCGCCCGCATTCTGGGCAATAGTCGCGAAAGCCGTTGTGCAACAATCCTGTTTCTACATCGAAATACTGTCCAGGGAACCGAAGATTGTAGGTATAGCCGCTGCTGGTTGGCGCCTGCTCACCCCACGCATTCCCCTGATACGCCCATGCCCACAATGTATTGCCACTCCCATCAGTAACAGCACGCGGTGTTCCCAATTGATCCGCCGTGACATACGCAATCGATGTCGTAGTACCCTGCGTGTCGAGGTTCGCGACCGGAATGTCATCCAGGT
Organism: uncultured Dyella sp.; assembly: GCA_966430775.1. Lineage (GTDB taxonomy): Bacteria > Pseudomonadota > Gammaproteobacteria > Xanthomonadales > Rhodanobacteraceae > Dyella_B. The sequence goes on along the minus strand of CBJMMB010000035.1, from coordinate 8,713 downwards.
AAACATATTCTCGATTGGTAGCCCCGTATTCGCTCAGAAGTTGGCTATCGTCATCGTAGTTATAGCGCTCTGTCGAACCGTTAGCGGTCTTTGCGATGCGGTCACCATCAGCGTTGTAAGCGTAGTTCGCGATCGTGCTCTGATTCAGTTGCGCTAGAGCCATCCGATTACGCGCGTTATAACCAAACCCATACGTGCTGCCGGCTTGGCTGACCGCCGTGGTATTCCCGTCCGCGTCCACTGTTCGCGCTGCGTTACCCGTGGCAATAAGTTGATGCGTGTCGGTGTTGTAGCTGTACGTACCTGTTGCCAGACCACTGCCTGCCTTGCTCAGTCGGTCGCCTGTCTGGTTGTAGGTGACGCTTTCCAGCGTACTGCCGTCAGCTTCCTTGATGGCCGTAAGGCGATACAGCGGGTCATAGGAATACGTCTCCGTCGCCGGATTGGCGCCCGCGCTGTTGCCTATGGCGGTGATATCACCCATCGCATCCCGCGCCACATGCAGCGTAAAGGCCGGACTGACAAGATCAGTCAGCCGATAGTTGGCGTCGTATGTGCGTGTAATCGCCTGACCGTTGCCCAGCGTATAGCCACTGACCGGCCCGAATGGCAGATAGCTGACGTTGCTGACCAGCGTAGTGGTGCCGCTGCCAGTGGTGGCAGTAACCCCACTGACGCGACCATCCGCATCATAGGTGTAGTTCACCTGGTTGCCGCTCGGGTGCGTGATGCTGAGGAGTCGGCCGGCGGGGCTGCGGGTGTAAGTGGTGACGTCCGAATGGCCGTTGACCGTCTGGCTCTTCTGGATCACATAGCCTTGGGCGTTGTAGCAGAACAGCGTGGTGACGGCGTTTTCGACTACACGCGTCAGGTGACCGATGGGATACGAGGTGGTGCAGCCGGTGAGGTTGTTGGGCTCGTCATACGAGTAAGCGATGTTTTGAGTGCTATCAGCATAAGTTGCGGTGAGGCGGCGGTTCTGAACATCGTAGGTGTACGTGACGGTGTTGCCTTTGGCATCGGTACCGGTCAGCACGTTGCCCGCCGCATCGAAAGTGCGGGCGGTGACGCCACTGTCTGGACTGGTGGTGCTGGTGGGGTTGGACAACCCATCGTATTGATAGGTCGTATTGAGACCGCTGGGATCGGTGACCTGCGTGATGCGGTCCAATGCATCGTAGGTATACGTCGTCTTGGTGTTTGCCGTCTGCGCCATGGCTGACGTGGCGGAGCCTGCCAGCACCAATACCAACCCGGCCATTACCCCTCGCTGGATGACGCTGCGATGTACCTTAGCACTCGTCCCCATGCTCCCCGCTCCTTTCACTGCTCGTTTGCGACCTTGCCCATCCGCGTTTTGGGATGGCACAGAAAACATCCTTGCGTAATCCATGGCCGAGCCCCTGTCAGTTCGTGCCGTTGTAATTGTCGAGGGTCTGAACTAGACGATTGAGGGCGTCATAGCCCATCTGGCGTTGAATGCCCAAGCCATCGGCGCTTTGGATCAGATTGCCGTTGGCGTCGTAGCTCCCACTGGCGCTGGCGTCGAACACGGTATGGCTAAGGCCATCCATGACTTTCGTGAGCTGACCCAACGTGTTGTAGGTACGGCTCAGGCTCTTATGCAAAGTGCCGGTAGAGTCGTAGACCTGCTCGGCGGTCTTGTTACCCGCAGCATCGAGTGTGTATTGCACATAGTTGCCTTGGGCATCGGTGATCTTCACCAGACGATGCGCTGCGTCGTACCCGTAGGTAGTCACGGTGCCATCAGGGTCGGTAACGGTCTGAACGGCACCATAAGGCTTGTACGTGAAGCTGGTGGTTGCACTGCCTATGCTGCGCGAGGCAAGCCAGCCACGCGGTGTGTAGGTGAGATCAGTGTGGACGCCATTGGCGTCCGTGGTCCGAGTAATGCGCCCATCGGCATCGTAGGAAGCGATGGTGGTGACGTGGCCAACCGGATCGGTCACGGTGTGCAGGTCACCTGCCTGATAACAGGCGGCGCCGGGCGTGCCGCAGTTCGTGGCGCTGCTCGCCATGTAATAGCTGTAGGCGGTGGTTTGCGTGGTGTCCGTGCGGGGACCGGTGGCCGTCAGCATTTGGCCTGCGAGGGGACATTGCGTGGTATCCACGGCGGTGCAGTAGGTGTAAGTCCAGCGGCGTACGCCAGCTGGAACAGTGCCCGTATTGGAACAGACGTAGCCGGAGGCAGCGCTGTTGCCGGGATCAATCTCACAACGGGCGAGCGTCTGGCCGATGCTGTTGTAGACCCATTGCGTTGAGCTAACAACGTTACCGTTGGCATCCAACACGCTGCGGGTCAGCGGAATGCGCAGCGCGGTGTTCCAGGTAAAGTTGGTCGTGCGCTGGCTTGAGGTACCCGAGGCATCAACCTGCTGGCTGAGCAATCCATTGGCATCGTAAGTCGTCTTGGTGACGTTGCCGTTGAAGTCGGTCGTAGAGGCCGGGTAGCCGTTACTGTCAAAGGTGGCAGACGCATTAGGCTGCCCACACTGCATCCCGCAAGATTGATTAACCGTCGAGGTGCGGAAGGCACCGTTGATCGTCGTAAAGCTCAGCGTACTCTGGGAACCGGTGGGATAAGTCACCGATGTGGTGCCGTCGGAGTTGTAACTAATCTGCGTTTTTTCCTGGCCTGACGCGATACTTGATGAAAATGCCTGCCCATTGCTGTTGTACGCAATACTCGTGAATCGCGTGTTGGCCTCATCGATATCACCCGTCAGGGCGTTCGGGAGGTCTGCCATCCTCAAGCTGACCTCGTTGTAGAGATACTGCTTGATGCTCTTGTCCGGGTAAGTAACGGACGTAAGATTTCCATTCGAGTCATACGCATAGGTAATCACGCCACCATCAGGAAGCGTCAAACTCGAAATCTGAGATTGGGCGTTATACATGAAGGACAGCGAACGGCCTGTCGGATCAACCACCGACAACAGCAGCCCTGCCGCAGGCGCAACGCTCGTTGGCGTGGCCGCCGTGCTGTAGGTCAAGGACGTCGCCTGTCCGTTAGGATCGACGATCGACACAAGTTGTCCGGACGCGTTATAGGTTTCCTGGTTTCGCGTCGGGGTATCGAAATAAACCCAGCCAGCCAGGTTACCGGAACTATCCGTCTGTTCCGTCAGATGGTCTGGCAAATCGGAGTCCGTGACCCATTGACCTGATTGGAGCGTAAAGGTGAACTTGTGTCCGTCAGGCCGATACACATTTGCCACAGAGGTCGTGCCGTCCGACAGATACTCAATGCTCCGGTCGAAGCTATGCCGCCACAGTGCACCGATATGGGCCGAACCCACCATGGAACTGTTGTAGTAACGAGCGAACCGCAGTGTTCCTGACGTCACATCTTCATCAGCGCGAAATTCGTTACCCGTCGCCAAATCGATGGGGTCACCAGCGCAATTGCATGGGCTACCATCAGTTCGTCCCGGATTGTGGGAATACTCTGTGGCATAGAAAGGTTGTGTCCCCCCGCACGGTGAATTCATGGTTGCCGTAGCAACACGTCCAGACGAAGTATTTGGGTCTAACAATTGAAGTTGATAAGTGCAATAGGCGTAGGCAGGCCATGCCTGCTGCCATGCCTTGTACCACTGAGCAATGGCAATGCTGAGCGTGGGAGCGTTGCCCGTGTACGGCGCAGCGTACCAATGAGTGTCTGGACTCGCTGTCGCTGTATTAGTCCGGGCCACCATGCGCTTGGTCGAAGGAATCGAAATAGCCGAAGCGTTCATCGAAGCGCTGGATGCCGAGGCGGGAGCCACCTGAGCACGCGCATGACCGTGGAAGGTTATACAAAGCAGCACCAGGCAAACCGATGCGTAGTTGCGGACAAACATCTTCAATCGCATCACACGATTCCTTTGAATGTGGTACCCAACATGCTGCTCCATGGGCCTTCCAATCCTCACAAGTTTGTCCCGCTGTAGTTATCAGCGGTCTGCACCAACCCGATTCACGAGGGTGGCCCACCACAGAGGGAGACGACGAACACGACCAAGAGGAGGCCGACGCAAAACGCCAGCATGACGCATCGGATGCCCCTGTAGCCCCTGAAACCCCTGCATTAACAATTGTCTGACCATACCCATCTAGGTCGTGAATGATCCGTGATGATCCTTGGGCAAATTTGTGACCGATATGACGCCGTAAGGAACGTAGGAATACACCTACACATCTCTCAGGCCATGGACTACGTGCCCGTACGTCCCTAATGGCCACCTGCTTCGCGATACCCGAAAGGGGGAAACATGTACTCCCGGCGTCCCACATGTACTCCCGGCGTCCCATAAGACGTCAGGGGGTATAACCACAAGCAGAGAAGAAATGAGACCTGCTGTCCCTCAGTACCCCCGGATGATTCCCGGTGATATGGGTATAACCGCCAACCTAGATAGAAAGCCGCAGCGCTCCGGCTGCTGAAAGCAACCCACGACTGATCTAGAACCGGAAGGCACACCGAAGGCCTCCCGGTGCCTTGTCGTGCCTGCCCTTCCACCACATCCGCTCCACCACAAGAGACCTTAGACGCATGATTGATTTCGACCCTATGCATCTCGGCGCAGCCATCGCGCTGTGCGAGCCGCTCAACATCCGCACCATCGCGTTCGATGTGCCCACTTTTGACCTGCTCAAGGATTTCCAGCGGAAGCTGGAGAGCCGCATTCGGCGCGATACCAGTAATGCCGAAGTCTTGAAGTATCTGGTCCACACGCACCCGGAAGTGCGTGGTGCGTAATGACCATTGAGCAGACCCTTCAGCGTCTTCAAGTCGCCGAGGTCCGCCATGTGCCATTGACCTCACTCAAGACTGATGAGGCCCTACAACCTCGCGATCACCGCATGGTGCCTTTCAGGGAGAAGGACCGCGTGCAGAACCGGAGCGAGGAACACATCGGAGGATTCTTACTGGTTCTGAACACGTCCAATGATATCCATCTAGCACCTTTGCTGGTCGCAGATATCGACGGGCAATTGTTGGTCGTCGATGGGCATCATCGGCTCAGGGCATACCAGCGAGCACAACGTCAGACCGTTCCAGTCCGCATCACGCCGATGGACCATCAACGGGCCGTACTGATTTCCAAGCTGGTCAATTGTTCCGGCAGGGCACTGGAGATGCACCCGGAGCAGAAGCGGGATGCCGCATGGCAATACCTTGCCACCGTCACCCACCGAGGCAGCACCGGATTACCCAAAGGCGAATCAACCCGCACGGTAGCCGGGCGCTTTGTCGTCGGCGTTGCCACAGTTCACCGAATGCTTCGTAAGTTGCGTGACGTAAACCCGAAGGACTGGAGTCCCGCCGCCCTCGATCCCGGAACGAACTTTCCACGCTGGCGGTATGTCCGCGATGCGGGCACAGGCTGGCAGGATATGAGGGAAAACATGACATCGGAACAGCACACACAGCACGAAGCCGAGAAGCTCGCAAGAAAGATCGGCGCATTGATGGATAAAACGTCTTCCCAAGAGGTCGTTAGGCTTGCCATGACCATCCTGGAAGTTGAAAGGAAGCTTGACGCGGCCAATCAGGATACGCGGGACTTTGCCGAAGAGACCGCCGAGACCTATGAGGATTGCGACTTCTAATCCTCAAGGGAACGGCCCTGTGTAGCCGCTCCCTGTTTCTTCCCAGTTGTTCCATTGGAACGGAATCAACCGAGCAGTCCATGCTCTCGCGGCCACCTTGCCGCAGCACCCCCGAGCACCCAAGCGAACTAATGGCCGCGAAACGGCCCCTGAAATGTTCGCCGCAAATTTCCGAAGGGGTATCAGACGATCAGTTTGCGATCGATCACCCCCCGTCCCCCTCGAACCACTTACAGACAGAAGACAGCGTGGCCGCATGGTGAGCCGCGCTAGCTGCATTGAAGGAAGCCACATGAACAAGAGCACCCAAATTCTTCCCATCATCGTCCGCATGCCAGACGTGGTAGTGATGACCGGAATGTCCCGACCGACTGTGTACCGAATGATGAAGGCTGGAACGTTCCCGCAACAAATCCAGCTAAGCCCCGGAGCGGTAGGCTGGCTGCGGACAGAAATCGAGCAGTGGGTCGTAGATAAGGTGACGGCCGACCGTGGGTTTGCCCAAGCGGCATGAGTGGCTTATCTCGCATCCGCACAGGTCAGGTAGAGCGAATTACCGACCTGCTTCCAGACCAAGCGCTTTCTCTTGGGCAGGATTTTGGGCATGAAATGCAAAGATCAGCACAATCAAACATGCAACATCAGTAACTTATATCAGATCACGGGTCTTCTCCTGGCACCAAACATCCGGATCCAATACGGTCCGGCAAGATCCAAAAGGAACCCCGAAAACATCGTTTTCGGGGTTCTTTGTTTTCCACCCCTGACGTAATGCCCGCGAAGGCATCGCACTGTATCGATGCAACAATGCCGATGGATAAATAAGCACGCCTCCCCTACCCGCCGCAGTCAAAGGAGTGAATATGCATCGAATGCTTCGAATCCTTCTCGCGCTGTTGTTCGTGGCCACCCCGATCGCCAACGCATGCGAAGTGCCGGCGCCATTGAAAAGCATCGATCCACCCGGCTTCTATGACGATGCGGCCGGCTACGCGCAGGCGGTCCAGCCGATGCGCGGCTTTATCGCCAAGCTCAACAAGGCGGCCGAAGCGGGCGACTGGTCCTGCGCGCTCGATCTTCTGCATGGCTGGGCGCGTGCGGATGCGCTGATGGGGCCGATCTCCGGTTACCAGGGTTATTACGAACGCTCGTGGGCGGGCACGGATTTCGCCATGGTGCTGCTGCGCATGCCGGATGCGGTGAAGGCGGCCAACGCGAACAAGCTGGCGGTGATCGATCCGTGGCTGCAGCGCATCGCCATCGCCACGCGCGATGCGAATGCGATCAACCATCTGCACAACAACCTCGTCTATTGGGCGGGCCTGAACCTGGTCGCCATCGGCACCGCGACCAACCAGCCGAACCTTATCGACTCCGGCCTGATCCGTGCACGCGAAGGCATTCGCGATATCGGCCCCAACGGCGCACTGGAGCGGGAAGTGAAGCGCGGCAACCGGGCCCTGCACTATCACACCTTCGCATTGCTGCCGCTGGTGTTCACGGCCGAACTGGTGCAGCGGCGCGGCATCGATCTGTACCGGGAAAACGATCACGCCATTGCGCGCCTGGCGAACCTGGTGATCGATGCGGTTCGCGATCCGAGCAGCTTCGCAACGATCACGCCGATCAAGCAGGATCTCTTTCCATGGACGTTTCAGGACGAACTTTCCTGGATGGAGCCCTACTACGCCCACACCCACGACGCGAGACTGCCTGCGTTGATGGCGCCGCGCCGGCCTTTCAACGAATGGCGGCTTGGTGGCGACGTGACGGCGGTTTGGGGTGTAGCGTTGCGACCGTAACCTTCTTATCGCGTCTGCTAACGCCAGGGCGGCATCCCGTTAGCCGAGCACGGGCCGGAAGAAACTACGTTCGTAGCTCAGTACGCATTTGGTTTCCTTGGCGAAGGCGAACGCAGCCTGGCATTCCGAGTCTTGCAGAGAATCTGCGCGATAGGTTTCGTATGCGGCGAGGCTTGGGAAAGAAAACAACGCGAGCGCAATATTGTTGGCACCTTCGGCGGGCAGGAAATAGCCGTGATGTTTTCCGCCGAACTTCTCGACCAAGGGAATCCACATTTTCGCGTAGGCCTCGAACTCGGAAATCAGGTTCGGATCGATAACGTATCGAACGTGGCAGGTGATCATCAGTTCACGAATCGCAAAGTGAGCCTGTCAGGCATCCTATCGCCAAACATACTTGAGGCAAGCATTCCGCAAGTTGTGTCCTGTGTCGCCAAGTGCCTTAGCATCAGGTCTTTGCAAAAGGGTTCTGCAATCTCAAGCTGTCTTCGATGACGAGTCCATGGTGCATGTCTTCCGAATAAAGCAGTTGGCACCCTTCGACTGATGCAACCGCTACGACGCATGCATCGTAAAAAGCCAGGCGATGGCGCTCGGCCATGCGCCGGGCCAAATCGTGTATTTCCACGGTCAGCGGGACTACGCTGCAGAAATGCTCGATCAACTCCAGGAACTGCCCAATTTCGCTCCACGGCATACCGAGCTTGCGTACACAGACGTTCGCAACTTCATTGAGCACCTGCACGCTGATGGTTGGATGAAGCTGCAGCAACGCCTCCGCCCGATCCGCCTTGGCCGTATCGTCCGATAGCAGGTAAAGCAACACGTTGCTATCGAGAAATATTCTCTTGCCGTCAGCTTCGCTCATTCGCATCGTCCCTGCTGAACTTGAAGTCGGCCGGCAATTTGCCACGAAAACGCCGCAGTTGCTTGAGCAATTCCGCGGCACCGGGTTTCTTGCGTACGGCAAAGATGCGGGGAGCGTCAACGACGATTTCGATGTCGTCCCCCTCCCTCAGTTCCAGCGCTTCCACCACGCTGGCGGGAAGACGGACCGCGAGACTGTTACCCCACTTGGCGACCTGCATGGCGACATCTCATGATATACACGCGCATATTGTATATCCATGAAGGCGGGAAGCAACCTGCCTACAACTCCCGCACAATCCGAAACCCCACGCGCCCGCTGCGAATGCTTGCATCCGCACCCTGCCGGTACGCCGAATTGGCCTGCTCCGGTGAACTGCCCCACGAACCGCCGCGGATCACCCGCGTGCCGCAGCCGGGGTTGACCC
>CBJMMB010000034.1:0-31505 GCA_966430775.1 uncultured Dyella sp. | reverse complement strand
ACTTCCCCGCGCTGCGCATGATCTCGACCTCTCCTCATCGTCATTCCGGCGAAGGCCGGAATCCATGCTTCGTACTGGCAATGGATTCCGGCCTTCGCCGGAATGACCCCCCTGAGGTTTTGAGCTGGGATTGCGTCCCAGCCTACGGGCGAACATGCCGCACTGCGGATGGCATCCACACCCCGCTCTTCGTATAGTCGCGCCACACCACGCCCAGGGGACCTTCCATGCCACGCAAGCACCTGCGTTCGATCGCCGGCAGTATGGCCGTGACCATCTGCCTGGCGTTGCCGTTTGCCGTCTCCGCGCAATCCAAGGATCCGGATGCGGAGCAGATCGCCAAGCGCAACGCCACCGAGAAAGCACTGGAAGACGTCGCCGTCGTCGATCGCAAGGTGATGGTGAAGATGCGCGACGGCAAGCGCATGGCGGCCGATATCTACCGGCCCAAAGGTGCGGGCAAGGTGCCGACCATCTTCGTGCGCACGCCGTACAACTTCAATTTCTGGGACGTCAAGCTTGGCGCGCCGCGTGACATGACACGCGCCCTGGACGCGGTGAAGCATGGCTACGCCTACGTCGAAATGAACGAGCGCGGGCATTTCTTCTCCGAGGGCAATTACGACATCCTCGGCATGCCGCTCAGCGACGGCGTCGATGCGGTGCGCTGGATTTCCTCGCAACCATGGTCCGACGGCAAGGTGGGCACCACCGGTTGTTCGTCGACGGCCGAATGGCAATTGGCTGTGGTCGCGCAGAACGAACCCGCGCTCGCCACCTTCAACGTGCAAGGCTTCGGCGCCGGCGTGGGTCGCGTGGGACCGTATTACGAGCAAGGCAACTGGTATCGCGGCGGCGCGGTGCAAATGCTGTTCATCTCCTGGATCTACGACTACGGCATCCAGAACCAGGTGCGCCCGATGTTCGCGCCGAACACTACGCAAGCGGAGCTGGTGAACGCCTCGCACTTCTTCGACCTGGCGCCGCAGATGCCGCCGGTGGACTGGAACAAGGCGTTCTGGCACCTGCCGGAGAAAGACATCATCAAGGCCGTGGGCGGGCCTCCGGGCATCTTCGAGACACGCATGCCGGTCGCCACCGGCGGCAACATGATTGCGCGCGCGCCCAACGATCCGGCCTGGTACAAGGGCGGCCTGTGGAATGACGGCATGAAAATCGCCAAGCCCGGCCTGTGGTTCATGAGCTGGTTCGATGTTTCCGTATCGCCCAACCTTGCCGCCTATAACGAAGTGCGCCGTACCGCGCCGAAGAATGTGGCCGATCAGCAATACGCCGTGATCGCGCCGGTGCTGCATTGCGCGTACACGCGCGCCACCGAGCACACCATGGTCGGCGACATGGACATGGGCGATGCACGCTTCGACTACAACGCGCTGGTGTTCGGCTGGTTCGATCACTTCCTCAAGGGCGAGGACAGCGAGGTGCTGAAGAAGCAACCCAAGGTGATGTATTACCTGATGGGCAAGAACGAGTGGAAGAACGCGGCCACCTGGCCGCCGGCCGGCGCGACCACCCGCGAGTTCTATTTCAGCAGCGGCGGCAAGGCCAATACGCTGTACGGCGATGGCAAGCTGGCCGCGCAACCGGATGCGGACGATCATCCGGATCAATTCGTATACGACCCGGCCAACCCCGTGCCCACCTACGGCGGCGGCGGTTGCTGCCAGGGTACCGCGGTAAAGTTCGGCTCCTACGACCAGCGCGAACAGGAAACCCGCAACGACGTGCTGGTCTACGACACCGAACCGTTCGCGCAGGGCGTCGAGGCCAGCGGTCCGATCACGGTAACCCTGAACGTTTCCTCCAGCGCAAAGGACACCGACTTCACCTTCAAGGTGATGGACGTCTACCCGGATGGCCGCGCGTTCAATATCACCGAGAACATCCAGCGCATGCGCTACCGCAATGGCTACGACAAGCCGCTGGCGTGGATGAAGCCGGGCGAGGTGTATCCGGTGACCTTCCAGCCGATCGACACCAGCTATTACTTCAAGCCTGGTCACAAACTGCGTGTGGCTATTTCCAGCAGCAACTTTCCGCGCTTCGATCGCAATCTGAATACTGGCGGGAACAATTACGACGAGAGTGAAGGTGTGATTGCCGACAATGCGGTGCATCACAGTCGGGTTTATCCGTCGAAGATTGTTGTGACGGTGGTGCCTAGCACAGTTTCACCATAAACCAGTCACTCGCCTCACCGTCATTCCGGCGAAGGTCGGACGTAGCGCGCAGCGCGGAGAACGTCCGAAGGACGGCCCCGAAGGGGTGAGCGAAGCGAATCATCCATGCTTCGTACTGGCGATGGATTCCGGCCTTCGCCGGAATGACGGTGAGTAGTGAATGGAAATAAACGTGAATATCGAGTCCAAAACGTCAACTTTATTCGCGCCAACTCAGCGCATCCTTGATTGAAACATTATCGAAACAAACAACAGCAAAGCTCTTTTCACGACCGTTTCATAGTTCCTTGATCGCCATGCACCGATCCTCGCGTGCACTCGAGCACGCCTGCATATCGGCGATGCGCTCGCATCAAAGGAACCTAAGCATGTCCAAGCAAGCGATCACCCTGATCGGCGCAGGCCCCGTGGGCGCGTTGCTCGCCCAGCTCCTGGCCAGGCGCGGCTTTGCGGTGCAGGTTTTCGAAAAACGCATGGACCCGCGCCGTGTCGGCTTCGTGCGTGGCCGCACCATCAATCTCGCGCTTGCCGAGCGCGGCTTGCAGGCGTTGCGCACGGCGGGGCTTGCCGAGCTTGCCTTGCAGCGATCGGTGATGATGCGTGGCCGCATGGTGCATCCGCTGGATGGGCCTTCCGCGCTGCAGCGCTATGGCGTGGACGACAGCGAAGTGATCTGGTCCATTTCGCGCGCCGGGTTGAATGCGCTGCTAATCGATGCGGCGGAGGAAGCAGGCGTCAATTTCCATTTCGGCCAGGCGCTGAGAACGGCCAATATCGATACGCAACGCATCACGCTGATCGATGAGCACCAGGTTCAGCGCGAGCACCAGGCGGGCGTGTTGATTGGCGCCGACGGCGCCGGTTCCGCCTTGCGCGCGGCGATGAACCTGCACCAGCCGCTCGGCATCCGCGTCGAACCGCTCGGCCATGGCTACAAGGAGCTGGAAATTCCGCGCGCTGCGGGCGCCGATCGCTTCGCGATCGAACCGCACGCCCTGCATATCTGGCCGCGCGGCGGCTATATGTGCATCGCCACGCCCAATATCACCGGCAGTTTCAACGTCACCTTGTTCCTGCCTCTGCACGGGCCCGGCCCCAGTTTCGAGACCTTGCCGGATGCCGCGGCAGCCAGCGCTTTTTTCCGTCGCGACTTCCCCGACCTGTTGCCGCTGATGCCGCGCTTTGCCGCGGACTACGATGGACACCCGGTCGGTACGCTCGCCACCCTCTATCTCGATCGATGGCATATCGACGGTCGTGCCGTGCTGGTGGGCGACGCCGCGCACGCCATCGCGCCATTCCACGGCCAGGGCATGAACTGCGGTTTCGAAGACGCCGTGGTGATGGCCGAGCTGTTGGCCGATTCCGACATGCAGCTCGCCAACGCGTTTGCGCAATTCCAGCGCATCCGCAAGCCCAATGCCGATGCGATCGCCGCGATGACGCTGGAAAACTACGTGGAAATGCGCGATTCCGTGGTCGATCCGGCCTATGTGGCCAAGCTCGAACTCGGCAAACGACTGGCCGAATGGGCTCCGCAACATTTCATGCCGCGCTATCGCATGGTCACATTCACGCAGCTGTCTTACGCCTATGCCTACGAGCGCGGCCGTGCGCAGGATCGGTTGCTCGAGCAATTGTTGAACGAGTCTTCCGATCCGAACGATTTACCGCTGGATACGGCCGTCTCCACCTTGCAGGCCACCCTGCCCCCGCTGCCGGCGCTTCGTGAAGACAATAAGCCGGATCCCATGGTGGTCGCCGATAAGCCGATTTATCTGGAGACCACGCCGGCCGTGGAAGAAGACGCCGATTATTTATTGGAGGGTGAATAAGTCGCCGCCTTTAATCATTTTCCGAGCGAGCCGTCTAGACAATGCATACACAGCAGCGCACTTAAGCTCACCCATGAGCGTCAGGTACATGCAAGGAAAATGACGGTACGCCTTGATGCTGCGGGTGATGCGTTTTTTCTTCCATCGCCGGCAGCGTCGTTGTGTCATCGCCAGTAGCAAAACCGTAAAGCCCAACCATTGCATTTTTTCCGTGCGCTTATCGCGTTCAGCGCATTGTCGTGCGCTGACAGGTCGTGTTCTGCAGTCAACTGGATGGTCGTATGAATACGTCGCTATACGAATGGCCGGATATAAGCTTATCGCCCAAGAAAATCCATCTTTACACCAGTCCCCATGCGGGCGAGGTGGATTTTTCCCCATTGGATACACCGGATGCGCGCCAGGCATCGATCGACATGGTGTCGCTCGCCGATTTGCTGCGCAACGGTTTTGTCTATCCACCGCATACCATCTATAGCGACGTCAAGAACATCGCGACCGGCTTTTCCGCCTTGCCGGGCGTGGACGACGAACCTCGCTTCCATTTCGCCTACCAATCGACGCGCGCCACCTCGCGGCCGGCCTCCCATGCGGTAAGCGACGAGACCTTGCTGCGCCGCTACCACCAGCTGCTTACGCATGCCGTGCAGCAGTGCACGGCCGATATGAAAACGCCATGGTTGCTGCAAAGCGGCGGCAAGGATTCCAGTTCGCTGGCGATCGCCATCGCGGACACGCGACCGGATACCACCTGCATCACCTACCTCGGTGGCAAGGAGGAAAACGAGATCGACTCGGCGCGCTTCGTGGCAAGCCATCTGGGCCTGCGCCACGAAACGCTGGTGTGCGATCCGGGCCGCGCCTACGACCGCTACCTGGCGATGGCGCCGCGCATGCCCTTATTGACGGCCGATTTCGCCACGCTCTCCTACGCGGACCTGGCCACCGAAATCGGCCTGGAACATGGCGACGGCATCATCGATGCGCTGGGCATCGATCCTTACGTCGGCGTACCGCTGCATCTGAAAGATCACGTACTGGGATGGCTGGCGCGTAGCGCGCGCATACCCGCATCGCTTTACCTTCATCCGCTTATCCGCCACAGCTTCAGGCTGTGCTTTGCGCTAAGCACGCTGCAGATGAATAGCTTCGAGCGCTATTTCCCCGGCTCGCGTTTCAGCGACAGCGAGGTGGACCGTCTGCTCGGGCAGAAGCTGTCCATGCACTCGCGCAAGCGCATCCGGATGTTCCAGGACGATATCGACGCGGCCGAATCCGCCGAAGCGGTGCGGCGCATCGTGCTTATCGTGATGGAGGCGGCCGGCATCGCCAAAGGCATGTATACGGCCAAGGCCGCGGGTTTGCGCCTGGCGTATCCGTATTGCGACATGCCGCTGTGCGAGTGGTTCTTCAACGAGGTTCCCGATGACCGCCTGATGGATCCCGGCGGCATGAACAAGGTGCTGATACGCCGGCATATCGCGCAACGCTTTCATCAACTGCCGTACGTGCAGTCCAAGGGCTCGTTCCGTTTCGACGTACTTGGCCTGGCCAGGCAGCGTTTCGAGCAGGTGCACGCTTTCGCCGTGCAGGCACGATCGCTGCTTCCCGGAGCGTCCAAGTGGCTGGAAGATCATCGCCATTGCTTGGGCAACAAGTTCTTCGCCTCCAAGTTCTACCTGCTGGCCGTGACCCTGCCCTGGCTGCTGGCGCGCCTGGAGCAGAAAGCCGACACCTGACGTCACGCCCGGCTGGTGGAAAACAGCAGCTTCAATCCCAGCGCGACAAACCCGGCGGCGAAGACGCGCCGCAGCCATGCCGTGACCCGCGGACGCGAAAGCACGCGTGCGCGCATGAATGATGCAAACACGCCATATAGCGCGAACACCACCAGCGTCATCAGCATGAAGATCGCGCTTAGCGTCAGCAGCCGTAGCATCGGCGACGGATCGTCCCGGGCGATGAATTGCGGCAGGAAGGCGAGAAAGAAGATCGGTAGTTTTGGATTGAGCAGGTTGAGCAGGATCGCCGCAACGATCATGCGCAGCGGCGAGTGTTCGGGCACCGGCTGATTTGGATCAAGCGCGCTGCGGTCGCGTAACGTGCCCCAGGCCATGTAGAGCAGATACGCCGCGCCCAGGTATTTCAGCAGCTCGAATGCGAAAGGACTGGTGCGAAACACCGCCGCCAGTCCCAACACTGCCGCCGCCATATGCGGAAGCGTACCCAGCGTGCAACCGACCGCCGCCACCAGGCTGGCGCGTGCGCCGCGGGATAGTCCGGTGGAGACGGTGTGGAGTACGCCTGTGCCGGGGGCGGCCACGACCAATAGTGAGGTGAGCAGGAATTGGATGTTCATGCGCTGGCGTCCGGCGCGCGGCGCGTGTATTGGATCGTCGTCATGAACCTTACCCTCGTGGAAAGTGGCAAGGGGCGACCATCGCAAGGATTGCGGCGTAGTGTCTTGAAGAATATTGCGGGCGCTGGAAAACATGAGAGTGATAGCTTCCTCTCACACCACCTCATCGTCATTCCGGCGAAGGCCGGAATCCATGCTTCGCATTGGCGATAGATTCCGGCCTTCGCCGGAATGACGATGAGGCGAAGTGAAAATATACGCGCGGAGCCGATGCCTCCTATCAGAGATTTACTCGGGCCATCTTTGCGAATCCCCATGCATCGCCGCCCGATAACGCCCCGGCGTAATACCAACCTGCCGAACAAACGCACGCGTGAGATGACTCTGGTCGGCAAACCCGGTCAACAACGCAACCTCCGCAATCGCCCTGCCCTGCGCAAGATGACGCCGCGCCACCTGCAGGCGCAGTTGCATGCGGTAGGCGTGCGGTGTCGTGCCCACCTCGCGCATGAAGCTTCGAATCAGCTGAAAGCGGCTCACGTCGCAAGCCGAAGCAAGCGCAGATAACGATGTATCCGCCTGCGGCTCGGCTTTCATCCACTCGATCGCCCGCGCAACCGATGGCGATGCATGCGGCAGCGATGGTCCGCTCAGGCGATGCCGTTGCACGCTGGATGCCAGGCAGGCAAGCAGAAGCTCTTCGGGATCGCCGCAAGCATCGGGCATGCGCAACGCGCCGAGTAACTTCGTCACCTCATCCGCCAGAAGCCGATCGTGCGCCACCGGCTGCAACATGAGATCGCCAAGGCACTCGTCAGCCAGTTCGCGCGCCACCACGTCCGGTTCCAGATACAGCATGTGCCATTCGCGCGCGCCGCCGATCGGCGAGCCATCGTGCATCTCGCCCGGGTTCACCATGATGACGTCGCCCACCACGGACTCCACCGTGCCCACCGCGCTCCACGATTTCTGCGCGCCGCGGGTGATCAAGCCGATGCCGTACTGGTCGTGCGCGTGGCGTGGAAAGGCGTGCTCGCTGCGCC
The DNA here is from genome assembly GCA_966430775.1 of uncultured Dyella sp. Taxonomy (GTDB): domain Bacteria; phylum Pseudomonadota; class Gammaproteobacteria; order Xanthomonadales; family Rhodanobacteraceae; genus Dyella_B. Next base: position 24,067 of record CBJMMB010000034.1, on the reverse strand, counting down.
GGTACATCGCTTCCACGCCGGGCAGGCGCGATCGATAAGACGTCGCTTGCTGGGTCTTTTCCGTCATCGCCATCCCTCCTCAAGACGCCTGCCTGGCATGCCTGTCCCTAACGATCACCCATTCGATCACTAAGGACAATCAACCCATTCATTAAGATGCGTTCAACGACAAATCAGTTGACTTCCGCCGCGCCCGAAGAGTAAAACCATGGGCGCCTATGGGGATAATAGGTTGGTGTAGCAAACGGACTGACGTCTTCTTCTGAACGGGGAAAGAAGACACGTCACCATGAGGCTTGGACCTCCCGTTATGGACCGCTGTCGCTCATATGGCTTGGTAGGAACGGTATTACATGAACCGCTGTTTCCTAACTGAAAGTTCATCGAGCTGCGTTTACGCGGTGGTGCTTCGTGCCTGTTCCGCAAAGGGACAGTGCAAATCGATCTCGGTACGCGATCAAGCCAAGAAAAGCGCCCTGCGCGCCCGCGGCAAATGCATCGCCGGCTATTCGCCGCCGCTGCTGGCCGCCTGAAAAATCCTTTATTGACCTGACGATACGCGTTCCGGCTTGCTGGTCGAGCCGGCGTGTCCTCGCAGCTTGCGGTTGACGGCTTGCCCAGCAGGCCGTGAGCAGGCGTGCGGATCGTCGCGTCGCCATCACGAAAGACCGAACAGAAGCGGGGGGAGAGCCCGTCGTACGGTCGCATCCTGTAATTGGAGAACCCGAATGAAAACGGCTGGTTTAAAGCGTAGTAAGTTGACGGTTGCCGTCTTGCTGGGCGTTGCTGCCACGTGCATCGCCTCGCAAGCCCTGGCCACTGAAGTGCGCGGGCACTTGCAGCAGGAAAATTCAGGACAACCGGTGGCCAATGCGCGCGTGTCGCTGGACGGCACCGGCTACACCGCCACGGCGGATAAGGAAGGCAATTTCGTTTTTGCGAACGTGCCGGCGGGCAACTACACCGTTTCCGTCTCGCAAGCGGGTTTCGCCATCACCCGTTCACCGCTGACGGTGGGCAGCAGTGGTCCGGCCACGGTCACCATCAGTCTGAAAAAGGTCGCCGAACTCAAGGGCCTGATCGTGGCGGCCAACCGTTACGATGCATCCAGCATGCAGATGGATGCGCCCAACACCGTCAACGTGTTGTCGGCCGCCAGCTTGCAGCACACCGCGGTGCATAACGTTGCCGAAGCGCTGGGGCTGCTGCCGGGCGTGAATGTCACCAATACCGGTTCGGGCTATTTCTCCGGCGTGGATGGCGCGGCGCGTGGTGAAGGCGTCTACGCTACGGTACGTGGTCTGCCGGCCGACTACGACGTCAACCTGATCAACGGCGTCGACGTCGCGCAAGGCATGCCATACAGCCGCAGCGTGCAGTTGAGCTTGCTGCCGCCTTCGGGCCTGCAGACCATCGTGATGAACAAGACCTCCACTGCCGATATGGATGGCGATGCGATCGGCGGCACGGTCGATTTCCGCACGCCGACGGCGTTCGATTTCGCCAAGACCACCAGCGGCAGCGTGTCGGTCAGTGGACGCATGGAAAGCCGCGCGCGCGACTATGGCAACAGCGGACTGGGCGGCGGTTTTGCCGGCGATTTCCAGACCAAGTTCGGCAACGAGAAACAGTTCGGCGTGTACGCCAGCGCGTATTACGACTACCGCGCCTACGTGAACAGCGAAGAGGCGGCCGCCACCAGCGCCTTGAACGACGGTTCGTGGCAATTCGCGCATACCGATGCCAATGGCAACAATGCGGCCGGCTACGATCCTTCCAGAAACCTGAGCAGCACCGGCATGAACGTCGGCGTGGTGCCGGGTTATGACCGTCGTTATGGCGGCAATTTCTCCTTCGATTACAAGGTCGACGAAACGCTCAGCACCTATCTGCGCATGACTTACGCCTACGCGCAGACCACGCAGGACACCGCGTTCACGCAGATCCTGCCGAAAAACGTGACCTATCAGCAGGTCGGCAGCAGCGACGTCTACACGCCGAATATCGGCCGCATCGCCGCCCGCTACTGGTACGAAACCAACCCGGAAGTGGCGGACCTGACCACCTTCCAGCTTGGCGCCGACAAGACCGTCGGCGGCTGGACCATCTCGCCCAACGTGTTCTACAGCTTCGGCGACAACGATCGTCCGAACCACGTGGAAATCGACGGCCGCGAAGACAAATACTCGCAGACCAACTTTGCCTACAGCGGCAGCACGCTGATGAGCTACGGCCCCGGCAATTTCCCCTATCCGCAGCTGACGCCCGCATTGGCGGCCAAGGTCAACGACATTCCCTCGCTGTGGGCCAACGATTACGGCGAACTCACCAAGATCTATTCCGGCCAGCGCAAGGGTGGCGGCAAGGTCGACTTCCGCTACGACTTCACCGACGGCAGCCTGTCCTCGATCCAGTTCGGCGCCAAGTTCACCGAAAGCGTGCGCAACTACAGCAACCGCGACTGGTCGACCGCGGGCATCAACGATGGCGTGACCACGCTGGGTGATCTGGGCATCTTCAACGGCAGCTGGAACTCGATTTACCCGGGCGCATACAACTGGAAGGCGCCCAAGGTCAGCGAATCGGGCGTCTCCAACCTGATCCAGCAATACCTGGTACCCAGCGACCTGGATACCTGCGGCAACAGCCTCTACGTCAACAACTACAACTGCGACACCCTGCGCGGACGCGAAGCGGTCAGCGCCATCTATGGCAAGGCCACGTTCAATATCGGCAACCTGGAAATCATCCCTGGCTTGCGCTTCGAACACACCAGCATCCAGAACACCTACTGGGTGGTGCCGCAAGATAGCTCCGGCAACGAGATTCCCGGTTATTTCCAGAGCAACCATACGGTCTACAACGAACCGCTGCCGAGTGTGTTCCTCAATTACCGGCCCAGCGACGGCAGCATTTATCGCTTCGGCCTGTGGCAAAGCTATACGCGCCCTTCCCTTTACCAGTTGGGCAGCAGCTCCTCGATCAGCATCTCTGAAGGTGTTACCACCATCACGCGTGGCAACCCCAACCTGAAAGTGATCAAGGCCACCAACCTCGACTTCTCCGGCCAGTGGAACAACAACAACGGCGGCTACGCGTCGGTGGCCGGCTTCTACAAGCACTTAAGCAACTACATCTACGATGCGGGCGGTCAACAGGCCAGTTCCGGCATCACCGGCAATGGCCTGATCCTGTACAAGACTCCCGAAAACGGCGGCAATGCCCGCGTCTACGGCGTAGAGCTGGATACGCACCAGAAGTTCAAGTTTCTTCCTGATCCGTTCGATGGCCTTGGCATCAGCTTCAACGCCACCCGCCAGAACACCAAGGCGGACCTAGGCATTGCCGGCTTCCACAACGAAGAAATCCAGAGCGCACCCAAGTTCATGGCGAACGCGGAAGTGTTCTACGAAAAGAACGGTTTTTCACTCAACCTGAGCTATCACTACACCAGCGCGTGGCTGGCGAACTACGATTATTTGAACCAGGGCGCCACCTGGGACGACTTGTGGATCCGCCCGATCAAGCGACTGGACCTGCATGCGGGCTACGGGTTCCAGAACGGCCTGCAGGTGGATTTCTCCATCTCCAACCTGGCCGACAACCACAGCTACTGGGCGCACATCGGCCGGAACAGCCTGGTGATCTCCGACATCGTGGATACCGGCATGACGTCGTTGTTGACGGTGAAGTACAACTTCTGATGATGCGCGCGACGCTTCCCGTTCACCACATGTTGCTCCCTCCCCTGCTTGCAGGGGAGGGTTGGGGTGGGGTTGTGCGGGCTGGCGGCATTGCTGATGTTCCCGTGTTCTTTTGCAGTAAAACCACGGCGCCGCAAAAAAACCAAACCGTCATTCCGGCGAAGGCCGGAATCCATGCTTCGTACTGGCGATGGATTCCTCGCTCCTCAAAGCCGAGCACATCCATGTGCTCTCCCCGCGTGCCGGCCTTCGCCGGAATGACGGTGAGGCGCTCTTCATTATTGCGCGTAACTGGAAGAAGCTGACCCCGCATGAAACGCCGTCACTTCATCCAATTCACCCTGCTGTCTGCACTGGCGTGGGATCGCCACCTCCTTGCCGCGCCCAAGACAGGTTTTCCAACACCCACCCCAGACGGCAAACCACACCGCTTCACCCTGCAACACCACCACTTCCTACTGGACGACACCCCTTTCCAAATCCGCAGCGGCGAAATGCACCCATCCCGCATCTCCGCCGCGCACTGGCAACACCGCATCCGCATGGCCAAGGCGATGGGACTGAACACCGTCGCCCTCTACATCATGTGGAACCATCTGGAACGCGAACCCGGCGTTTTCGATTTCAGCAAAAACCGCGACTTCACCGCCTTCATCAAGCTGTGCCAGCAGGAAGGCATGTGGGTGTATTTGCGGCCCGGCCCGTACATATGTGGCGAATGGGATATGGGCGGCTTGCCGCCGTACCTGCTGCGCCATCCGAACATCAAGCTGCGCGATCGCCACGACACCGATTATATGGCGGCATTGCAACGCTATATCGCCGCCATCGCACCGAAGATCGCGCCGCTGATGATCGATGCGGGCGGCCCGATCCTGATGCTGCAGGTGGAGAACGAGTACTCGTCGTTCGCCGCCGACGTCGGTTATCTGGAAGCGATCCGCGACCTGTGGAAAGCACACGGCATCGATGGACCGTTTTCGATCAGCGATGTCTTGCCCGACCTGAAACGCCGCCACGCCTATCTGCCAGGCGCCGCGCTCGGCCTGGATGGCGCGGAGCCGCCGCAATTGCGCGAAGGTGCGCACTTCGCGCCACAGGCACCGACCTGGGTTGGCGAAGCGTATCCAGGCTGGCTCACGCATTGGGGTGAGCATGAGCTTGCGCACAAGGATTGCGCACAAGCACTGCGCAAGATCATCGCCGCCGGCTATTCCTTCAACCTGTATGTCGTGCACGGCGGCACCAACTTCGGCCTGACCGCCGGCGCCAATGCGGATGACGACGGCTCGAACTTCCAGCCGGTCATCACCAGTTACGACTACGGCGCGCCGATCGACGAGCGGGGCGATCCCACGCCGGCGTACTACGTGCTGCGCGAGATCATTGGCAGCGCCACCAAGAACGCGTTGCCATCAATACCACCGCCCTGCCCCAAAGGTTTTTTCGCCGAAGCTCTGCCCACGCCGTTTGCATCGCTCTGGGACAACCTGCCCGCCACGCCGGTGCAAACCCACGCACCGACCAGCAACGAACAACTGCTGCAGCAAAACCAGGGGCTGGTGGTTTATCGCAAGCGCGTAAGCCGTGGCCGTCATTTGCGCATCGATGGCGTGCGCGATTATGCGATCGTGCATATCGACCAGACCGAGCGCGGCGCCATCTCGCGCGTACGCGATGCGCGCCTGCACAGTTCGCCCGATCTGCATCTGACGCACGCCAGCAATGATCAACCGATGGCGTTGGACATCCTTGTCGACAGCTTCGGCCATATCAATTTCGGCCCGCAGATCGGCGACCGCAAAGGGCTGGTCGGCAGCGTGCATCTGGACGGCAAGCCACTGCACGACTGGCAGGTCTATGGCCTGCCGCTGGATGACGCCTTTATCGCCAAGCTGAAACCGGCGCTTACCCAGCCCGATCGCCCAGGACTGTTCTTCCAGGCGAACCTGCAGCTGCAGAAACCTGGCGACGTCTACGTGGACATGCGTGCCTGGAACAAGGGCTACGTCTGGATCAATGGCCATCTGCTGGGTCGCTATTGGCATATCGGCCCGCAGCAATGCCTGTATTGTCCGGCAGAGTGGCTGACGGCCGGCGATAACCGCATGCTGATTCTGGACCTGCACCAGACGCATGCCGCGCCGGTGCGTTGCGCGGACAACCTGGTGGGCAGCGCATGATGAACGTGTTCGGGCAGCACCCCAAAACGGCCGACGAGCAGCACGCAAGCTTGGCGATGCCAATGGCCGAGCCTAGCGCCGCGCCGCCGCGCGTGATGGGCTTCTGGGGCGGCCTTTCGGCCAACCTCTTGAACATGATCGGCGTCGGCCCGTTCATCACCATTCCGCTGGCGCTTTCGGCCTTGGCCGGCCCGATGGTGCTGGTCGGTTGGCTCGCCGGTGCGTTGCTGTGCCTGTGCGATGGCATGGTGTGGGCGGAACTCGGCTCGACCATTCCCGAATCTGGCGGGCCATACCATTACTTGCGCACGGCCTATGGCAGCGAGCGGCTTGGACGTCTATTCGGTTTCCTGTACCTGTGGCAGACCGTGCTTACCGCACCGCTCTCGATCGGTTCGGCGGCCGTGGGTTTCTCGCAATACCTGGCGTTCCTCGTTCCCAACCTCGGCCACGCGGGCCAGGTGCTTGCCGCCGTTGCGCTATGCCTGGTGAACACGACGCTGCTGTATCGCCGGGTCGATTCGGTGCAGCGGCTTTCCTTGCTGGTAAGCGTGGTGGTGATCGGCGCCAGCGTGTGGATCGTGTTGAGCGGACTGCTGCATTTCGATGTGCATCTCGCCACGCGCTTCATGCATATGGGCAATGATTCCCAACATGGTTTCTGGCTGGGCCTTGGCGCAGTCAGCCTGATCGCGGTGTACGACTACGGCGGCTACAACAATGTGTGCATGCTGGGCGGCGAGATCAAGCGGCCACAGCGCACCATTCCGATGGCCGTGCTGGTGTCGATCCCGGTGGTGGCGCTGCTCTACATGGGGTTGAACGTTGCGGTGCTCGGCGTGTTGCCATGGCAACAGGCGGCGCAGTCCAAGGCGGTGGTGGCCGATTTCATGCAGGCGATCTATGGACGCACCGGCAGCATCACCGCCGTGCTGTTGATCCTGTTGGCAAGCTGGGGCTCGGCGCTGGTGGTGCTGCTGGGTTACTCGCGCGTGCCGTATGCCGCCGCCGCGTCCGGGCAGTTCTTTCGCGTGTTTGCGCGCCTACATCCGCGCGGCCGCTTTCCGACCGTATCGCTGCTGTTTACCGGCGCGGCATCGGCGCTGGCCTGTGCACTGCCGCTGGACGAATTGATCGCCTCGTTGATGGTGATCCAGATCATGTTCCAGTACCTGGCGCAGTGCCTGGCGATCGTCCTGCTGCGCCGTCGCAGCCGTAGCGACCCGAACGTTTTCCGCATGCCGCTGTATCCGCTGCCGGTGCTGATCAGCGTGATCGGCTGGCTCTACATCGTATGCACCAGCCCATGGCGACATATTTTGGCGGGCACCGCGGCCATGGCGGTCGGCACGCTCATTTACGCAATCGATGCACGGAGACGCAAAGTTTGGCCTTTTCAGAAATCATGAAGCGCTGGGATGTCGTAGTAATCGGCGAGATTTACGCCGATCACGTTTTCAGCGGGTTCCAGCACTGGCCCGCCCCGGGCGAAGAAGTGCACGCCGAGCATTACCTGCGCGAGCTCGGCGGCGGCGCGGTCAATACCGCGTGCGCATTGGCGCGCCTGCAGCGCCGCGTGCGTTTGATCGGGTTGATCGGCGCCGCCGATCGCGCCTGGTTCGAAACGCGTCTGCGCAGTTTCGGCCTGACCGCCGAAGGCCTGCGCGCCGATCCCTTGGGCACCGGCGTAACGGTGAGCGTTTCCACCGCACAAGACCGCACGTTCTACACCTATCGCGGCGCCAACCAGCGCCTGGGCGAACTGCTGGACGAAGCAGCCATCCGCACCGAACTGATTGCCGGCCGCCACGTGCATTTCGCCATGCCGCTTGCCGCGGATATCGCCAGGCGCCTGTTTCCCATCTTGCGCAAGGCAGGCTGCACCACCTCGCTGGATGTGGGTTTCAGCCCGGACTGGCTGCGCGATCCGGCCAATCAATGGACCTGCCGCGCGGTGGATTATTTCTTTCCCAACCAGACCGAAACCCAGGTGCTGACCGGCGACGACAGCGCCGAAGCGTTTCGCGACTGGGTGTCGTCGATGAACATCCTGCATGGCGTGATCAAGCTGGGCGCAGCGGGCGCGGCGGCCGTCGTCAACGGCGAACTGATCAACGTGCCGCCGCCGCGCGTCGAAGCGGTGGATACCACCGGCGCCGGCGATGCGTTCGACGCCGGCTTCATCGACGGCGTATTGAACGGTGAAACGGCCGAAGAGTGCCTGCGCCGCGCCTGCATTTGCGGCGCGCTGTGCACCACGCACGTCGGCGCGCTGGAAGGCCTACCCAATTCCATTTCGTTGAGGAGTATCTATGAGCAAACCTATGGACCGTAAGATCGCCCTGATCGGTGGCGGCGGCGTGCGCGCACCGTTGGTGATCTTCGGCGTCGATGAAGCCACCGAGGCCTTGGGCGCCGCGGAAATGGTGCTCTACGATCCCGATCAGGAACGCCTCGCGGTGATGGTGGAACTGGGCAAGGCGATCGTAGCCAAATCCGGCGGCTCGCTGCGCCTGCGCGCGGCGACCAGCGCCGAGGACGCCATCGACGGCGCGCATTTCGTGTTGAATAGCATCCGCGTCGGCGGTATCGCCGGACGCGCAGCGGATGAGCGCGCCGCCATCGAGCACGGCTATCCAGGCCAGGAAACCACCGGCCCGGCCGGCGTCGCCATGGCGCTGCGCACCGTACCCGCCGCGCTCGAGCAGGCGCGCCTGGTGGAACGCCTGAGCCCCGATGCGTGGCTGGTGAACTTCACCAACCCCGCCGGCCTGATCACCCAGGCGGTCACCACGCATGCGCGCGTGAAGATGGTCGGCATCTGCGACACGCCCACCGAGCTTTTCCATAACATCGCCAAGGCGCTGGGCGAACCGCTGCACGACGTGCAATGCGATTACGTCGGCCTCAATCACTTGGGCTGGGTGCGCGGCGTGCGCGTGCGCGGCCAGGATGTGATGGACAAACTGCTCGGCAGCGATGAACTGCTGCGCCAGCTTTATCTCGCGCCGCTGTTCGACTTCAATATGATCCGCTCGCTGCGGCTGATCCCCACCGAATACCTGTTTTTCTACTACGAACGCCGGCGCGCGCTGCACAACCAGTTGCAGCAAGGCGGCAGCCGCGGCGCCGAAATCCACCAGCTCAACCAGGTGTTGATCGATACCCTGAAAAGCCGGTTGACCGCCGGCGACGGCGATGGCGCGGTGGCCGCCTATGCGGCGTACCTCAACCAGCGCTCCGGTTCCTACATGAAACTGGAGGCCGAAGGCGGCTCGGCGTTCGATCCGGACGTGAGCCTGCAGGTCGATCCGTTCCGCGTCGCGACCGGCTATCACCGCATCGCGATCGATGTGATGAGCGCACTCACCGGCGCCAAGCCCGCCACTATCGTGGTCAACACGCGCAACCGCGGCGCCCTGCCCGACCTGCCGGACGACGACATCATCGAAACCGCGGCGCGCATCAGTCTGGATTCGATCGTGCCCGAACCCATCGCGCCGCTGCCCGACGAAGTGCGCGGACTGGTGCACGCCGTAAAGGCCTATGAACGCGCGGCCATCGACGCGGCCTTGTCCAATGCCAGGCTGACTGCGCGCAAAGCGCTGCTGATCCATCCGGCCATTGGGGAGTGGAGCCCGAGCGAGGCGCTGCTGCACAACATGTTCGGCACTATCGACGCGGATGGGGAATGCTTGTGCCAAGGGCATATGCATGGGCATTTGCATGGGTGAAGGCGGTTACGCTCCGCCAACCCTAATGGCATAAACACCGTCGCCCCGGCGAAAGCCGGGGCCCAGCGGCGTTGCGGATCCAACAAGTCGCAGGATCCGCGACGACGCTTTGAAAATCTTCGCAGTATTCGCACGAAAGGCGGCTTAACTTAGTCCCCTCGCCGCCAATCCAGCCCACGAGCTTTCATGCCCGACACCACCCTGCAGATCGACACCGAACGCCTCGTACTACGTCCGCATACCCTCCACGATTTCGAAGACAGCCTCGCCATGTGGTCCGACGCGAGCGTCACGCGCTTTATCGGCGGCAGGCCTTTCAACCGCGAGGAAACATGGGCACGGCTGCTGCGCTACGCGGGCCATTGGGCCATGCTCGGCTTCGGCTATTGGGTGATCCGCGAGCGCACCACCAATCGCTTCATCGGTGAAGTCGGTTTCGCAGATTACCAGCGCGACATGGATCCACCCCTCGGCAACATTCCCGAAGCCGGCTGGGCGCTTTCGCCGCATGCGCATGGCCAAGGCTACGCGACCGAAGCCCTGCGCGCCGCCACGCTCTGGGCAGACCGCCGCTGGCCAGGCGCGTCGACGGTATGCATGATCGATCCGGACAATGCAGCGTCGGTGCGAGTGGCTGAAAAGTGTGGCTATGCGCAGACCAGAACCGCAACGTATCGCGGCAACCCGACGCTGGTGTTCGAACGTCCCGCGCAATCAGTGTCTCTGTAAGTAGGAACGTAGGCTGGGATGCGAATCCCAGCATCGCCATGTACGCACATATCGCATGCTGGGATTGGCATCCCAGCCTACGCAAGCGCCGCGCGCAATTGATCGACATAGGTACGACTGGCGCGCAAAGGCGTCCCGTTCTTCAAACGGAGCAGACAATCGCGATTGGCCAGCGCTTCCAGCTCCGCGATCCGGTCGACGCGCACGATGGCCGAGCGATGGATGCGAAGAAACAACCGCGGGTCCAGCCGAAGACTGAGCTGATGCAACGGTTCGCGCAGCAGATACATCTGCGAACCCACGTGCAAGCCGGCGTAGTCGTCATGCGCCTCGATCCAATCGATATCGCCGGTCTCGACCACGACCATGCGCTGCCCCACTCGCACCGTGAAGCGTTCGACCCACGGCCTGGAACACTCGGCGGCGCCATCGCCAGAACGGTGGCGCATGGCAGCGCGCGCCCGGTCCAGCGCTTCATGAAAACGCTGGTCGTCAATGGGCTTCAACAGATAATCCAATGCGTGCAAGGCGAAAGCGGTCACCGCGAAATGCTCATACGCCGTAAGCAGGATCGCGAGCGGCCGACTTTCCGGGGCAATGCGTTTCAACGCATCCGTACCGCTTATACCCGGCATCTGCACGTCCATAATCACCAGATCCGGGCGCAACCGGTCCATCGCCTGCACCGCGGCCTCGCCATCACCCGCCTCGCCCACCACGCTCACGTCTGCATGCGCAGCAAGCCGCGCGCGCACGCCATCGCGGGCGAGTGGTTCGTCATCCACGATCAGCGTGCGAATCATGCGCTGCTTGCCTCCATGCGTGCCATCGGCATCGCCTGCCGGAACGGCAGCATAAGGCGCACCTTGCATGAGCCCTCCGCATCCACCGAAAAATCCACGCTGGCCTCACCACGATAAAGCGTATCCAGGCGCTGCTTTACGTTGTTGAGGCCAATCGCCGTCGAGCGTAGCGCAGGTCCTTCTGCTGGCAGGGACGCACCATCATTGCGAAGTTCGATGGTCAGGGCATCCAGTTCCCGCCGCACATGCAGGTGCATCGAGCCACCTTGTGTGCGCAATGCAATCCCATGGCGAATCGCATTTTCTACCAACGGCTGCAACAGCAACGGCGGGACCAGCGCCTGCAACAATCCCGGCCCCAGGTGCTGCGTGACATGCAGGCGCGAGCCAAGCCTGGCCTTCTCGATATCCAGATAGTGCTCGGTCAGGGACAGCTCTTCCGCCAATGTCACCTCATGCCGGCCACTGCGTTCCAAGGTGGCGCGCAAGAGATCGCCAAGGCGCGCGATCATGCGCGTGGCATCGCTACCGCGCCCGCTGCTGACCAGGGCCGAAATGCTGTTGAGCGTATTGAACAGAAAATGCGGGTGCAGCTGGTATTGCAAGGCACGCAACTCCGCCTCACGCGCCATGGCCAACGCTTCGGCTTCGCGACGGCGCGAACGCTGTAGCGCGTCGTGATGATGCAACAGCGCATGGGCGGCACAGTAAGCGATCAGGGCCAGCCAGCATCCGTCCAGACCAACAAAGATGCGGCTGAATTCATAGCGGGGAACCAGCTTCCAATGCACGGCAGCGGTCTGTGCTATCGCGCTATTGATCACCGAGGACACATACGTGGTCAGCAGCAGAACAGGAATGCTGACGCGGGCCGGCACACCACGCCGCCACATGAAACGCTGGAACACGCTGAGCGGCATCACCCAGCACAGGTAGCAGAATGCATAGAACGCACGAAACACGCCCGCATAAGGGTGGCCAAGCTCGGGCAACGCCATCACGCCCATGCATACGGCGATAGGCAGCGCCGCCAGGAAAGACACCCTCAGCGGCAGCCCGGACTCCCCAAGCAGCGAAACACGCGTCATTACGATTCCCATGCAAGAAGGCGCGCCTGACGGCGTCCCTCACGCACCCTACCCTGATCGTCAATGCGTGTCATCCAGCACGACCGAGTACAACATCGCGCTGATTTTCCACCCCTCGGACGTATTCACCAATTGCCAGGTTTCCACCCCATGGTTGGTCGGCTTGCCGTTGACCAGAAATCGATAATCGAAATAGACCGTACCCACCGTGCCATCGGTTTCGATGCGCACATTGTCGAAGGCCTCCTCGATGGCCTTGTCCTTGGGCGCCGTCTCGATAAAGTGCGCAAACTGCTCGTAGCTGCCCGGTGTGAACTGCTTGGCGTCGGGCTTCTTCGTACGCACTGTGACCAGCGATGCCCGATCCAGCCCCTGGAGCCAGGAGCCGCCAGGCAAGAACATGCCACGCATGGCACTGCCATCCTTGCCGATGATGGCGCTCTTGAAATGGCCGATCAGCTGCTGGATCTGCGCCTGGTCTTCCGCATGATCAGCGGCAGTGCTCCACGCATGCGGCGATATGACAAGCGCGGCGGCGACCATCAAGGCGGACAGCGTTGGCTTCATGATGCAACTCCATAGTGGGGATGGGTTGCATCATTACGCCGAAGTCTTGGCGAAGGGGCCACTACTATGCGGCCAGCCGTGCATGGGATGAGGTGGGCCGTTTACGCTAGCCAGGCTCATCATCTTTAATCGGCTTAACCTTGGCCGCTTTCAGCCGGCCATTTTTATAGAGCGCCTGCCGCAGCACGAACTCGATTTGCGCGTTGACGCTGCGCAGCTCATCGTCAGCCCAGCGCTGCATGGCGTCCAGGACGTTTGCATTGATCCTGAGCGGAAAAGCTTTTTTTTCAGCGCTCATGTCGCCTAATTATGTAGCGTTCCGGTGTTGAGCACCGGTTGCGTACCGCGTTCACCGCACAACACGACCAAGAGATTGCTGACCATGGCTGCCTTTCGCTCTTCGTCCAGATCGACCACGCCTTGCGTACGCAGTTTTTCCAGCGCCATGCCCACCATGCCCACCGCGCCTTCGACGATACGCTGGCGCGCGGCAATGATGGCGCCTGCCTGTTGGCGTTGCAGCATCGCCTGCGCGATCTCCTGAGCGTAGGCGAGATGGCTGATCCGTGCCTCGCTTATCTGCACGCCCGCCTTGCCCAGTCTGGCCTGGATTTCATCGCGCAGATGATTGTTGATGATGTCCCCGTGACTGCGAAGTGACGGCTTGCCATCGTCGTGCCCGTCGTAGGGATAACTTTGCGCCATTTGCCGAAGCGCCGATTCGCTTTGAACCTGCACGAAGTTCTCGTAGTTGTCGACGCAGAAAGTTGCTTCAGCAGTATCAACGACCTGCCACACGATGACCGCCGCAATTTCAATCGGATTGCCATCGCTGTCGTTGACCTTCAACTTGCTGCTTTCGAAGTTGCGTGCGCGTAACGAGATGCGGCGGCGCGTACAGAAAGGATTGGTCCAGCGCAGCCCTTCGGCACGCACGGTGCCGGCATAACTACCGAACAGCTGCAGCACCTGGCCTTCGTTAGGCGCCACCTGAAAGAAGCCTTTCAACAGCCAGACGGCAAAAATAAAACCCGCAATGCAGGCCAGACCTATCCATGCAGGCAACGCCGCAGGGCCGACGCGAAAAAACCAGCCGATACCGACCAGGATGGCGATAAGCCAGGCCACGATAAATGGAATACCTGCGATCGAAAATCCTTGGCGCTCGTTCATGGCTAGGTCTCCGTAGGATGGCGTAGATATATATCAAAACGATATCACTTTCTAGTGCCTGGAGACCCGTCAGGAACCAACATGTAGGCTGGGATGAAATCCCAGCATTGCCATGTATGCCCATATATCGCCACGCTGGGATTTGCATCCCAGCCTACAACGGCCTGGCTCAGTGCCTTCTACGCTTCTTGCGGAATCGCCTTATCGGCATCTCCAGCAACTGCCTGGTCAGGTCGCCACGAAACTGCCTTGGTTTACGCGAAATCCGGCGCACTACAAAAAAGCTACAAGCGCGAGTAAGGCAAGCAGGATGAAAGCCAGCCCAGCAGGATCACCAGGCTGCGCTTGCATCCAATGAATTTGTGGACCGGATACGAAGGCAAGCATTTTTTTTCGCTTGTGGCCGATGCGCCATTGAACGCCTCCCGTAGGTTGGGTAGAGGCGCAGCCGAAACCCAACGTCGTCATGTGCATCCAGTGTTGGGGTTCGGCTTCGCCTCAGCCCAACCTACGGGTGGTGTTTCGCGCGGAATAATTCCAGCCTAGGTGCTGTTGCGCGGCTTTCGGGTCACTCGTCGCCAGAACCATCGCCAGCCCAAGGCCAACGGGAACGCCAGCAGCAGGAATGGAATGCCATAGGCGAGCATGGATAGCGCATCGTCGATGCCTTCGCGTAACTCATCGGTCCAAGCGCTTAGAGAAAGACCTAAGCGGTGGCCGCGCACCTCGTCACTGAAATCCAGTTGCAGAAGGTTCGTGTCAAGGCGCCTTTGTTGCTGGGCTGCAACGTTCTGCAAATTTTCGCGTTGCACCTGGATCTGCGCGCGCTCATGGCTCAATGCGATCAGGTCGTTGGTGGCAAGATCCTTGCGTTGAGCAAGCTGCTCTATTTGAGTGGAATAAGCTTCCAACTGCTTCAGTTTTTGTGCGTTGTCGTTGACTGCATCGGCCAGGTCTTCCGCTCGTGTTTCCCGCCAGGCCAGCTTGCCGTTCTGGCTTGCAAGGCCGCTGAGCGCCTCGACACCTGAAGGCACGATGCGCACCGTCAACGTTCCGTCATGCTCACTCTGTTCGATGCGCAAGACGTTGCAGACGCCAAAACGCGCCGATTCGCAGGCTTCGCGCACGGAAGCCATGCGTGGCGCAATGTCTTTCTCTTGCAGCTCGATGCGCAGGTGATGCTCATAGGCCAGCTTGGCGCCTGCTTTTGCTGATTCGCCGTGAATGGACGATGGCCCGGCTTCCTGCTTCTTTGAACAGCCGGAAATCGTCAATACCAGCGCTGCCAGCAACATCAAACAGTTCGCAATGCGCATGCTTCTCCCACTACTTGTGACATGACGGGAGCCAGGCGCCGATGCAGCCTGGCTCATCTATCGCTCCGCATACTCACCACTACAACGCACCCGCTTTCCAGTGGAATCAGACTGCACGTGCGTAGAAGCATTCACCTGTATGACGATGCCATCGACACATCGCTCATCGGGTGTGAGGCGGCGATACTGCGTTCGGAGTTCGGTGATGTCGGTAGCGATGCGAGACGCCGGCAGTTGCGATGGCTGTGGCTGTCGCTGCGCGGGTTCGGTTGCGTTTCGATGCGGCGAGGCTGAGTCCTGCTGTGCATGGCTCAAGTCACGGCCACGCGCGTATTGGCCATAACCGATGTATCCGCCAACCATGATTGCCACGGTCGCCACGCCGGCCACCGCGAGCTTGCTGGAAGCATCCATAACCCCTCCCTGTCCTTTCCCCGGGAAGAGCATAACTTGAAACTTGGGTTGACCGACAAGGGGTTTTGCAGGCCAAGTAGCAATTTAAGAAGAATTCCTAGTACCACCCCCCTCCCGTTGGGAGAGGGGTTCAGTCGCGCAACGCGTCTTATATTTGTCCAACAAAACAGCGCGCCATTACGGCGCCTTGCCACCCTGCAATTTCTGCACAATCGCCAGCGATTTCTTCACATGGTCTTCCGGATGCAGATGATCCGCCTGCGACGAAAGCGTAGCGATGATCTTGCCGTCACGGCCGATGACGAAGGTGGTGCGTTCGATAAAGGCGTGGTTGATGGCGGCGCCGCGCACGTCGGTCAGGCCGGGCTGGGCCGCTTCCGTCTTGAGCTCGTAGGAAGCGGCGATGCTGCCGCTGGCGTCGGAGGCTACCGGGAACTTGCCGGCGCAGTATTTCGGGTCGGATGAGAACGTATTCAGGCGATCGAGGCTGTCGGCGGAGACGCCGATGATGGTGGCGCCGGCGGCGTCGAACTTGGCTTTTTCGGTGGCGAAGGTATGCGCCTCGATATCGCAGCCGCCGGTGTAGGCCGATGGGTAGAAATACACCACCACCGGGCCTTTCTTCAGCGCATCCTTGAGCGAGAAGGTGAAACTCTTACCGGCCAGGCTGGCCTGGGCGGTGAAGTCGGGTGCGGCGGCGCCCGGTGCAAGTGCGGCAAACGCCGAGGTGGCGAAGAAAATGGCGCCTGAGAGGATCGATGCGGAGAGATGCTTTTTCATGCCTGCTTTCCTCGTGGTGGAGCTTTGAATGAAGTGCGGCGTATAGGGAACGCCATGCAACGCGCCATCGTACTCCGGTCCCATACCTGGACGCATCGTCATTCCCGCGACAGCGGAAATCTGCGTTGACCTGATGCGACAAGCGCAACGGAATCGTTTTCGCGTGATTGACGGCGTGGCGCAGTGGAACCTTTCCGAACGGCCACGGCAAAATCCGCGCCGATATCGACACATTGATCCGCGATCGTCGCCACGCTGCCGCGATGCGATACCACGATCAAGATCGTCTCGGGCAAGCGCCGCTTGAGCGCCGACAGCACCGCCATTTCGGAGGCCGCGTCGAGCGCGCTGGTCGCCTCGTCCAGCAAGGCGATAAACGGTTGGCGAAGGATCACCTGGGCCAGCAGCAGGCGCTGCAGTTCGCCGCCGGAAAACCGGCTGGATGCGTTGTTCAATGCCGTATCCAGTCCATCAGGCGAGCCGGCCAGGCGCTTGTCGAGGCCTACGTCGACCAATGCATCGCGCAACATGGCGTCGGTGGCATCCGGCGCCGCCCACAGCAGGCATTCGCGCACCGTGCCCTGCCACGGGCGCACGCTCTGGCTGACGTATGCACCATGGCGCACGAGTTCGCGATAGGCGGCAAAATCCAGTGCGCGCCCGTCCATGCACGCGGCAAACGCTACCGGCCACATCATGCCGGCCAGCACGTCGACCAGGCTGCTTTTGCCGATGCCGGAATCGCCCCACACCAGGGTCAGCGTGCCGGGCGTCAGGGACACGTCGCGGATATCGAGCGCCGACAACGGCGGTGCAAGTTGCACGCGCTCGATATGCAGCGCGCCAGTCGCATGCGCGGCGGTGGCTTGCGCGCGGGTTTGATGCGCGGCGTCCAGTTTCATATAGCGTTGCCAGAGCTCGAACGCCGGCACTGCCGAATGCAGTTGCTGGAAACTCTGGCGGGTCGATACCAGATACGGCAGCAATCGCCCAAGCAGCAGGCACACCGCGATAAGCGACGCCTGATCGACGCCCGGCAGGCGATACGCCAGGATGAAAATCGCCGCGATACCCGCCGCCGCGAGCAGCTCCAGCGTGAGCCGGCCCGAGGCGATCAGATCCAGCTGCTGCCGATAGCCGTCGCCCAGCCGCGCGGCGATGCCTCCATAGCTGTTCTTTTCCGCATCCTCGCGCCCGAACGAGCGCACGTGGCGCAAGCGGCGCGGAAAATCCTCGCTGTACCAGAACAATCGCGTAAGGTCCGCCACGTATTGCCGGCTCACCGCCGATTGCGCGCGGCTGCTGATGCGCGACGCGGCCACGGCGAGTATTGCAAGCACCGGCGCCGCCAGGGCCAGCGGCGGCGATACCCAGAACGCGAGCGCCAGGCTGATCGCCGCCGTCATGCCCGCCACCAGCAATTGCAACAAGGCGGTGAAGCCCTGCGTGATGATCTCGACGTTGTAGGTGAGTACGTTGGCGATTTCGGCGGAACTGGCATCGGCCAGGGAAGCCAGCGATGCGTCGATCAGGCGCGCATGCACCGCGCGTCGCAAATCCACGCCATAGTCGCCGACCAGGCGCGCCGCCAGCCGCGCGGCCTGCCAGCGCAGCAAGGCGAAGACCAGGGTGATGGCGACAAACAACGTTGCATAGGTGTCGATGCCGCCTCGCACGTCAAACGTTCTGCCGCCGAGCACCAGTGAATGCTCCGGTTGCACCAGCGCCACCAGCAGTATCGCCGCCACGCTGCCGGCCAATGCGCTGGCCAGGGATAGCGCAACGTAGGCGACCATGGCGGCAAGGCTGGTCGCCTCGAGCATCTGCCGGATGGCATGCGCTTGATGCGAACGCGCCTTCATGGCTGTTCCAGCAGGTGCAGCAAGGCGTCTACCGACTGTTGCGGATGAGATCCGCGCCGCAACTCGTGCACGCCCATCTGCGCCAATTTCTGCTGGAAGGGCAGCCAGCCCGGTTGCCCCGACGCATACGGTTGATCGGCATGCAGGCGCGCGGCGATGTCGTCTTTCGGTATGGGACGCAACAACGTATCGGCATCGCTTGCCGGCTCGCTGGAAACAAACACCGCGCCCACCAGCTTCAACGGCGACGACGCCAGCCTGCCCTGCCCCTGCCGCAAATCGGCTTCGAATTTCTCGACGCCGCTGCGGCGGCGGATCACCGGTGCATTGCTGATCCAATGGCGCGCGGCTTCGTCCTCGATAAAGCGCAAGGCGTCGGCCTTCACATGCAGATAGTTGGCAACACCGGTGGCCAGCAAGGTTTCCGGATCGACCAGCACGGCGTCTTCGGAAAGAAATTCCAGGCCGTTGAGCAGGCTGTGCAAGGCGACGGTGGATTTGCCTGCCCCGCTGGCGCCGAGCAGCAAAAGACCGCGTCCATGCCGGCCCACGCAGGCGCCATGCAACGGCACCAGGCCCAGGCCGCGCGTCGCCAGGATGAACACGGCGAACTCGATCAGCTCATAGCGCAGGTGATAGGGAAAACCGAGCATGTCCTCCGAAGCCACGACCAATGCGCGCTGTTGTGCTTGCGACACCATCACGTAGTTCGAGGCGTCCATCACGCCGCACAGGAAACCTGCGCCCGATTGCATCTGCACGGCTGGCGGCTCGCGAAAAGCCGGCACATCGGTGCGCCGAACCAGCCGCAATTCGATGCGGAAATCCGCCGTGGCCATCGGCAAGCGGTGCGGCGGCAAACCGCCATAGGCTGCCTCGACCAGATCCAGCAGGGCCTCGCTCGCGCTTCCGAACCGAAAGCTGCCCCCCAGCAGTTGCTTGTGTACGGACAGATGCCTGGGAAAGCGCTCGCCAAAAGGGTCGGCACTGACGTCGCGAACGACGTGGGGAAGAGTCGCGGCCATGCGGATCGAACGGAGCCTTGCAGCCGATGGGTCTGGCGTAGGTGCAACTGGATAGGAAAAAGGTTGCCTTATACCTCACCGTCATTCCGGCGAAGGCCGGAATCCAGTTCCAGTACGTCGTGCGCAGCACTCAAAACCGATGTTGTGTCCTTCGGACGCACGCTTAACTGGATTCCGGCTTTCGCCGGAATGACGATGAGGCAAATACCTCCGACCTTCGTAAAGCCAAAACAACACACACGCAACCGAAACCGCCTCCCCAAGCACTTACGGTCACGCAGCCATGCTGGGCTGCACTTCCTACGGCTACGAGGCGCTACGGATGCTAAGGATTCAGGTCGGCCACTCCTATTTCCTGCGGTACGACCGGAAACAATGGGAGCGCGGCAAGCCCTATCCGCCGCTGGCGACGATCCAGGTCGCCGCGCTGTTGCGCCAGATGGGTCATCAGATCAGCCTGTTCGACGCCATGCTCGCCGAAGGCGTGGAGGACTACGCGCACACATTGCACGACGCAACGCCCGACGTCGTGGTTTTCTACGAAGACAACTTCAACTACCTCACCAAGATGTGCCTGAGCCGCATGCGCGAAGCGGCCTGCCATATGATCGGCGAGGCGCGCGCGCATGGTGCGCGCATCATCGTGGCGGGCTCCGATGCCTCCGACCAGCCGGAAGCCTTTCTTGCCGCCGGCGCGCATGCGGTGCTGATCGGCGAAGGCATCGCGGCGCTCACCGAACTGATGCAGCGCCTGGAGCGCGATCCGCACATCGACAACGCCGATTGGGTCGCCGGCATCACCGGCGTGGCCACCCTGGTCAGCGAA
The DNA here is from genome assembly GCA_966430775.1 of uncultured Dyella sp. Lineage (GTDB taxonomy): Bacteria > Pseudomonadota > Gammaproteobacteria > Xanthomonadales > Rhodanobacteraceae > Dyella_B. Next base: position 3,863 of record CBJMMB010000034.1, on the reverse strand, counting down.
CAGACCCATGTCACGCGTATCGGCGTGGTGCCGCCGGATCCCCGGCTGACGCTACGCCCAGCGTGGGACTTGCTCGACATCGATCGCTATCGCCGCATGTGGCGCGAACGGCACGGTTATTTCAGCCTCAACATGGCCGCCTCGCGCGGCTGCCCGTTCCGCTGCACCTGGTGCGCCAAGCCGATCTGGGGCAACCATTACAAGCAGCGCAGCGCCGAAGACATGGCGTCGGAAATGACGTATCTGAAACGCAGCTTCCAGCCCGACCATATCTGGATGGCCGATGACATCTTCGGCTTCCACGTGGATTGGGTTACCGAATTCGCCGAGCACCTCCGCGCGGCCGACGGCTCCGTGCCGTTCACCATTCAAACGCGCGCCGACCTGATCAGCGAACGCATGGCCGATGCGCTGAAGCTCGCCGGCTGCGCCGAAGCGTGGATCGGTGCGGAAAGCGGCAGCCAGCGCGTGCTCGATGCCATGCACAAAGGCACCACCGTGCCGGAACTGATCGCAGCACGCGAACGGCTCGGTAGTCGCGGCATCCGTGTCGGCTTCTTTATCCAGCTCGGCTACCTCGGTGAGCAATTGGATGATCTCCTTGCCACGCGCGAACTGGTGACGCGCGCCGCGCCGGACGATATCGGCGTCAGCGTGTCCTATCCCCTGCCCGGCACCAAGTTCTACGAACAGGTGAAGGCGCAGCTCGGCAAGAAAACGCATTGGGACGACAGCGACGATCTGTCCATGATGTTCCGTGGCGCCTACGACTCGGAATTCTATCGCCGCGTGCGCGACCTGCTGCATGCCCAAGTCAGCTTGCAACAATCGCGGTCCACGCAAACGCCAGAGCTTTACGACGAAGCGCTCGCCGCGCTGAACGCGCAATGGAGTGCATTGATCGCCAACGAATACGCACACCGCACCGAACACGCCACCTCGCCCGTCGCGACGATCGTCATCCGCCATGTTGCCACCGCTCAAACTCGTTAAAGCCGGCCTGCGCCGCACCACCGAGACATTGGCCCACGAACTGGCCCGCCCGGGCGGCGCCGCGCCGAATTGGAACGAACTGGAATGGCAGCTCGCCTCCGCTGCCGCCGCCGCGCATGGCGTGTCGCCGCTGCTTTGTCATCATTCGGCTTGGCAGAACCCGGCGTGGCGGCGCTTCCTGGAAAGCCAGCGCGCGCATGTGGAATGCCGCCACCAGCGCATCGCCGAATTACTCAAGCGCATCGACGCCGAAGCGCGCTCCGCCGGCGTGGCGATGGTGGCCTTGAAAGGCTCCGCGCTGCACGCCATCGGCTTGTATGCGCCCGGCGAGCGGCCGATGGCCGATGTCGACCTGCTGGTACGCGAACAAGACCTGGAGCCGGCCAGCAAACTATTGCAGGCGCTGGGTTATGTGGAATCGTTCACGCAGTGGAAGCACCGTACGTTCAAGCCAGCGATCGGTGCGCCGGTGATGGGCCTGGGCGAGCATCGCGATACGCCGATCAATATCGAACTGCACACGCGTATCCAGGAACGGCTGCCAGTCAGCACTGTCGACATCACCGATCGCATCTATCCTCGCCAGCCGTCGCCGGGCCTGAATCCGTATCCGTCGAACGGCGCCTTGATGAGCCATTTGCTGCTGCACGCCGCCGGCAATCTGTGCGGACGCAGCCTACGGCTGATCCATCTCAACGACATCTCGCTGCTGGCTACGCGCATGCTCGCCGGCGATTGGAAAGTCTTGTGGAGCGACGGCCAGTCACCGTGGTGGGCGCTGCCGCCGCTGCGCATGGTGGCGCGCTATTTCCCCCATGCCGTGCCGCGCGGCGTACTGGAACGCATCGAACCGCATTGTGCGCCCCTGCTGCGCGCCTTATCGCGACGGCAGACGCTTACGCAGGTGTCGTGTTCGGCGCTGTGGCTCAGCGCACTGCCCGGTATCGAGTGGTCGCGATCGATGCAGGAAGCCGGGCGTTGCGTGAAGCAGCGCATCAGGCCCACGCAGGAAGCCAGGCAGGAACGTGCGGATATGGTGCGCACGCAAGTGTGGCTGCAAGGGCAAAGCTGGGTGACCTTGAAGCACGGCCGTCGCCTGCTGACGTGGCTGACACGGCCGGTGCCGCGGATGGATACCTTGTATGTAGTGCGGGAGGCGTTGGAGCATTTTTAGAAGCAGGCGCAACATACAAGCGGATTGCGACAAATAGGTCGAATCGTCATTCCGGCGAAGGCCGGAATCCATGCTTCGTGCTGGCGATAGATTCCGGCCTTCGCCCACTGCTGTCCGGGGAAAGTGTTTGCACGTCTTGCAAAAATGGCTAGAACGTTCGTCATCCCAGCGAAAGCTGGGATCCAGCGACTTACAAAGCGTCAAAGGCACTGGATCCCAGCTTTCGCTGGGATGACGATACGGTAGCGTTGAATTTTCCGGGGAAATTGCCGCGCACCGTGCATTTTTTTGAAGAGCCTCATTTTCCCCGGACAGCAGTGGGCCTTCGCCGGAATGACGCTGAGGCGAAGAGGTAGTCCGTAGGTTGGGGTGCAAACCCCAACGTTGCCATGCATACATTGCGATGTTGGGGTTTGCACCCCAACCTACAGCAGTTCGAGACTCACCAAGCGCTCGCGCAATCCCGCCGGATCGCGAAACCAATAGCCATGCATCCCCAGCGCCTCGGCCGCCTCGACGTTGCGCGCCGAATCGTCGATATACAACGCGGTCGCCGGATCCACGCCATAGCGTTCCAGCAAGCATCGATAAATACGCGGATCGGGCTTCACCAAGCGCTCCTCGCCCGACACCACGATGCCTTCGAACCATGCGAGGAACGGAAACAGCTGCCGCGCGATGGGAAAGGTTTCCTGCGACCAGTTGGTCAACGCCAATACACGCACGCCACGCGCCTTCAATTCCGCCAGCAGGGCGACGCTGCCTTCGATCGGGCCGACCAGGGTTTCTTTCCAGCGCAGGTGATAAGCGTCGATCAGTTCGGCGTGCTCGGGAAAGCGCTCGCGCAGCATGGCGGTGCCTTCGCGCCATGGACGTCCGGCATCCTGTTGCTCGTTCCATTCGCTGTTGCAGACTTCGCGCAGGAACCACTCCATGCGCTCCTCGTCATCGATCAGTTGCCGATAGAGCCGGCGCGGGTCCCAGCCGATCAGGACGTTGCCGAGATCGAAGATGACGGTATTGATAGGTTTGCTCATGCTTGGTCTTAAAGAGATGCAATGACCCATAGATGGGTGCAAACCCAAACATTGCCACGCTCCACATCACGATGCGAGATACGGTCCCCTCCCCTGCTTGCAGGGGAGGGTTAGGGTGGGGTTGTACGGGCTTGCCACACGGTTTGAATTTTACCGCGAGGTTGCTTCACCCCACCCCAACCCTCCCCTACTACACGTAGGGGAGGGAGTTGGCAGCTAGAAACTCGCCCGCACACCCGCACTCGCGCGCCATCCGCCGGCCACCGCATCGGATTTCGACACCTGCCCCGCCTCGGCGAAAACACTCCAGCGCCCGGCCAGCGCAATATGGGCACCCACAGCCACTTCGCCCGCCGTGCCATGCCGCGCAGGCAGGCTTACCGGCACGGAACCGCCGTCGAGCGATGCGGTGAGGTTGGTGCGGCTGCCCACGGTGTGGACACCCGACACGCGCAGATACATGTCGCCGGTGACCGAAGGCACAGGCGCGAACGTCTGGCCGATCAGCACGCCGGCGCGGGTGAGAAAGCTACGATTGCGACTCACGTCGAAATGCACCTGGTCGCTGGCGACGTAGCTGCTGGAGCCGATCGAGCCATAGGCCGCCTGCACCTGCGGTTCGATATAGCCGCCGCCCTCGTCCCGGTAGCGCCATCCGG
>CBJMMB010000033.1:0-31548 GCA_966430775.1 uncultured Dyella sp. | reverse complement strand
AACCGTCATAGACGTATCCCCTCAACCAGCGGATAGTTACACTCAGCAACACACCACAACTCCGAAGGCGCCCAGCCTAAGGTTCCCGCAAGGGAATACGGCCAGGCGTCCGTGGTCCCCACCAGGATCACCGGGTGAACCCGGAAACGCGTTCGCCTCCCGGCTTGGAAAGGAGCATAGATACATGTCCCCGCTGGCTGACCGATACGGCCGTCGGTTTCCGTATTTGCGGTTATCGGTCATTCCCGCGTGCAACTTCCGTTGCACCTACTGCCTGCCGCACGGCTACCACGCCGAAGCGAAGACGCCTGCGCCGCTGTCGCTGGCCGAGATCACGCGCCTGCTGCGCGGGTTTACCGAGCTGGGCATGCACAAGCTGCGCATCACGGGGGGCGAGCCCAGCGTGCGGCACGACCTTACCGAGATCCTGCGTACCGCCGCGGCGGTGCCGGGTATCACCAAACTGGCGATGACCACCAACGGCAGCCTGCTCGGCAAGCGCCTGCACGAGTGGATGGACGCCGGGCTCAACGCCATTAACGTCAGCGTGGATACGCTCGATCGCGCCAGCTTTGCGCGCATCACCGGCCACGACCGGCTGGACGACATCCTGCATGGCGTGGACATGGCGCTGGCGGCCTGCATGTCTTCGGTGAAGCTCAACGCCGTGCTGATGCGCGACGTCAACGACCGCGAGTTGCCGGCGTGGCTGGACTATCTGCGCGACCGGCCCATCGGCGTGCGCTTTATCGAACTGATGCAGACCGGCGACAACCTGGCGTTCTTCCGCGACCACCATGTGCGCGCCGAAACGATGGAAGCCGAGTTGCTGGAGGCCGGCTGGCAAATGCTGCCGCGCGCCGCCGATGCCGGCCCCGCGCGCGAATACCGGCATGCCGATTACGCCGGCCGCATCGGCATCATCGCGCCCTACTCCAAGGATTTCTGCGCCGGCTGCAATCGCCTGCGCGTCACTGCCACCGGCGATCTGCGCCTGTGCCTGTTCGGCGAATTCGGCATACCGCTGCGCCCGCTGTTGCAGTCGGACGAGCAGCTCGAAGACCTGGTGCGCGCCATCGGCGGGCAGATCGGCCGCAAGGAGCAGGGGCATTTCCTGCACGAAGGGCGCACCGGTATCACGCCCCATCTCGCATCCACCGGAGGTTGATCGATGCACGAGCGCGACAGCGCCCACTTTCATATGGCGGACGTGCGCCGCAAGCGCGTGACCGCACGCCGCGCCGTGGCGGTTGGCGAGTTGAGCGCGGGCGCCGCCGCGTTCGCGCAGATCGTCGAACGCCGCCTGCCCAAAGGCGATGCGATGGTGATGGCCGAAATCGCCGGCCTGCAAGGCGCGAAGAATGCATCGCAACTGATGCCGCTATGCCATCCGCTGCCGCTGGAATATATCGACGTGCGCTGCGAACCGGTCGCCGAGCGCCATGCCATTCGCGTCTATTGCGAAGTGGCGACCTTCGCGCGCACCGGCGTGGAAATGGAGGCGCTCGCCGGCGCAAGCGCGGCCTTGCTGACGCTGTACGACCTGACCAAGCCGGTGGAACCGGCGCTGTCCATCGCCGGCTTGCGATTGCTGTTCAAGGAAGGCGGCAAGAAAGGCCTGTGGCTGCATCCGGACGGCATGAGCGATGCCGAGCGCGAGCATTACAAGCCGCGCGGCGTGGCGAAACTGGACAACGTCAGCGCCGCGGTGATCACGCTCAGCGATCGCGCCAGCCGCGGCGAATACAGCGACGCATCAGGGCCGCTGCTGGTCGAACGCCTGCGCGAACTCGGCGCCAACGTAAGCGACGTCGAAGTGCATCCGGACGAACCCGGCCCGTTGGCCGAACGCCTGCGCGCACTCGCCGAACAAGGCGTGCAACTGGTGCTCTGCACCGGCGGCACCGGTTTAGGTCCACGCGATCGCACGCCTGAAGCGCTGGCGATCGTCGCCGATCGCCACATCGACGGCATCGGTGAACTGTTCCGCAGCGAAAGCAGCCAGCACACGCCGCTGGCCTGGCTGAGCCGCGCGCAAGCCGTGCTGATCGACACCACCCTGGTGATCGCCCTGCCCGGCAGCGCCAAGGCCGTGGCGCAGGGTATGGATATTCTTGCGCCAATTCTCGCGCACGCGCTGAGCATGGCCGCCGGCGGAGGCCATGCATGAACCAGGAAACGCTTGCCTACGAAGACGCGCTGCGGATCGTGCTCGCTGCAAGCAGCAAGCTGCCGACGGAAGATGTCCCGACAAGTGCATGCATCGGCCGCGTATTGGCTGCACCAGTGATCAGCGCCGTCGACCTGCCGCCGTTCGACAACTCTGCGATGGATGGCTTCGCCTTGCGCGGCCATTCCATCGTGCCGGCCGGTACGAAACTGGATATCGAAGGCGAACAGGCGGCCGGCGACGGTGTTGCGCAGGCACGCAACGGCGCATGGGAAATCATGACCGGCGCACGTCTGCCGGATGGGCTCGATCGCGTTATCCCGGTGGAGCAGACCGAACGCCTGTCGGCGACGCGCGTCCGGCTGCTTGCCGATGTGGAGTACGGGCAAAACGTGCGCATGGCAGGTTCGGATGTGGCGCGCGGGCAACCCGTACTGGCCGCCGGCACCGTGCTTCAACCGCAACACCTGATGCTGGTCGCGGCACTGGGCGTGGCCAATGTATCGGCCGCCGAACGTCCACGCGTGGCGGTGCTGTGCACGGGCCGCGAGCTGGTCGACGACGCCGCGCAAGCGCTCGCACCAGGGCAGATCCGCAATTCCAATGGACCGTTCCTCGCCGCCCGTTTGCCGCTGGCCGGCGCGCAAGTCGTGCACGTGGAAACCGTAGGCGATGATGCGGCAGCGTTCGAAGCCGCGCTGCGCCGCGCCCTGGATGCCGGCGCACAGATCATCATCACCAGCGGCGCCGTCTCCATGGGCCGCTACGATTTCGTACCGCAAGCCCTGGAACGCATCGGCGCGCAGACCTTGTTCCACAAGGTGGCGATACGCCCCGGCAAACCGCTGCTGTTTGCGAAGCTGCCGGGCGACGTGCTGCTGTTCGGCTTGCCGGGCAATCCGATTGCGGTTGCGGTCGGCTTGCGTTTCTTTGTCGAGCCGGCATTGCGCGTGATGTTCGGCCTGCCGCAGGAAACACCGCGCCGCGTACCGCTCAGCAAGCCGTACAGCAAAAAGCCACGCCTGCGTTTTCATCTCAAGAGCCGCCTGCATATCGACGCGCAAGGCCGCCTTGCGGTGGAAGTGTTGGACGGCCAGGAGTCCTACCGCATCCGCCCGCTGTCCGACGCCAACGCCTGGGCGGTGGTGCCGGCAGACGTCGACGCGCTGCCTGCCGGTGCGCTGGTCGACGTGCACGGCCAGGGACACCTTGAATTTTCGCTGCCTTGCGAGGGCCCCGCATGAAGGTTCGCATCACCTTGTTCGGCGCCCTGCGCGATGCCGATCCGCATGGCTTTATCGAACTGGAAGCGCCCGATGGCTGCACCGTCGGCGATTTGCGCGAACTGTTGCGCGATCATCTGCGCGCGCATGCGCCGCATATCAGCGCGGGGCTGGTGCAACGCTCTGCTTTCGCCAGCGAGGATGAGATTCTGCATAACCATCGTGCGGTGCCGGAGCATGGGCAGCTGGCGGTGTTGCCGCCGGTGAGTGGGGGATGAGCATGAGTCTTGCTCAAACCTGGATTCAGCCTCACCGTCATTCCGGCGAACGCCGGAATCCAGTTAAGTACGTTGTGCGAAGCACTCAAAACTTGTTTCCGTGTCCTTCGGACGCTTATTTGTACTGGATTCCGGCGTTCGCCGGAATGACGACAACGCAAGCCAGCCATCTCTCCGAAAGCCTAGATACCCGTATTGAACTTGCTCGCTCTCCATAACTTGACGCTGCTTATATGACCGACCTACACACCGCCGTCATCGACATCTGCGACGGCGTACTCAACCCCGCCGACGCCCTCGCCTTCGTCTCCGATCCACGCTTCGGCGGCATCGACATGTTTATCGGCAAGGTGCGCGAGCATAACCTCGGCCGTGTCGTGACCGGCATCAGCTACGACCTGTTCGAACCGCTGGCGCTGCGCACTTTCGAAGAGATCGGCGAACGCGCACAGCGGAAGTTCGGCGGGCCGATGAAGCTGTATATCGCGCACGCCAAGGGCGATCTGCGCATCGGCGACATCGCCGTGATCGTCGCCGCCGGCACGCCGCATCGCGACGAGGCCTTCAAGGCCTGCCGCATGGCGATCGAAGCGGTCAAGCACGAAGCACCGATCTGGAAGCAGGAGCACTACATCGACGGCCACAGCGAGTGGAGCGAAGGCTGCTCGCTTTGCGACGAACATCGCGAGGCCGAAAAACACGGCAAGGCGCATGCGCACGACCACGGCCACTGAACCCTTGCCGTGCATCGGCGTGGTGCTGGCCGGCGGGCGCTCCTCGCGCATGGGCCGCGACAAGGCGATGCTGCCATGGCAAGGGCATCCGCTGATCGAACACCTGATCGCCGTACTGCAAGCCGCCGGCGTGCGCGAGGTGAAAGTCAGTGGCGATCGTCCTGCTTATCACGGTGTCACCGATCCCGTGCCGCAAGCCGGCCCCATCGGCGGCATTGCCGGCATAGCCGGTAGCTGCGACGACGGCGAGCTGCTGATCGTTCCGGTCGACATGCCAAAGTTGCAGCCGGCGTTGTTGCAGCGCCTGCTCACCACGGCAAGCACCGCCGGCTGCGTGCGCTACGCCGATCACATGCTACCCATGCGCCTGCGGCTGGACGCGCATTGCCGCGATACGCTGCATGCCCTGTTGGCGGCAAGCGACCCACGCGCGCGCTCCGTGCGCGCCTTGCAGGAACGCGTCGGCGTGCACGAAATCGCCTTGTCCGCTGACGACGCCACGCAACTGGTCGACTGCAATACCGAACAAACCTGGCGGGAGCTCAATGCATGAGAGTGCAACTGGAAGGCCAAAGCCTGCGCTTGCGTATCGATGAAGACGAACTGGCGCGACTGCTCACCGGCAGCTCCGTGGACAACCGCACTTCCTTGCCCGATGGCCATGTGGAAATGCATCAGGTCAGTCTGGCGCCGCGTATCGGCTGGCAGCGCGAACATGGCGTGTTGCATATCTGCCTGCCGGAAGCGGACGTGCGCGCATTGAGCCAGCGCTTGCCTTCGCGCGACGGCCTAGCGTTTTCGCTGTCGACGCCGCACGGCGATACGTTGACGATCCTGTTCGATGTGGATGTGCGCGACAGTGCGCGCAAGCGGTTGCATAAAGGACCGAAGGGAGAGACACCATGATGCCTCGCGCTAACCCAGCACATGAAGTATCCACTCGTCATTCCGGCGAACGCCGGAATCCAGTTGAAATACGTCGTGCGAAGCACTCGACATCAGTTTACGTGTCCTTCGGACGCATTTTGAGACTGGATTCCGGCGTTCGCCGGAATGACGGTGAGGGAATATTTGGCATATGGAACAACGGGTGGTTTGCTCGCATCCTGCTGACACTGCTGTTCTGCCTGATGCAGGTGACCGTCGCCACCGCACAGACATCTCCCACGCTACGCATCGCCTACGCCGGCTCCATGGGCGTCGTCATGGACAACGCCGCCGGCCCCGCCTTCGCCAAAACCCATCACGCCACCTACCAGGGCATCGGCCAGGGCTCCTATGCGCTGGCGCGATTGCTCGCCGCGCATCAACTGCAGGCGGATGTCTTCGTCACCATCACGCCCGGGCCCATGCTATTGCTCAAGCAGGCCGGCCTGGTCGCCAAGGCGGTGCCGGTCGCCAGCACGCAGATGGTGGTGGTGTACAGCCCGCATAGCCGCTTCGCCGCGGATTTCGCCGCCGCGTCGCGCGGGGAGCGAAAGTGGTACGAAGTGTTGAGTCAGCAAGGCGTGCGCCTTGGCCGCACCGATCCGGCCATCGATCCGCAGGGCGCCAACGTATTGCTGACCCTGCAACTGGCCGCGGAGTTCTGCCATCAACCGGAGCTGCTTACGACGATCGCCGGCGCACCGCAGAACCCATCACAGATGTTTACCGAGCCATCGTTGATGTCGCGGCTGGAAGCCGGCCAGATCGATGCGGCCATCGGCTACGCTAGCGCGGCGCAATCGCATCATCTGCCGACGATTGCGTTGCCGGATGAAATCAACCTCGGCAGCCCGGACCTGCAGAAGCCCTGGTACGACCGCGCATCCGTCGCCCTGCCCGACGGCAAGATACTGCGCGTGCAGCCGCTGGTGTTCTATGCCGGCGTGCTGAGCGATGCGAAACAGCCGGAGCTAGCGCGTGAATTCGTGAGCTTCCTGCGCAGTGCCGAGGGGCAGGCATTGTTTCACGAACATGGTTACAACGCGCCGCGCGGAAGTGGGTTGTAAGACAGGATGGTCCCGTAGGTTGGGTTAGCGCAGCGTAACCCAACAATGGCGGTCGAGATTCGTTGGGTTACGCTGCGCTAACCCAAACTACGATAGCCCCCTGCAAAGGCGGACATGACCCGCACTGCTTTCAAGCCGCCGCTCCCTGCCCTCGCCAGCCTGCTGACGCTGCTGCTGCTCGCCACGCCGTTTATCGGCCTCGCCTTCGCGACCTCATGGCGCAGTTTCGGCTTCGCGGAAGGTGATGGCCACGCCATCGTCGTCTCGCTTTGCTACAGCGTGCTCGCCTTGATCCTGATCATCGCGCTGGGCACGCCGCTGGCGTGGTGGCTGGCGCGCCATCGCGTGCGCGGCCTGTGGCTGATCGATGCCTTGCTGCTGCTCGCCCTGCTTACGCCGCCGCTGGCGATGGGCTTGTTGCTGGCGTCAATGTACGGTCCTTACGGCGCTGCAGGCAGCTTGCTGGAGCGTGCCGGCCTAGTGCTGACCAATTCCGGCCCGGCGTTCGTGATGGCGCAGTTCTACAGCGCGCTGCCCTATTACGTGATCGCCGCGCGTGCGGCATTCGAAAGTGTGCCGCGTGAGCTAGAACAGATCGCACTCACGCTCGGTCACTCGCCCTGGCGCAGCTTCGTGCGGGTCAGCCTGCCGCTGGCGCGACTGGGATTGGCGGCCGCCGTTGCGCTGGCCTGGGTGCGCGCGCTGGGTGAATTCGGCGCCGTGCTGATCGTGGCGTATTACCCGCAAGGCATTCCGGTGAAGCTGTGGGTGAACTTGCAGAACGCCGGCCTGAGTGCGGTGTATCCCTTGCTGTGGGCGTTTTTCCTGATCGCCATGCCGCTGCCGCTGGTGCTTGGCCTGGCCGCTCGTGGCAGGCGTTTGATCTGATGCGCATCGATTACCGCATCGACCAACCGATCGCCCTGCATGCGGCCTTCGATGTCGAGGGCTTCACCGTATTGCTCGGCGCCAGCGGTGAAGGCAAGTCGCTGCTGTTGCGTGCCATTGCCGGACTCACGCCGGCACGCGGCGAACCGTTCGACGGCATGGCCGCGCAACACCGCGCCGTGGGTTACCTGCCGCAGGGCTATGCGTTGTTTCCACACCTCACTGCGTGGCAGAACGTGGCGTTTGCATTGCGCGGCCCGCAGCGGCGTGCGCAGGCGATGCACCTGCTGGAACGCGTGCATATGCTGGAATTCGCCGAGCGCTATCCGGCGACACTATCGGGCGGGCAACAGCAGCGCGTGGCCCTGGCGCGCGCCCTGGCACGCCGGCCGCAATTGTTGTTGCTGGACGAACCCACCTCGGCGCTCGATCCGGTCACACGTGATGACGTGATCGCGGAATTGATCGGCGAGGTGCATGAATTCGGCATACCCGCGCTGGCCGTCAGCCACGATCCGCATCTGGCCGCGGTGGCAGATCGATTGGTGCTGATGCATGAGCGGCGCATCATCCAGATCGGCTCGCCTGCCGAGGTCAACATGAACCCCATCGACGGTTCGGCCGCGCGCCTGCTTGGGCATCGCAATGTGCACCGCGGGCGGATCGAAGCGCAGCGATTGATATGGCAGGACGGCGCCATTGCGCTGCCCGTCCACAGCGATGCCTTTGAGGGAGAGGCCGATTGGACCATCGATCCGGCAGCGATTCGCCTGCTGGATGCACGCGATGAAGTGCCGAATGCGGTGCCGGTGTCGATCGAAGTGCGGCACGTGATCGGACGCACGGTGCAGTTGGGTGTGCGATGCGGCCAGGGGCGGTTGTGGGTGTCGGTGCCTGTCGGCCAGGCCATTCCCGAATCGGTGGCGGTGCAGCTGCCGACCGAAGCGATTCGGTGGTGGAAGCGGCATTCGTAGGTTGGGGTGCGAACCCCAACGCCGCGATGTATGCGTGCATGACAATGTTGGGGTTTGCACCCTGAAACATCCCCACGTTTTTCGCCCGATATGTTGAGCGAAATCAGCAAGCTAGCCATTCCTGTGCGCAATCGCTCATATTGCCTCACCGTCATTCCGGCGAAGGCCGGAATCCATCGCCAGCACGAAGCATGGATTCCGGCCTTCGCCGGAATGACTTTTTGGCTTTTTTAGCGGGTCGCCAGCACGAACGTTTTCGCTTTTGCAGAGTAAGGAGCGCAAAGCAAAAACGTGGGGATATATCAGGGTTTGCACCCCAACCTACGGCTGCGCGCTAAAGCACGAGCAACCCCACCCCAGCCCTCCGCTACTGGCGCAGGGGAGGGGGTCGATCACGGCAAGCACCCAGCGTTTCGCGCTGAAGCAGCGGTCTTGTTAACGCTACCATGACACGCTCATAAATCTACACACGAAGATCCCAAGCAAAGCGTAAAGCGACTTTACGAATTTGCGCACGCAAGAATTTCCTTCGCAGCTATAGCCCCCTGTTGTCTTGCTTGGTTTACCGCCGACCAGTCATACACCTTGTCGCGGCATTGCCATGCCTTCCTTGCACAACAATTTTGCATCGCGTCAAACATTTCACCCCTTAAATCATGCATTTGGTAGCGCTAACTCCATGCGGCGAATGCAAACGAAAAATCATTAGCGTCCATCGGCTGTTTCGTAATTGTGCCTGCATAACCCGTCATATCCACTACGCCCATGCCCAGGACGGGGGCGCCGGGGGAGGCGCCTTGCCGAATGCTTTACGGGCTGATTCCGGCGTGACGATGAACCACAGACAAGCCGACTGGCCTGCGCCAGTAACGGCCGTGCATCACCGACCGAGGGGAGTAACCAGGCATGAAGAGCAAGGGGCAAATAGCGAGGTTGCAGCATGGCGCGCGTCCATCTGCCACCGGTTGCCGGCTGGCGGCAGCCATCGCCTTAGGCTTAGCGCTGCTGGATGCACCAGCGATGGCCTTGGCACAAAACAGCGGCCCGACCGCTGATATACCCAAGCCGGCTACGGCCGATGCAAAGGCCGATCCCGCCAAGAAGAGCAAGGCCGAGCAACAGAAGGATATCCAGAACCTTGCCGGCATCTCGGTCACCGGTATCCGCGCCAGCCTGGAATCCTCGCAGTCGCTGAAACAGAACGCCAACCAGATCGTCGATTCGGTGACCGCTACCGACATCAACGCCCTGCCCGACCGCAGCGTCACCGAAACCCTGCAGCGCATCAGCGGCGTAACGGTGGACCACTATCTGGCCGATGACGACCCCGACCATCCCTCCGCCGAAGGCAGCGGCGTGCTGATTCGCGGCCTGCCCTACGTGGCCAGCCTGCTCAACGGCGCTGAAAGCTTTTCGGCCAACAATGGCCGCGCGCTGAGCTTCGAAGACGTGCCGGCGGAACTGATGCAAGGCGTGGACGTGTACAAGAACCCGTCCGCGGAATTGATCGAAGGCGGCATCGGCGGCACGGTGGATCTGCGCACGCGCATGCCGTTCGATGCGCCGGGCCAGGTGGCCGCCTTCTCCACCGGCATCAATAAAGGCGACATGTCGAAGCGGAGCAAACCGTCCGCATCGTTCCTGTACAGCAATCGCTGGAAGACCGAGCACCTTGGCGAATTCGGCCTGCTGTTCGACGTGTCTTTCTCCGAACTGGCCTCGCGCACGGATGGCATCCAGATCAATCCCTACCTGCTCGAACCCCAGAACAATCTCGGCAACTGCCCGTGCGAACCCACCACTTCCGCGGGTAACGTGGCCATTCCCGGCGACATCAACTATTACCAGATGGACCTGCAGCGCAGGCGCACCGGCATCTACGGCGCCTTCCAGTGGCGGCCCACCGACAACTTTGAGTTCGATTCGCGCTTCTTCCGTTCGAACTACAGCCTGCAATGGCAGGAGCATGAGGTGCAGGCCAACGAGGGCAACTACTACAACATGATCCCGGTGCCGGGAACGTCCTTCAGTTACGACAACGGCGTCTACGCAGACGGCGACATGGTGTCCGCTTCGTGGCAGGGCGGCGGTACCGGCCCGGCCAAGGCGACGTTGAATACGGGTTATCCGCCGATCGGCGGACCCAATTACTACGCCCTTACCCGTCAGCAGACCCAGTTCGTTCGCACCACCGACTGGAGCAACACGTTCAAATACAACATCAGCGAGAACATGATCTGGTCGGGCGGCATACAGCTGGTCAAATCCACCGCCAACACCCTGGACTTCACGGTGTACAACCAGTTCTATATGCCGCCTTCGGAAGTGAACATGGGCAGCGGCACGCCCAGCCTCACCGTGCTGAACAACACTACATACAAGTACATTCCCTCGAACACCACCAATCCCAACAGCCTGACCAACTACGCCAATTACTATCTCGGCGCCGCGCTGGACCATCTCGAATACGACTACGCCATGCTGCGCGCCGCGCGCACCGATCTGGAATACAACTTCCAGGACAGCAACTGGCTGCAGTACTTCCGCGTGGGCGTGCGTGTCACCAGCCACGACACCTACAGCAGCAACAACAGCAGCAGCTACAACTGGGGTCCGATCAGCCAGGTCTGGCAAAGCGGCTACACCGGCCCTTCCTCACTGGATTGGGCCAACACCATACCGGCGTGGATGAATCAGCAGTTCACTTTCAGCCATTTTTTCCGCGGCCAGACCCGCTTGCCGAGCACGCTGGTGTTTCCCACCATGGCGCTGGTGGGCAATTACTACGGTGCGATTTCGGCGCTGCGCGCGCTTGAAATGTCCGGTGGGGCCGGCGGCTGGTGTCCGCAATTTTTCAGCACAGCCCAAGGCAACGTATGCAATCCCGGTGCGGGCATGAGCGCCGACTACATGCACGAATCGACACAGGCTGCCTACGCCACACTGTATTTCGGCAACGACACGGCGCTGGGCATTCCCTTCGACGGCAACATCGGCCTGCGCTTCGTACGCACCAGCTTGAATGCGAACGGCTCGGTCACCTATCCATCGTCGAGCACCATCCAGAATGCCGAGGGCATCACGCCAGCACAGATGGCGCTGTTCAACGGTGCCACCACGCCGATCAATGGCGCGTACAGCTATCACAACCTGCTGCCCAGCCTTAACCTGCGCTTCAAGCTGACCGACGACCTGCAACTGCGCCTGGCCGCGTCCAAGGCCATCACCCGCCCGACCATCAGCCAGCTCAATTCGTACATGGTGATCGGTACATCGTGGACCGCAGGCGGTGCCGGCCAGCAGGCAAGGTTTGCCGGATTCAATGCCTCCACCGGCGGCAATCCCACCTTGAAGCCGATGGAAGCCAACCAGTTCGACGCCGCGCTGGAGTGGTACTTCGCACCCACTGGCGAGCTGTACACCACGCTGTTCAAGAAGAACATCTCCAACTACGTCACCACCGAAGTGCACACGCAGATCATCGATGGCGTACCGGTGGCGGTGAGCGGCCCCACCAACGCGGGCAGCGGCACGGTCAAAGGGGCCGAACTGGGCTACTCGCAATTCTTCGATTTCCTGCCGGGTGCGTTGAAGGGCCTGGGCGTGCAGGCCAACTACACCTTCCTTCAGAGCAGCAAGGTCCATGGCACGACCTCATGCGATCCGAACCATGGCAATGGGTCATGCCCGTCGAGCGACGTGGTCACCAATCCGGGCCTGCCCATGCAGGGCCTGTCACCGCACAACTACAACATCACCGGCATGTACGAACACGGCGACTGGTCGGCGCGCCTGGCCTGGTCGTGGCGCAGCCGCTATCTGATCACGCCGGTCGATTCGGGCGACACTTATCTGCCGATGTGGAACGGCGCTTCGGGGCAGCTCGACGCGTCGATCTTCTATCACCTCAACAAGAGCATGCAGGTGGGCCTGCAGATGAACAACCTCACCAACACCGAACAGAAAGTGCTGATGGGTCCCACCACGTACATCAACGGCTTCACGGACTGGCGCCTGTACACGCGCGCGCTGTTCATGACCGACCGCCGCTATGAGCTGGTCTTCCGCGCCAACTTCTGATGCTCCCCGGCCGACAAGCAACCTGCCTTGAGGGTTGCCTGTCGCGTTACCGCCGCTGGTATGCGTGCATGCTGGCGGCGCTTTTTGTCGGGTGGGGTGTAATCCCTGAAATATCCCCACATTTTTTCCGTGCTTTTCCTCAGCAAAAACGAAGAGCTTCATGCTGACGCATTGCTAAGAAAAGCCACATCGTCATTCCGGCGAAGGCCGAGGCGCTTTACAACAGCGAAGCTGGTCAATCCATGCTTCGTGTTGGCGATAGATTCCGGCCTTCGCCGGAATGACGGTGAGGTAATAGGGAAGATTAGTGCAGAACGGAGAGCCTGCTGATTTTGCTCAGTGTATAGAGCGAAAACCTGGGGTATCTCAGGGTGAGAACGCCAACATTGCCATCTATGTGTAAATGACAATGTTGGGGTTTGCACCCCAACCTACGTGTCATGCATGCAGCTTGCTATCCATCTCCACCAAGCGCTCGACGCCCTTCCTCGCCAGCGGCTCCAAACCTTCGCCGCCTGCGGCCAGATGCGCCGCCATCTGCTTGCGCATGCCCGGCTCCCAGAACCGTTTCAGATGATCGGCCACACCCGCCGCACCCGCGGCCTGATCCGGATCCGATTCGAAGTAACGGCTGATGTCGTTGGCCATCGCAACCAGGCGTTCGATGTTCATACAGTGGCCCCTGCAGCGTGCAGCAAACGCTGCGGATGAGTGTAGACGACGTAACTGCCCGGTCGCGCAAAACCGACCAGGGTCATATGCGTGCTTTCGGCCAGGTGAATCGCCAGCGCGGTGGGTGCGGAAATCGCCGCCATCACGCTGATGCCGGCGCTGGCCGCCTTGGCGATCATTTCATAGCTGGCGCGGCTGGTGACGAGCAGAAAGCCATGCTGCACGTCGATGCGCGCCTTGGCCATCGCGCCGATCAGTTTATCGAGCGCGTTGTGTCGACCGACGTCCTCGCGCACCAGCATGATGGCGCCTTGCATATCCACCCACGCTGCCGCATGCACCGCACCCGTTGCGCTGTTTACCGGCTGCGCAGCTTGCAGCGTCTCGAGCGCGCGCTCCAGCGCCGCCGCTTCGATGCGCGGCCCTTCGCCGACCGGCGCAGGATGGCGCACCGCATCTTCCAACATGCGCGCGCCGCACAATCCGCAACCGCTGCGGCCGGGCAGCAGGCGTTCGCCGCCCTTGCCGGCGCGTTGTTCCACCGTATCGGACGCTACGCGCATGGCCAGTTCGACACCTTCCAGGCGCGCGCGCACCTCGATCGATTGCAAGTCTTCCGGCTTGGCCACCAGGCCTTCGCTGAGCGAAAAGCCCAGGGCGAAATCCTCCAGGTCCAGCGGCGTCACCATCATTACGGCGAAGGGGATGTCGTTGTAGACCATCGCCACCGGCACTTCTTCGGTGATGGCGTCGCTGGTGCGTTCGTGCTCGCCGTGCCGATAGCGATCGACGCGGCGAGTCACGTAGCCACGGCCTCGATCAGGATGTTTCGGCTGCATCCAGCAATGCCTGCTGCGTCTGGGAAAACGCTTCGTAGCGCTTCTGCCATTCGGATGGCTGGTTCACGCGCGTCACCTGCACCGCGGTCACCTTGTACTCGGGGCAATTGGTTGCCCAGTCCGAATTTTCGGTAGTGATGACGTTGGCGCCGGAGCCCGGGAAATGGAACGTGGTGTAGACCACGCCCGGCTGCATGCGCTCGGAAATGCGCGCACGCAACACGGTCTGGCCAGCGCGGCTTTCGATGCCGACCCAATCGCCTTCGGCGATGCCACGTTCTTCCGCATCGTGCGGATGGATTTCCAATCGATCCTCGTCGTGCCACGCCACGTTGGGCGTGCGGCGTGTCTGCGCGCCCACGTTGTACTGGCTGAGAATGCGGCCGGTGGTGAGGATCAGCGGATAGGCCGCATTGACCTTTTCCGAAGTTGGCACGTATTCGGTCAGCATGAAGCGGCCCTTGCCGCGCACGAACTCGTCCACGTGCATCACCGGCGTGCCTTGCGGATGCTCCTCGTTGCACGGCCACTGGATCGAACCGAGCTGGTCGATCTTCTCGAAGCTCACGCCATGGAAGGTGGGCGTGAGCCGCGCGATCTCATCCATGATTTCGGACGGATGCGTGTAGTTCATCGCATAACCCATGGCGTTGGCCAGCAGCTGGGTGATTTCCCAATCCGCATAGCCGCTCTTCGGTTCCATCACCTTGCGCACGCGCGACACGCGGCGCTCGGCGTTGGTGAAGGTGCCGTCCTTTTCCAGGAACGAGCTGCCCGGCAAAAAAACGTGCGCGAACTTCGCCGTTTCATTGAGGAACAGGTCCTGCACCACCACGCATTCCATCGCTTCCAGCGCCGCGGTGACGTGCTGCGTGTTCGGATCGGATTGCGCGATGTCCTCGCCTTCGATGTACAGGCCCTTGAAGCTGCCGTCGATGGCCGCCTCGAACATGTTGGGAATGCGCAGGCCCGGTTCGTCATGCAGATGCACGCCCCATGCCGCTTCGAACGAAGCGCGCACCGTTGCGTCGCCCACGTGGCGATAACCGGGGAATTCGTGCGGGAACGAGCCCATGTCGCACGAACCCTGCACGTTGTTCTGCCCACGCAACGGATTCACGCCCACGCCTTCGCGGCCGATATTGCCAGTGGCCATGGCGAGGTTGGCGATGGCCATCACCGCGGTGGAACCCTGCGAGTGTTCGGTCACGCCCAGGCCGTAATAGATGGCCGCGTTGCCGCCGGTGGCGTACAGGCGCGCTGCGCCGCGAATCAATGCAGCGGGCACGCCGGTTTCGGCTTCCATCGCTTCGGGGCTGTGCTTTTCCAGCGCGACGAACGTACGCCACTTGTCGAACGCCTCGCGCTCGCAGCGTGCGGCGACGAACGCTTCGTCGACCAGCCCTTCGGTGACGATCACGTAGGCGAGCGCGTTGAGCACGGCGACGTTGGTGCCGGGCTTGAGCTTGAGGTGGTAGTCCGCCTTGATATGCGGCGTGCGCACCAGGTCGATACGACGCGGGTCGACCACGATCAGCTTGGCGCCCGCGCGCAGGCGCTGCTTCATCTGCGAGCCGAACACCGGATGCGCATCGGTGGGGTTGGCGCCGATCACCAGCACCACATCGGTGCAGGCGATGGAATCGAAATCCTGCGTGCCGGCCGATTCGCCCAGGGTCGCCTTCAGGCCATAGCCGGTCGGCGAATGGCAGACGCGCGCGCAGGTATCCACGTTGTTGTTGCCGAAGCCGGCGCGCACCAGTTTCTGCACCAGATAGGTTTCTTCGTTCGTGCAGCGCGAGGAGGTAATACCGCCAACGGAGAACTTGCCATGCGTGGCTTGCAGCCGCTTGAACTCGCTGGCGACGTGAGCGATGGCCTCTTCCCAGCTCACGATGCGCCACGGATCGGTGATCTTGCGGCGGATCATCGGCGTGTGGATGCGGTCCGGATGCGTGGCATAGCCGATCGCAAAACGTCCCTTCACGCAGGAATGACCGTGGTTCGCATGGCCGTCCTTGTTCGGCACCATGCGCACGATTTCCTCGCCCTTCATTTCCGCGCGGAAGCTGCAGCCGACACCGCAATAAGCGCAGGTGGTCACCACGCTGTGCTCGGCCTGGCCGCGCTCGATCAACGTGTTTTCCGATAGCGTCGCTGTGGGGCAGGCCTGTACGCAGGCGCCGCAGGAGACGCATTCGGAATCGAGGAACACATTGTTCTGGCTGGCCGACACCTTCGAGTCGAAGCCGCGCCCCTGGATGGTGAGCGCGAACGTGCCCTGCACTTCATCGCAGGCACGCACGCAGCGCGAGCAGACGATGCATTTGGAGGGGTCGAAGGTGAAGTACGGGTTGGATTCGTCCTTCGGTACGAAGTGCGGATTGACTTCACCAGTCTTTGCTTTCGCAAAGACGTGATTGGCGCCGTCGTAGCCATAACGCACTTCGCGTAAACCCACGACGCCGGCCATATCCTGCAGCTCGCAATGGCCGTTGGCCGGACAGGTCAGGCAATCCAGCGGGTGATCGGAGATATACAGCTCCATCACGCCGCGGCGGATCTCCGCCAGTTTCTGCGTCTGCGTGCTGACCTTCATGCCTTCCGTCACCGGCGTGGTGCACGAGGCCGGATAGCCCTTGCGCCCTTCGATCTCCACCAGGCACAGGCGGCAGGAACCGAACGCCTCCAGCATGTCGGTGGCGCATAGCTTGGGAATATTGATGCCGGCTTGCGAGGCGGCGCGCATCACCGAGATGCCTTCCGCCACGCGGATGCTGCGGCCATCGATTTCCAGCGTGACCTGCTTGTCCGTTTTGACGGCGGGCGTACCGCGGTCGATTTCGACGATGGACAGCATGTGGACTACCTCCTAAACCCATCACCGCGCTTGTGTGAAACGCGGACCTTATTTACCTGACCGCTACCACTTCGCCAAGCCGTCGTGTAGTGCCTTACCGTCATTCCGGCGAAGGCCGGAATCCACGCTTCGCACTGGCGATGGATTCCGGCCTTCGCCGGAATGACGTGAGGCAAGAAGCGAGGCTATCGCAAACAAGTCGCCCCGCCTCGCTTGGCTACGGGAGAGCCTTCTGCTTCGCACTCTCAAAATCCTCATGAAAATGTTCCAACGCACTCAACACCGGAAACGGCGCCATGCCACCCAACGCGCACAGCGAACCGGCGACCATGGTCTGGCACAAGTCACGCAACACCGCTTCATTGCGCGCCTTCTCCGCCGCATCACCGGCGACGATACGATCGATCACTTCCACCCCGCGCGTGGAACCGATACGGCACGGCGTGCACTTGCCACAGGATTCGATCGCGCAAAATTCCATCGCAAAGCGCGCCTGCGCAGCCATGTCCACCGTGTCATCGAACACCACTACGCCGCCGTGCCCGACCATGCCGCCGACCGCGGCGAACGCTTCGTAGTCGATCGCCGTATCCAGTTGCGATGCCGGAATATAAGCACCCAACGGGCCGCCCACCTGCACCGCGCGCACCGGACGCCCGCTGGCGGTACCGCCGCCGTATTCCTCGATCAGTTCGCGCAGCGTGAGGCCGAACGCGCGCTCCACCAGGCCCGGCCGCTTCACGTTGCCGGCCAGTTGCAACGGCAAGGTGCCGCGCGATCGGCCCATGCCATAGTCGCGATAAAACGCCGCGCCGCGATCCAGAATGATCGGCACCGTCGCCAGCGTGATCACGTTGTTGATCACCGTAGGCTTGCCGAACAAGCCCTGGATGGCCGGCAGCGGCGGCTTGAAACGCACTTGCCCGCGCTTGCCTTCCAGGCTTTCCAGCAGCGAGGTTTCCTCGCCGCAGATATACGCGCCCGCGGCCATGCGCACTTCCAGATGGAAGGTCTTGCCGCTGCCGCAGACGTTGTCGCCGAGATAGCCGCGCGCCGTGGCCGCTTCGATCGCCGCTTCCAGTGCGCGCTGCGCATGCGGGTATTCGATGCGCAGATAGATGTAGCCGCGCGTGGCGCCCACCGCCAGGCCGGCGATGGTCATGCCTTCGATCAGCACGAACGGATCGCCTTCCATGATCATGCGATCGGAGAACGTGCCCGAATCGCCTTCGTCCGCATTGCAGACGATGTATTTCTGATCGGCCGCGGCATCCATGCAGGTTTTCCACTTGATGCCGGCCGGAAACGCCGCGCCGCCGCGGCCACGCAAGCCCGAATCGGTGACCGCCTGCACGATGGCGGCCGGTTCCATCTTCAATGCCGCGGCAAGGCCGCGATAACCGTCGTGCGCAAGATAATCATCAAGGTCACGCGGATCGACGATGCCCACGCGTGCAAAGGTGAGCCGCTGCTGGCTTTTCAGCCAGGGGATCTCGTCGGTCAATCCAAGATTGAGTACATCCACGCCGCCATGCAGAAAGTCGGCATCGAACAGGCCCATGACATCGGTCGGCTGCACCGGACCGTAGGCAACGCGGCCGGCCGACGTTTCCACTTCCACCATCGGTTCCAGCCAGTACACGCCACGCGAACCGTTGCGCACGATGCGCACGTCGAGGTTGCGGCACGCCGCTTCGGCCTCGATCGCCTTGGCGACGGCATCCGCACCCAGCGAAAGCGCGCTGGCGTCGCGCGGCACGTAAACGGTAATGCTCATTTCGCCTCCGACAACAGCCACGCATCGAAACCTTCCGGCGTCACGCGGCCTTTCAATTCATCATCGACCATCATGGCCGGCGAGCACGCGCAATTGCCCAGGCAATAGACGGGCTCCAGGGTCCAGGCGCCGTCCGTGGTGGTTTCGTGAAAATCCACGCCCAGCCGTTGCTTTATATGTTGCTCCAATTTCGCCGCCCCCATCGCCTGGCACGACTCCGCGCGGCACAG
Organism: uncultured Dyella sp.; assembly: GCA_966430775.1. Taxonomy (GTDB): domain Bacteria; phylum Pseudomonadota; class Gammaproteobacteria; order Xanthomonadales; family Rhodanobacteraceae; genus Dyella_B. Next base: position 12,829 of record CBJMMB010000033.1, on the reverse strand, counting down.
ATAGATGGTGCGCTTGCCGGCGGGACGGCTGCGGAAGAAATGGTAGAACGTGACTACGCCGTGCACGTCCGCGCGCGACAGGTTCATTTCGCGCGCGATCAAAGGGATGGCTTCTTCGGGCACGTAACCCAAGGCCGCCTGCACGCCATGCAGCACGGGCAGCAATGCGCCGGGTTGATCCTTCAGCCGGGTAGTGACGTCGAGCACGGCAGCGCGAGTCTTGTCATCGATCGGCGGCAGCGATGCGACGTTTTTGGCGGGTTTCATAACAGATTAAGTCCTCACCGGATGATCGTTCCCTCCCCTGCTTGGCAGGGGAGGGTTAGGGTGGGGTTGTACGAGCTTGCGATGCAAGTGTGAATTCATCGCAAGGTTGCTTCACCCCACCCCAACCCTCCCCTACTGCACGTAGGGGAGGGAGCAGATTGCGCATGGCTGAGTGTCAGGGCCAATCCGAAGTCCTCAAAACAGCGCGGCAGCCTTGCTAAGCGCAATCCACACACCAATCAAGAACGGCACGCCAACCAGGGCCCAGGCGATCACGCCAACGATGCCGAACCCGCCGCGCGCCGCCTGATCGGCATTGGCCACCACATGCGGCGCTTCATGCTGCAGCGAGCGTTCGCGTGCGAGCTCCTCGTCGGTCATATGGTGCGCTTCCTTGACCGGCCTGACCATTAAATTGGCGATAAGGCCAACCAGCAGCAAGCCGGCGAGAATGTAGAGCGTACGGTCGTATACCAGGTTCTTGGCGACGCCGGCGTTCAATTGCGCCTCGCGTATCGCGGCAATCAGGAACGGCCCGGCCACGCCCGCCACCGACCACGCCGTCAGCAGCCGGCCGTGAATGGCGCCCACCATTTGTGTACCGAAAATGTCCGCCAGGTAAGCCGGCACGGTGGAGAAGCCGCCGCCGTACATCGACATGATCACGCACACGGCGATCACGAATACGCCGGCCAGCCCCATATGCCCCAGCGTCGGCAGACTGCAATACAGCACGATGCCGAGCAGGAAGAACACCACGTACGTATTCTTGCGGCCGATAAAGTCAGAAGCCGATGCCCAGAGAATACGACCCAGGCTGTTGAACAAACTGATCAGCCCCACCAGGCCCGCCGCCGCGGCGGCGATCTGCGCCTTCTGCACGGTGGTGAGCGTGATACCCGCATCCAGGCCCAGCAAGCGTCCGCCGAACACGTCCTGGAACATCGGGCTGGCCATCGCCAATACGCCGATGCCGGCGGTTACATTCATGCACAAGACGATCCACAGCATCCAGAACTGCGGTGTTTTCCATGCGACGTTCACATGCACGTGCTTGGTGGTGATCAAGCTGTTCGACGCCGCCGGCGCAGTCCAGCCAGCCGGCTTCCATCCGCTCGGCGGCACGCGGAAACCGAACGCACCCGCCGACATGGCGATGAAGTAGATCACGCCCAGCACCATCAAAGTGCTGGCTACGCCCGGCACGTCGCCGTGCGTGAAGCGCGCCATCAAGGCCACCGCGATCGGCGCACCGATCATGGCGCCGCCGCCGAAACCCATGATCGCGAAACCCGTCGCCAAGCCGCGGCGATCCGGGAACCACTTGATGAGTGTCGACACCGGCGCGATGTAACCCAAGCCCAGGCCGATACCGCCCAGCACACCGCAACCAAGAAACACCAGCCACAGCTGATGCATCGATACGCCTAGGCCGCCGAGCACCAGCCCGCCGCCCCAGCACAACGCAGAAATGAAACCTGCCTTGCGTGGTCCGGCATGCTCCAGCCAGCCGCCCCAGATCGCCGCGGAAATACCCAGCATGGCGATAAAAGTTTCAAAGATATGCGTCACTTCGGGCACGGTCCAATTGCACGATCCTGCAAACAGCTGCGCAAAGAACCCGATGTTCCCGCAACTGGCCGCCCCCGGCACCAGCTTGCTCATCGGCAACCAGAACACCGAAAAACCGTACGCCATGCCGATACATAGATGGATGGCCAAGGCCGCGGGCGGTACTAGCCAGCGATTGAAACGCGGCCCCGCGATCGTGCGTTCCCTCGCCAACCAACCCGACGCCGCTCCACTCGACGCCGCCCCTGCAGCTTCAGACACCACCGTCATGTTCCACTCCCCTGTTGACTTGGCACAAGCAAACCCATCGCATCGGCGATGCAGCCGACTCTAGCGCAAAAGCATGCAATCGATGATTACAGTTTTGGAATTTTGCCGCGGAGCGGCATGGCCACCCCGCGGCGCAGTGGGGTATGTCACAGATTGGCGGTGGAAGGTTGCGTTTGGTGGAGGATGGCGCCGGCGCCCTCTTTGACGTATTACGTTCAACGTAATACCATTGCCAGTCATGGCTATCCAGTCATTCAACTGCAAACATACCCAGGCGTTGTTTGAAGGCGCACATCCGCGCAAGTTTCGTGCATTCGAAGATGCCGCCATTCGCAAACTTACGCAGTTGGATGCTGCGTTGACGCTGGACTTCCTACGTTCCCCGCCCGGCAATATGCTCGAAGCGCTCAAGGGAAATCGCAAAGGCCAGTACAGCATCCGCATCAATGGTCAATTTCGCGTGTGTTTCGTATGGACAAAGGCCGGCCCAGTCAATGTCGAAATCGTGGACTACCATTGAATTAGGAGTTGCCACCATGACCAAACCCACTAACCGCATGCGTCCCGTACACCCTGGTGAAATCCTGCGAGAGGATTTTCTTGCTCCCCTCGACATGAGCGTCAACGCCCTTGCCATGGCCCTGGGCGTACCCGCCACACGCATCCATGAAATCGTTAAAGAGCGTCGGGCCATTACCGCCGATACTGCTGAGCGGCTCGCTCGCTATTTTGGCGGCGACGCTGCCAGTTGGCTGGCCATGCAGGCAGCTTACGATCTAAAAACCCTCCCCACCCACGGCGATATCATGCGGCGCGTTATTCCTCGCGCATCACTTGGATAAGTTCGCCCGTTTGTCGGCGCAGATGTAGCCATCAAATAATGATTCGGCAATCCAAGCATTCACCGTGGGCCGGTGAAAGCGGAAGGTTGCGTGCACCCGCAAGAAAACCATCTAAGGCTTGTTTCGAGACGCCAACGCCAGAACGCCACCTGCGATCATTAGCAACGCAGCCGGCAGCCGCCACCATGGACTTTCGCCAAGCTGCTGCACATGGGTAGCGAAGCCCCCAACGATGGCGCCAACCAAAGTAATGATGCCTACCACGCGGATGGCCGCCGGGAAGCGAACGGTACCTGGAGCGAACAACAGCAGAACCCCGATAAGCGCACGCAAGGCAACACTGGTTGGCCAAAGGGGCGGCGTCTGCAGCCAGATGACCAAGGCCCTGAACTGGTGAGGAGCAATGACACCCACCAAACCCTCGGCGAAGAATGCGATGCCGAAAACCGAGATCAGGATGCGCGGTGTTCGCATAGTCTGGGCCTCTCGCCTGGGTCAAAGCCGGTAGACGCGAGCGCCGGCGCTGTTTTCGGAGCCGGCGCCGAATGATTTTCACTGATCCTGCTTTACGCCGTTCCGTCGTTGCGCCACATGCCAAAGGACGCCGGATGGATCAATAACATATGCAACGCGCAGCCCCCATGGCTGCATCTCAGGAGCACGCGGCGGCGGCACACTGAAATGACGAGCCAGTTCCAGCGATTCAATATGACCCCACCAGGCATCAAGATCATCAACCATAAGTTGCATCATGAAATTCCCGGCCCAGTCTTCCTGATAATGCCGCTGGAGTATGAAACCTCCAGAACCCGCATTGAATATGGCCACCTCACCATCCAGCACCTTCTCGAAGCCGAGCGCTTCGTAGAACCGCTTGGACACATCAAAGTCCTTGGCAGGCATGAACGGCCGCATCAGTTCCGTGCCAGTTGGAATGCCGCTCATTTCGCTGCTCCTATGCATCCCTGTCGACAAACACCGTTCCGGCACCCTGCTTCTCATAAGTAAGGTTAACCGTGCGCCCGATAGCCCGTGTCCGATGCACCGTACCGGCCGGCACCACCACATACTGCCACTGCGTCAGTTCCATGGTGCCGCTGTCCGCAATATCGATCTGCAGCTTTCCTTCCACTACCAGGAAAAGCTCATCCGAATCCGGGTGATAGTGCCAGCGATACTCGCCCTCGAAAACGGACATTCGCATGCAATCGTTGTTGATGTTCGATAGCACGTCGTTTCGGTAAGGCTCGTTGATGGTGCGTTGATGAGCGCCTAGATCGACGACCGTCAAGCTGCCGTAGAGAGCCTTTTGTGCTGAATATTCTTCGGCGGAGGGGAAGCTGGAGTTCATTTGCATTTCCGATAGCAACCAAACTTGTTCTGCCGGCTGACACTTGAACTAAACAACGCGCGATACGCACCTCTGCTTGGGCAAGTTGCGAGACGCCCGTCGAAGCCGCAATAGACGACCCCAGAACCAGAGCTCGCATACAGCGCCGACGGCGAAGCACACCGACGCCCCACTGGTCATGCCTACGCCATACAGAACAAGAGCAACGATGAAAATGGCAATCGTGAAAAGATGGTGATTCATATAACCTCCAAAAGCCTGGAACGACAGAACGACGCAAACGCCTCTGAACCAAACCTACGCCGCTTATCGTAAAACGGCCAGTGAAACGCGGTGCAGCATGGATGAGCTGCTTAGCAGGTGTCTCTTCCTCGCTTCCACTTGAATGAGTTGTTAGGCCGGCGTCTGCCTAGGCCAGCCCCACGCATACCAAATCGTAAGCGCACCCATTGCAATCTCGATGACGCCCAAGAGGATGTAGAACGACCAAGCCCCCGGCATGGTGAGGAGCATGACAACTATGTAGAACGCGCCGAGAACGATATTGAGCCAACGATTTACTTTTGGCGGCAGCACCAGCGAAAGGAAGACCATGATGCCGGGAACCGCCAGCAGAATCGACGTAATGACCAGAGCGCCCTAACTCACAGGCCCAATTGGCCCTTGGCCCGCCAACATTCCTTTCAACTGGCCAGGCACATAGAGCCCAAAATAGTCCCCATAGATGTAGCAGAACATCAATGACGCCCACAGCGCAGACAGCTTCAGCTTTACATGGACCTTTAGATCATCAAGAACTGCCGAGCTCATTGGCTTCTCCTGATCACGATGATTTGTTGTAAGGATTAATGCTGGGATTAAGCGTCAATGTCCTCAGAAGTAGTCACTAATGAATTTTCTCGTGTCGTGCCAGCATAAGCACGAACTGTGAAATCCGCTTGGCGCGCGTTTCGGCAGTCTTGGCGGTTTGTACCCTATACAGAACAGCGTACCGATTCCGGCTATCGAGCGTTTCGAAGAAAGCTTTAGCCCGCGCATTACCGTCCAGCGCAGATTGAAAATCGCTTGGCACAGCCGCCTTGCTGGATGAGTCGTACGCAGCATCCCATCGACCATCGAACTTCGCGCGCTCAATCTCCTTGAGTCCGGCAGGCTTCATTTTCTTTGCCTTGACTAGCGCAAGCGCCTTGTCCCGATTGATCTTCGACCAAACGCTCTTGCCCGAGCGTCGCGTAAATTTCTGAAGCCAGAATTGATCATCATGCGCCCGCTTCTGTCCGTCTATCCAGCCAAAGCAAAGCGCAATTTCGACGGCCTCATCGTATGAAACTGACGCCACATCAGCGCCCTTCTTTGCAAGTTGTAGCCATACCCCAGGCGACGAGGCGTGATTTTCATTTAGCCAGGCAGCCCAATCTCGTTGCTGCTCGAAGTAATGCACCTTCAGCTCAGCAGAAGATTTGGTTTGGGTCTTCATTCGCATTCCCGCTAACGTAGACAGACGCTCAACACTGGAGTTAAACGACGCGTGGTGCGCACGCTACTTAGGTAGTAGGTGCAAAGCGCATGCGCTATCTATTGAGAATCATCATCTTTGCTCTCGCCGAGCACCCACCGCTGCCAACTTCCAGGCAGCGCGGCAAGCTGCCCCAGTTTGACCTGCCCTGGCTCTGAGCGATGCCTCCAGGCACGCCAAAGGACCACAAAAGAACCGATGACAAGAAACCCAAGCCATATCAACGAAAGTGCGACATCTAGCGCCCGCCAATGACTAGCGGAAGCTACGCCGATGGTCGTGATGCAGATTAAGAACATCACAAGAGCGCCAGGGCGGCCCCAGGAAATAACTTTTTTCTGGCCATTCTCCATAGTCACTCTCCTTTGCACCTAACGCCTGAGTTAGACGACGTCGAAAGCGTAAACGGATGATCGGTTAGGAAACGCTGCCGCCATTTGGCAAGGCACCCACCTGGGACGCAAGCTGTCGAAATGACTCGACCTGTTCCGGGCTAAGAAACCAGGACTTTGGAAAGATCTCAAACATTACATCGGAGTGATAAAGCAGGAACATTTGATCATTTTCCCGGCTTTTAACGTAATCGCTCCACGACCGCTTAGCTTGGCCCGAATCGCACACAACACTAATACTTTCAGCATCCCACGAATAGGTGTAATTGGATCTTAGAGAGGTCTGCTGGTGATAGATCCGCAAATGCCGTCGAGGTAACAGAAGCCGAGATAGAACAAGCTCACCGACAAGACCGCCGGTGCCAGCGCCGAAAATTATGATTTCGAGGGAAAAATAACCTGCCCAGACGATGAGTAAGCCAATGAGCACGATCGCAGCAAGGACGGCGAGCTGTCGCCGCGCTATCGGCTGTCGATGCAGGTGCTGAGCTGAGAGGAAGTCATCTGCGAAAATTGTGCCGGAGATCATCAGAACACCAAACGCTGGAGTTGGTTGACCGCGGAGCCGTCTGCCTTGAATGGAATGTCAAGCTGCAGACTCCGACCAAACCGCAAACTCATTGCCGCTTGGCTCGATGAAGTGAAACCTCCGGCCACCAGGAAAGGAAAAAATCGGCTTTATTATCTCACCGCCTGCAGCGACGACCTTGGCAAGTGTGCCTTCCAAGTGCGCACTGTAAAAGACGACGAGAGCACTGCCTTGGCTTGTGCGCGCAGCCAATTCAGATTTAAAGAAGCCCCCATCGAGGCCTTGCCCAGAAAACGCTGTGTAGTCCGGGCCATAGTCCTCGAACACCCATCCAAATGCTTCTTGAAAAAAGCGCTTCGTCGCACCTAAGTCTCGTGATGAGTACTCAACGTAGTTGATCTTCTCGTGTTGCGGCATATCTCTCTCCTGAGGTCCGAAGCGTGAATAGAGCCAAGCCGCAAAGCGGCTTCAACTCGAATGGATTACCAGGCGCGATTGCCAGCCGAAGAAGCACGCGTGCTTATCCTCAGCAACCTGCGCCAGCAACTTCTCGATACTTCCCAAGAACGGAGTCAGGTTCAAACCTATGCTTCTTTTGGAAGTGCATCCAATCCGACCCCGTTTTTGGACAAAGACTGAGTAGCAGCCACAACTTTCATGACGCGACCCGAGCAGCTGCCCGAGTTCTTGCAATTGCAATCCATGTGTCTTCGTCGGGACGGAGTTCCGGATATGCCTGCACAGCAGGATTTACAGTCTCATCGAGGACGGCAGACATCGCGCGGCCAATGGCAAGCTTAACCTCACTGTGACTCTCTGGCGGAAGATCAATGAGCGCATCTCTGAGTGCCTCGTTCAATGCAGCAACCGCGTCAATTCCGCCATCTCGAAGAGCGCGTGCACAGCTAAGCGAGGGTAGATTCATATTACGCCTGGTTTTCGTTGTTCGGTGATTGGGACATTCGCTTAATTCGAAACATTGACGCCAGCCCTCCACCCGAAAAGGGAGGGCTGAGGCAGTCCTTACTCACACATCAAGGCACATCATCCGAATCACCAGCCCCTTCGGCACGTAACTGACTCACCGCCGGCACCGTGATCGCTTTGACACCCGCCGCATGCAGATGCGAATTCAACGTAGCCAAATCCGAACCTCGAATCGACTGCCACTGCGCCACCGCCCTATCCAAATTCGCCTTGTACTCCGCAAACGCCTGGCGCTGCCCATCGGTCGGTGCGCGGTCGGCGCCTTCCACATCGGATGCAATGGCGGTGAGGGCGTCGTTCATGGCTTCGAGATTGGTGGCCGTTTCGCTGTCGCCGGAAACCAGGGGATCGGTTTTCTTGCGGAAGGCTTCGATGTCGTCGTGTTGGGATTTGTGGCTGGTGTCATCGCCGAGTTTTTTCTCGGCTTCGTCGAGCTGGTTGCGTACGGCGTCCACTTCGCCGTGGGTTTGCCAAACTTGTTGCAGTGCCGTGCCGACTTCGCGGGAGAAGGCGAGGCCTTCGGTGAGGGCGTTTTGATCGATAGTTACGCGCGGATCGGGTACGACGTTCAATAGTGCGCGGTAAGTCTTGCCGTCGACCGTGAGCACGACCTGGTATTTGCCGGGCAGTGCGAGCGGGCCTTCCGGCGTAAGCGGTGTATCGGAATCCCAGGTGGCGGCGATGCTGTAGCCGTAGAGCAAGGCATCGGGACGTGGGTAGCGCAGGTTCCAGACGAAGCGGTGTGCGCCGGCGCTGGTGCCCAGGGTTTGCGGCGAGCCTAGCCAGCCTTTCTGGAAGTAACGCTCTGCGGGCAGGTGTTCGGGCTTGTCGGCGCTGGAGAAATGGCGGACCTGTTTGCCGTCGCTGTCGAGGATATCCAGCGTGACGGTCTTCGCCGTGCCTGCCAATTGATAATCGATGACGGCGCCGGCTGGCGGATTTTTGCCGAGCGGTTCGTCGGGCGGCAGTGGCGTGTCCTTGTTTTCGTTGGCGCGCACGCGTACGGCATCGGCCGGTGTGTAGAGCACGGTCTTGCGCGCGTTGTCGGCTTGGCGCAGGGGCGTGATGTCGTCGAGAATCCAGATCGCCCTACCCTGCGTGCCGGCCACCAGGTCGTTGCCGTGAATGGTCAGGTCGCGCACCCATGCGGTGGGCAGGTTGCGCTGCAGGGACTGCCAATGCGCGCCATCGTCGAACGACACATAGACGCCGCGATCGGTACCGGCGAACAGCAGGCCTTCGCGCTTGGTGTCGGTGCGCACCACGCTGACGAAATCATCGCTCGGCAAGCCGGCGGAAATATCCGTCCAGGTTTTGCCATAGTCATGCGTGCGCCACACATGCGGACGGAAATCGTCCTGGCGGTGGTTATCGACCGCCGCGTATGCGGTGCCCTGCTGCGTGGTGGAAAGATCGAGCGAGCTGACGATGCCCCAGTTCGGCAGATCCTTCGGGGTGATGTTCTGCCAGTTCTTGCCTCCGTCGCGGGTGAGCTGGATGGAGCCGTCGTCGGTGCCGATCCAGATTTCGTCATTGGTGAAGGGCGAAGGTGCGATGCTGTAGATCACGCCGTAACCGCAATCGCGTGCCTGCTGCGCGGTGGGATTGCCGTTGCAGCCTTCGGTGGCGCCCTGCTTCTTTGCGCTGAGATCGGGGCTTATCACATCCCAATGCTGGCCCTGGTCGGTGCTGCGGAACAAGACTTGGGCGCCAAGATAAAGCGCATACGGCGCTTTGGCGGAAAACGCGATCGGCGTGATCCAGGTGTAGTGGTATTTGAAATCGGTGGGACGCTGGCCGTAGCTGCTGACCGGCCATGCGGTGACGTTCTGCACGACGCCGGTGCGGCGATCCCAGCGCGACACGCGTCCGCCGAGGCCGGAACCGAACACGATGTTGGGATCGTCCGGATACGGCAGATCGTAATCGCGCTCGTCGCCACCGACCGGGCGCCAGTCGCGATAGGAAATGGAACCGTAGTCGCTGCGGCTGGCGATGCCCACGGTGCCGGAGTCCTGTTGGCCGGAATAAATCCAGTACGGGAACTGATTATCGGTGGCTAGGTGATAGAACTGGCCGGTCGGCTGGTTGTACCAGCTGCTCCAGCTCTTGCCGCCGTTGACGGTGACGACCGCACCCTGGTCGCTCGCGGCGATCATGCGTTGCGAATCGCGCGGATCGATCCACAGGAAGTGGTAATCGTCGCCGCCCGGTGCGCCCTTGAAAATGTCCCAATGCTTGCCGCCATCATCGGAACGGCGGATCGATTGTCCGGCGGAATAGATGCGATCGCGATTGTGCGGATCGACCGTGATGCGGCTGAAGTAATCGTTCGGCAACCAGGATTCGTGGCTTACTGCCTGCCAGGTCGCACCGCCATCATCGGAACGATACAAGCCGCTGTCCTTACGCGGATCGGCCGAATGCACCACCGCATACACGCGATTGCCGCTGGTGGTGGCAATACCGATGCGCGCCAGCGTACCGGTCGGCCAGCCGTTGCCGCTGATGCGTTTCCAGGTGACGCCGCCATCGGTGGATTTGTACAGGCCGCTGCCCGGCCCCGCATTCGGCTGGAAATACGAGAGCCACGGATAATTGCGCACCTGCCACGCCGCGGCGTAGACGATGTTCGGATCGGATGGATCGGCGGCCATATCCACCACGCCGGTGTCGGCATCGACGAACAGGGTCTGCTTCCAGGTCTTGCCGCCGTCGGTGGAACGATAGACGCCGCGTTCCTTGTTCGGGCCGAAGTAATGGCCGAGCACGCCGACCAGCAGCGTGTTCGCATCATGCGGATCGACGATGATGCGGCCGATGTGCTTGCTCTCGGTGAGGCCGATGTGCTGCCAGGTTTTGCCGGCATCATCGGAGCGATACATGCCGTTGCCGGCAGCCACGTCGTAGCGCGCGGCGACCTGGCCGGAGCCGGCGTAGATCACGTTGGGGTTGGATGGCGCGATGGTGATCGCGCCGATCGATGCGGCCGGCATGCTGTCGAAGGTTGGTTGCCAGGTGCGGCCGGCGTCCGTCGTTTTCCACACGCCACCGCCGGCAGTGCCGATGTAGAACGTATCGGGCTTGGTGGAATCGCCCGCGGCCATGGTGGCCCAGCCGCCGCGGAAGGGGCCAACTTCGCGCCATTGCAGTGCATCGCTCGCGCTGTTGGATGTTGACGGCGTGCTTGCGTGCAAGGGCGCTGCGCCGGCAAGCAGGCAAGCTGTGATCATCACGGTAAGGGAGCGAAGCGAGGTGCGTGAAGGCATGTGTGATTCTCGTTGTATACGGGAAAGATTGGTCGTCGTTCGGCGTCCATCTGGCCATCCAGCATGCGCCAGGGCTAAAACCCCGGAGGCACACGCTGAAACGCCGCGCACAGTCTTCCACCCACTCGTAACCAAGAGGCAGGCGTATGACTGTGTCGATGACATCCCCATGCTGTCGGCGGCCATTGCAACCCCCTCATTATTATCCGCGCTGCACCGGATAGGCCGACCAGCGAACGGCACTTACGCACAGCGGCGCAATCTGCTTGAATCCGGGGGCTTCGAAGGTGTCCCGCTAGTTGTCGACCAACGCGAGGTGCTGGTGATAACGCTTCTGCCGCGGAAGTTTACCTGCCCATGGCTTGTGTTGGCGTCGGCGCTTGCCGTTAGCGCAAGCGCCGCACCTGCCGGGCAAACCCTTCCCCCTGGAATATGGCAAGCCCGTGGCTATGGAGCGATTTTCCAGGTCGAGCCGGGGAACGTCACGCTGTACGAAACACTCGGCCCGCAGTGCTTACGGCAGTCGCGCATGACGCCGGATCAGTTCAGCGGCAACTACGGTGACTGGACATCCGGTGGAACACCGTCCGGCGCGGGTTGGCATCTCATCGTATCGGGCATGACGGTCGATCGGCTCGATCGTCTGCCGGTTGCCTGTGTCGAAGCCAATGGCATGGTGGATCGCGACCCGCTGCGAAATTTTGATTACCTGTGGAATACGTTCGACACGCACTACGCTTTCTTCGCCGAACATGGCGTGGATTGGCAGGCCTTGCGCGAAACGTATCGTGCGCGTGTTGCCGCGCTTTCCAAGGGTGGCGATCCCTTCCCGATCTTCGCGGACATGTTGGCTCGGCTGAAAGATACCCATGTACGGCTATCGGATGGCAAGCGAGTCGCGCACGTCAAGAAATTTCCTCCTGTGACGCAGGCGGGGCCGAATGGCCCGCTGCTGCTGGACGATCACTATCTTCAAAAACAACTGGTGGCCTATCTCCAAGGGAAAGACACGCCGCTGACGGCAGCCGCCAAGGAAACCGGCAACGGCCAGATCTATTACGGAAAGTTGAAGCCGCGCTCAGGCACGAAGGGCGGTGCGCCCTATGGCTATGTGGCGATTTTCAGCATGGACCGCTTCGGCAAGGGCGAGAATGAAGACGTTCCCATGGATACGCGCGTGCGTTCGGTGAATGCCGCCATGAACGAAGTCGTCGCAGGCTTGCATGGCGTGCAAGGCGTGATCGTGGACTTGCGCTACAACGGAGGCGGCGAGGAGTCAGTGGCGTTGACGATTGCCGGGCATTTCACCAATGTGCCACGGTCGGTGTGGAGCAAGCGCGTCTACGAGAAGGGTAAAACGTACCCCGCCTATGTGATGCAGGTGCAGCCATCCAGCGGCAACCGTTTGTCGGTACCGCTAGTGGTGCTGACCAGCGATTTCACGGTGAGCGCTGCCGAAACCGCCACCATGGCCTTGCGTGCATTGCCTGGAACGGTGCAGATCGGCCAGCCGACGCGTGGCGTTTTGTCCGACCGGCTGGAGAAGGTATTGCCCAACGGTTGGTCGTTCTCGCTTTCCAACGAGATCTATATGGATCCGCGGGGGAAGGTGTTTGAGGTGAACGGGGTTCCGCCTGATCTGCTCACCGCGCCGCCACCACCGACTTCACCTGACGCGCTGCGATTTCGCCGCGATATCGACACCGGGATAGACGCGCTGGATCGCTTGGCGCGTGATGGAACCAAACGGACTGGTAGCGCACGGCTGTAGGTTGGGGGGCGAACCCTGAAATATCCCCACGTTTTTCGCCTGATATGTTGAGCGAAATCAGCG
>CBJMMB010000032.1:0-32002 GCA_966430775.1 uncultured Dyella sp. | reverse complement strand
CCGAACTGGACGTGGACGCCCTGCTGCGCGACGAGCGCTCCGCCCAGCCCGAATTGGTTGGCGAAAGTTTCGCCACCATCGCTGGTTATATGGAGAACGGCGCGCTGCCGCACTATCGCGCCACGCCCGAAGCCCACAACACCTTGCAGCGCCATGGCCTGCTGCTGGTCGACTCCGGCGGACAGTATCTGGGCGGCACCACCGACATCACTCGCGTGCTGGCGCTGGGGCCGACCACTGCCGAGCAGCGGCGCGACGCCACGCTGGTGATGAAAGGCATGATCGCCCTCTCCCGCGCCCGTTTTCCCAAGGGCGCAAGCGGCCCGCAGCTGGACGCCCTGGCCCGCGCACCGCTGTGGGCCGCCGGCATGGACTACGGCCACGGCACCGGCCACGGCGTGGGCTACTTCCTGAATGTGCACGAGGGTCCGCACAGCGTACGTCCGCCCGTTTCCGGCGGCATGCTGGTAGCGCTCGAGCCCGGCATGATCACCTCGATCGAGCCTGGCTTATATAAGCCTGCGCGCCATGGCATTCGCCACGAGAACCTCGCCGTGGTGGTCGAAGCCGACCAGACCGAGTTCGGCGAGTTCTACGCCTTCGAAACGCTCACGCTGTGCCCGTTTGACCGCCGCGCACTGGAACCGGGCCTGCTCAGCCCCGATGAGCGCGCCTGGCTGGACGACTACCACGCCACCGTACGCGCCGCGCTGTCGCCGCTGCTGGAAGATGCGGATCTCGCCTGGCTGGAAAAACACTGCGCGCCGCTTTGACTACTGTTTCCTTCCCGTAGGTTGGTGTGCAAACCCCAACGTCGCCTGCATAAAGTGGCCGAAGTTGGGGGTTGCACCCCAACCTACCTGCCGTACTTGACCTGCACGCCACCACCACCCATTCTCCCGCGTCTGACCACCGACGCCAGCCATCTCCCCGCACATGAGCAGTCGCTATAACGCCGCCGACATCGAAGTCCTCTCCGGCCTTGACCCCGTCAAGCGCCGCCCGGGCATGTACACCGACACCACGCGCCCGAACCATCTGGCGCAGGAAGTGATCGACAACTCGGTCGACGAGGCGCTGGCCGGCCACGCCAAATCGATCGAAGTGGTGGTGCACACCGACGGCTCGGTGGAAGTCACCGACGACGGCCGCGGCATGCCGGTAGACATCCATCCGGAAGAAGGCATTCCAGGTGTCGAGCTGATCCTTACCCGCTTGCACGCGGGCGGTAAATTCTCCGGCAAGAACTACAATTTCTCCGGCGGCCTGCACGGCGTGGGCGTGTCGGTGGTCAACGCGCTGTCGAACCGGGTGGACGTGACCATCCGCCGCGACGGCAACGAATACCGCATGAGCTTCGCCAACGGCGACCGCGCCAGCGAGCTGGAAGTGATCGGCACGGTGCCGAAGAAGAAGACCGGCACCACCGTGCGCTTCTGGCCCGATCCGAAATACTTCGACTCGCCGAAGATTTCTTTGTCCAAGCTCAAGCACCTGCTGCGCGCCAAGGCAGTGCTGTGCGCCGGCCTCAACGTGAAGTTGTTCGACGAAGCCAGCAGCGAGACCAGCGAGTGGTATTACGAGGATGGCCTGCGCGATTACCTGCGCGGCGAACTCGATGGCGCCGAATGCATTCCCGCTGATCTGTTCGTGCACCACGTGGCGCGCGACACCGAGGGCCTGGATGTCGCGCTCACCTGGCTGCCGGAAGGTGAGCTGGTGCAGGAAAGCTACGTCAACCTGATTCCTACCGTGCAAGGCGGTACGCACGTCAACGGTTTGCGTACCGGCCTTACCAATGCGGTGCGCGAATTCTGCGACATCCGTAACCTGCTGCCGCGCGGCGTGAAGCTGGCACCGGAAGACGTGTGGGAACGCCTCGCTTTCGTGCTGTCGGCAAAGCTGCAGGATCCGCAGTTCGCCGGCCAGACCAAGGAACGCCTGTCTTCGCGCAACGCTGCCGCATTGGTGGAAAGCGTGGTGCACGATGCCTTCAGCCTGTGGCTCAACCAACACGTGGATCTGGGCGAGCGCATCGCGCAATTGGCGATCGAACGCGCCAGCGCGCGCCTGAAAGCCGCCAAGCAGGTGGTACGCAAGAAGATCACGCAAGGTCCTGCCCTGCCCGGCAAGCTGGCCGACTGCACCGCCACCGATCTCACCCGCACCGAGTTGTTCCTGGTGGAAGGCGATTCGGCCGGCGGCAGCGCCAAGCAGGCGCGCGACAAGGAATTCCAGGCGATCCTGCCGTTGCGCGGCAAGATCCTCAACACCTGGGAAGTGGAATCCACCTCGGTACTCGCTTCCGAGGAAGTGCACAACCTGGCGGTGGCGATCGGCTGCGATCCGGGCAAGGACGATCTTTCCGGCCTGCGCTACGGCAAGGTCGTGATTCTCGCCGACGCCGACTCCGACGGCCTGCATATCGCCACCTTGCTCAGCGCGCTGTTCCTGCGCCACTTCCCGGCGCTGGTGCGCGAAGGTCATGTATTCGTCGCCATGCCGCCGCTATTCCGCGTGGACGTGGGCAAGCAGGTGTTCTATTGCCTGGACGAAAACGAAAAGCAGGCCATGCTGCAGCGCGTGGAACGCGAGAAGATGAAAGGCCAGGTCACCGTCACGCGCTTCAAGGGCCTGGGTGAGATGAATCCTGCGCAGCTGCGCGAATCCACCATCTACCCCGACACGCGCCGCTTGGTGCAGCTCACCGTGGACGACAGCGAAGGCACCGCCAAGCTGATGGACATGCTGCTGGCCAAGAAGCGTGCCAGCGATCGCAAGAGCTGGCTGGAAGAAAAGGGCGACCTCGCCACGCTGGAAGTGTAGTCGGGGCAATCGCCTTCAATACGGCGAGGCGAGCACCGAATAGGGACGCCGCCGAACTGCGAACACAATGCGCCGCCATAAGCGGCGCATTTTTTATGCGCGCATGGACACGCGCATTCGGCATGAAGAAGTACTCGAGTTGGTTCCTGGCGCTATTGCCCTTCTTCTGCACCGGTTGCAGGCCCACGCCCCCGGTCAACGGCCATATCGTGCCGGAAGCGAAACTCACCAAGGGCCAGCTGGTGCAGTCCGATCCCAACCGCATGGCCAACCTGGAGATCCGCAACAATCTGGACACGCTGTATCTGCTGATGGACAAGCTCTACAAGCGCAATCCCACGGAATGGAAAAAAGGCGGCGCCACCAGCCGCGAACAGGCCGAAATGCAGGTGCGCAACGCGGTCGAGCAGCATACGCCGTTGCCGGGACTCGACGTACGCGACACCAAGGCGATGGAACGCGCGCTCGATCCGCACTTCCAAGGCGATCGCGTCGGCACGCTGATCTACGGCATCGGCGACATGCTGGTCACCGCGCACGGCGGCAAGCACGTGCTTTACCTGATCGACGGACTCGACGCGCAGCGTGTCTATAACGCCGCGCGAAACGTGGAGATCGCCATGTGGCTGTTGGCCCAGCGCAAGGACAGCGCAGGCCATCCGCTGCTGCTTTCCAATGCATTGTCCGGACACGACCAGAACCTCAGCTTCGAGCGCCTGTTCGGCGCTATCATCGGCCGCACCGACCTGGTGGCGGAATTCACCGCGGAAAAATACCGCCGCGCGGTGATCGACTACGGCCAAAGCTTTTTCGGCGGGCAGTTTCTGCAGTTTCTGCCGGTAAGCGAGGTCGCCGGCGCGGCGTCTTCCCTCTGATGCGGCACCGGCGTTATGGTGGCGCCCTGCCCCAAGCCGGACTCGTCGCATGCCCCTGCTGCCGCCCATCGACCTGCAACGCTGGATCGCCGAACACCGCCACCTGCTGAAACCTCCGGTAGGCAACAAATGCATCGTCGACGGCGACTTCATCGTGATGATCGTCGGCGGCCCGAACGCGCGCACCGATTATCACTACGACGAAGGCCCGGAGTTTTTCTACCAGCTCGAAGGCGAGATGGTGCTGAAGGTGCAGGACGATGGCGCCGCCCGCGACATTCCGATCCGCGCCGGCGAGCTGTTCTACCTGCCGCCGCGCGTGCCGCATTCACCACAGCGCATGCCCGAGTCGATCGGGCTGGTGATCGAGCGCCGCCGCTTGCCGCATGAAAAGGATGGATTATTGTGGTTTTGCGAAAAGTGCAACCACAAGCTTTACGAGGAATATTTCGTACTGCAGAGCATCGAGACCGATTTCCCTCCGGTATTCGATCGCTTCTACACGTCAAAGGAAACCCGCACGTGCAAGGTGTGCGGACATCTCAATCCGGCACCTGCGCGCTATGGCTGATGCCTTGTAGGTTGGGGTGCGAACCCTGAAATATCCCCACGTTTTCGCGCGGGTCTCTTTCTTACGCCAAAACGAAGAACTCCATGCTGGGAGATCACAAAAAAAGAGCTGAGTCGTCATTCCGGCGAAGGCCGGAATCCATGCTTCGTACTGGCGATAGATTCCGGCCTGCGCCGGAATGACAGTGAGGTGTTATGGCAACGGGGCGCAGAATAGCTAGCCCGCTGATTTCGCTCAACATATCAGCCGAAAAACGAGGGGATATTTCAGGGTGCGAACCCCAACATCGATATCCCAACGCGTATGGCGATGCTGGGGTTCGCACCCCAGCCTACGCGATTACATGGTCCGGTGAGAACGCGCCAGCCATTTGCGCGCCATGCGGCGCATGGATTCATCCGTATCCGGCGCATCGGCCAGTTGGCGAATGGACACCCACGCCAGCTCCAGTGATTCCTCGCTGATCGCGAACTGCTCACTGCCGCCGGTGCGCACGACGTAACGCACGTCGTAGTGCCAATGGCCGGGTTCGTTTTTGCGTTCCGGAATCCAATGCCGGTCGACGTCGAAGATGTCCGGCTCGACGCGCAGATCCGCAAGCCCCGATTCCTCGCACGCTTCACGCAAGGCGACGGCTGCTAGATCGCTGTCGCCGTCCGCATGGCCGCCCAGTTGCAACCATCGCTGCAACTTGCGGTGATGCGTGAGCAAGACGCGCTCGCCGCTGGCATCGACCAGCCAGGCCGATCCCGTGAAATGGCCGGCCAGGGTTTCGCGATGGAATGGCCGTTCGGCTTCATCGAGGAATTGCATGCACGCGGCCACGTGCGCATCGTCGCCATAGTTCTGTGCGTACCGGTCCAGCGACCTTCTCAACATCACATCTCACCCGTTGTCCGACTTTTCCAAGTTATACGATGGATCGCAAGAAAGCCCGCCGATAGCTTGAACGCTCCCCTTTTCCGGCGCGCGTCCGATGGTCTATTCCAAGCATCGTCTCGGCTTTCTTGCCGCCTGTGCATCCGGCCTCGTCCTGTGCGCGAGCCAGGCCAGCGCGCAGGAGGCGTCTGCCAATTTTACCGGTCCGCTGCTTACAGCGAACGCCGTGACGCTGCCAGCCGGCACCTGGCTGGTCGAGCCGTATCTCATCTACTACAAAAGCAATGCGTATTACGACGACCAGGGCAACCGTCACGCGCAATCGCCAAGCACGCGCCAGTGGCAGACCACCATACCGATCTTCTACGGCGCCACCGATCGTCTGCAGTTCCGGTTGGGCTTAGGCGGCGCGCACGCCATGTCCGGCGGTGCGCATACCGATGGGCTGCGCGCCACCGATACCACGCTGGGCATGCAATACATGCTGCTGGCGCCGGGCGCGGATAAGAAGAAACCCGCCGTGTCGCTCGCCTATGCGCATCGCTTCCCTACCGGCGTCTACGACCGACTCGACCAGAATCCGTTGAACGCCATCGGCAACGGCGCCAACGTCGATACGTTCTCCGCTCTGCTGCAACAATACGTATGGCTGCCGAACGGCCGGCCGATGCGTTTTCGCGCCACGGTTTCCTACAGCCTTCCGCCGAGCCGCGTGGACGTTCGCGGCCTCAGCGCCTACGGCACACCGCGCGATTTCCGCGGCGGCGTGCGCCTGGGCAACTCGCTGGGCATTTCCACCTCCGTCGAATACAGCATCAACCCGCAATGGGTGCTGGCGATGGATCTGGCCTACGACCGCAACGGTTCTTCGCAGCTCAAAGGCATCGCCGGACAAGGTATCGACGCCACGCCGTTCGCACGCCGCGACGCCTCGCGCGACGTTTACAGTCTCGCGCCGGCGGTGGAATACAACTTCAACGATCGCATCGGCATCCTGGGCGGCGTGCAATTCAGTTTCGCCGGACGCAACAACAGCGCGTTCGTCACGCCGATGGCCGCCATCAACATCGTCCTTTGATGCAAGCAGCAAAAGTCGCCGTACAACGCAAGTGCCATCCGCCGGCAAGGACACACCCGCAAACCCTTCGTACAACGGTAAATTCAGCCGCAATGCAGCTTGTACCGTCGCCCTCCGCTGGGCTATGGTTCGCTGATGCCTCGGGCCCTAGGGCCTATTCCACAGCGCTTTCGATAAACGAGGCATTCGTTTTCACGGGGAGCATTCAATGCTATTCAAACGCGTCAAGCCGCTCGACCAGATTCTAGCCACCGCGGAAAAAAAGGGCCTCACGCGACAGCTTGGCGCATTCCAGCTCACCATGCTCGGCATCGGCGCCATCATCGGCACCGGCATCTTCGTACTTACGGCGGAAGCCGGACAGAAATCCGGTCCCGGCATGATGATCGCATTCGTGATCGCTGCAGTGGTCTGCGCGTTCGCCGCATTGGCCTACGCGGAACTGGCTTCGATGGTGCCGGTCGCAGGCTCGGCATATACGTATACCTATGGCGTGCTCGGCGAAGGCACTGCCTGGGTGGTGGGCTGGGCACTGGTGCTGGAATACACCATCGCTGCGAGCACGGTCTGCGTGGGTTGGGCCGGTTACGTCAACGGACTCCTCTCGCGTGCGGGATTGGGCTTACCGCATTTTCTGCAGGCCGGTCCGATGGACGGCGGCAGTTTCAACTTGCTTGCCTGTCTCATTGGCCTGGTCATTACTGGCCTGCTGGTCATCGGCACTTCGAAGTCGGCCAAGGTCAATACCGTATTGGTGCTGATCAAGATCGCGGCCCTCACCGCCTTCATCTTCATCGCGCTGCCGGCAGTGAAGGATCAGAATTTCACGCCCTTCGTGCCGAATGGCTGGGGTAGTCCGATGGGTGGCATCGGCGTGCTGGGTGCGGCGGCTTCCATCGTGTTCGCCTACATCGGCTTCGACGCCATCTCCACCGCATCGGAAGAAACGAAGAATCCAAACCGCAACATCCCGATCGCCCTGATCGGTTCGCTGACCGTATGCACCATCTACTATCTGCTGGTGAGCTACAGCGCCGTGGGTTCGGTAGGTGCACAACCCATGCTGGACGCGAGCGGTGTGGCGCTTGAGCCGGGCACGCCGTCGTTCGCCGCAGCCTGCAATGGTTCGCAGGCCCTGGTGTGCAGCAAAGAGGCGCTGGCCCACGTGGCAAATGTGCTCAACCACCCTACCATCGGCGGCTTCATTGCCTTTGCCGCCGGCATCGCACTGCCGTCGGTGATCCTGACGATGACTTACGGCCAGACCCGCATCTTCTTCACCATGTCGCGCGACGGTCTGCTGCCGACCTCGCTGGCCAAAATTCATCCGCGCTTCCACACGCCGCATGTGATCACGCTGATCACCGGCACCTTCGTGTCGCTGTTCGGAGCGCTGTTCCCGGTAGGCATCCTTGCCGACATCACCAATTCCGGCACGCTGTTCGCATTCATCATGGTGGCCGTAGGCGTCCTGATTCTGCGTCGCACCCAGCCCGAGCGTCCACGCCCGTTCCGCACCCCGATGCCGTGGCTGATCTGCCCGTTGGCGGTGATCGGTTGCGTACTGCTGTTCCTCAACCTGTCGAAGGAAGCCAAGATCACCTTCTTCGCGTGGGGGCTGATCGGCCTGGCGGTATATTTCCTGTATGGCTACCGTAAGAGCAACCTGGCTCGCGGTGTTGAGGTGGGCTGATTCCCGCACCCACGCATCCCAAAACGTTATGCCGCCGGCACGAGGACCTCGTGCCGGTTTCACGTCCGGAAGCCCTATGCTCAAACAGTTGTTCGCCCGCAAGACCGATTTTTCCGAAGACGAAAACGCGCACGGCCCCGCCCTGCGGCGTACGCTCGGTCCCTGGGGCATTACCGCATTAGGTATCGGCGCCGTCATCGGCACCGGCATTTTCGTGGTGACAGGTCAGGCCGCGGCCGAGAACGCCGGGCCAGCGGTGCTCATCTCGTTCATCCTTGCGGCGATCTGCAGCGGTTTCACCGCGCTGTGCTACTGCGAATTCGCCACGCTGATCCCGATTTCCGGTAGCTCCTATTCCTATGCCTACGCCACACTGGGTGAACTGGTAGCGTGGTTCATCGGCTGGAACATGGTGCTGGAATACGCCATCTCCGCCTCCGCGGTCGCGGTGAGCTGGACGGGCTACTTCACCAGCCTGCTCGATCACGTCGGCCTGCATCTGCCCGCCGCACTGACCGGCGCGCCATTGGAATTCAAGGACGGCCACCTGGTCGCGACCGGCACGCTGTTCAACTTGCCCGCGGTCGCGATCGTGCTGGCGCTTACCTGGGTCTGCTACATCGGCATCAAGGAATCGTCCGGCATCAATTTCCTGATGGTGCTGCTCAAGGTCGGCCTGATCGTGGTGGTGGTGGTGGCCGGGTATCGCTACATCGATCCGGCCAACTGGCATCCCTTCATTCCCGAATCGCAGGGCGGCCACAAATACGGGTGGGCCGGCATCATGCGCGGCGCCGGCATGGTGTTCTTCGCCTACATCGGTTTCGAGGCCACTTCCACCGCCGCACAGGAATGCAAGAACCCGCAACGCGACTTGCCGTTCGGCACGCTCGTCTCGCTGGTGATCTGCACCGTGCTGTACCTGGCGATGGCGGCAGTGCTGACCGGCCTGATCTCGTACACGCAACTGGGTACGGACGAACCGGTGGTCACCGCCATCCGCGTGCATCCGGAATTGGGCTGGCTGCGCCTGATCGTGGAAGTCGGCGCGATGATCGGCCTGTCGTCGGTGATCCTGGTGATGATCATCGCGCAGCCGCGCATCTTCATGATCATGTCGCGCGACGGTCTGCTGCCGCCGGTGTTCAGCCGCATCCACCCGCGCTATCGCACGCCGCACTTGAATACGATCATCACCGGCTTCGGCATTGCGGTGTTGGCGGCGGTGTTCCCGCTCGGCGTGCTCGCCGACCTCACCTCCATGGGCACGCTGATCGCGTTCGCCGCCGTGTGCGTGGGCGTGCTGATCCTGCGCTATACCTCGCCGGAGCTGCCGCGCACCTTCCGCGTGCCGTGGGCGCACTTCGTGTGCATCGCCGGCGTGCTGAGTTGCGGGGCGCTGCTCGCCACCATGGGCTGGTACAACTGGGCGCTGATGGTGGCCTGGACCCTGCTCGGCTTTGCGATTTATTTCACCTATGGCCTACGCCATAGTCACCTGCATACCGCCAATCGCTCGGCAAAGCGCGGAACGCCGGCGACCTCCGGCGAACTTCCTTAAATGGCGGCGAATTGGGCAGAACTCGCCGCTAACGTCCTTTTAATGAATTGAAGGTGATGCTTTCAGTTTTTGAAGCATCTATTTGATTTATAAGGAAAAATATTTTCAGGAAGATAAATTTCCGACCCCGGCCCGCCGTATTTCGATCAACCGGAGTATCATCAGTGACCCGGGTTGATCACTTGGCAGTGGGCCCCGGATCGCGACCCGGCGCGTCAGGCCAGCTAGCTCCTCGACCTGACGCGTCCGGGTAGCACTTTTCGGTAACACCCCTTCGTTTCTTTTTATAAACGCCTGTCTCGTACAGGCGTTTTTTTATGCCCGCGTCGCGCGCAAACAAAAAGGCCGGCGCGAGGCCGGCCCTTCGTACACGATTTAAAGCGATCAGGCTTGCTTCGCCGTATGCGAGATGCACCAGCCTTTCGCGCTCACCGCTTTGCCCGGGAACAACTGGCACGGTCCGTAACCCGTCGCCGCACCTGAGTAGAACTGACAGTTGGCGCAAGTGTCGCCCGGCTTGTAGTTCTTGGCCGTAGCCTTGCTGGCGTCTTCGACGTATTGCAACGCCTTGGCGGTGGGATCAGCTTCGGAAACATGCGGCAGATCGTCCGCACGTGCTACGCGCGGCAATCCGCTCACCAGCGCGGCGGCGGCAGCGGTGCCGGCGGCGAGCTTGAGGAAACGACGACGTGACTCGATCTTCTCTTGTCCTGACATAACCACCCTCATCGTTGTTTTCGCCGCGGGAGCTGCGGCGACGCTGCGCGCATCCTAGCGCGACGCCATGCGATCAGGCCTGTTCGCGAATAACTCGCATTTAGCATTTTCCCCGCCGTGCTATAGTCCCGTCTCGTTTGGACGTCCATTTGCCATGAGCCAAAACCTGCCCGCCTCCATTCCCGCCGCACTGTTCTACGAGCGCGCCGATGCGATCGCCGACGCCGCGCGCGAACTTGCGCAGCATGGCTGGACGCCCGCCACCAGCAGCAATTTTTCGATGCGCGTGGATACCGATCACGCCGCCATAACAATTTCCGGCCGCGACAAAGGCAAGCTCGGCCGCGACGACATCATGCTGGTGGACATGCACGGCAAGGCCGTCGGCACCAGCTCGCGCCCCAGCGCGGAAACCGAATTGCACACGCAGGTGTATCGCCGCTGGCCGGAAGTGAACGTGGTATTGCACACGCATTCGCGTACGCAGAGCGTGGCGTCCCGCCTGTTCGCCGACGCCGGCGTGATCCGCCTGGAAGGCTGGGAACTGCAGAAGGCGATTCGCGGCCACACCACCCACGAAAGCACGCTCGACATTCCGGTATTCCCCAATACCCAGCACATCCCCGAGCTGGTGGATCAGGTGGATAACTGGGTCGATTCGGGCAAACCGCTGCACGCCTACTTGATCAACGGCCACGGCATCTATACGTGGGGTCATGACATGGCCGAAGCGCGCCGCCACCTGGAAGCGCTGGAATTCCTGCTCGGCTGCGAACTCGATTTGAGGAGACTGAACGCATGAGCCGCCTGCGCATTTTCGACGAACAGCGTCCGCACAGCCCCCTCTCGGTGCATGAGGACTATGCCGGCATCGCGCGCGAGCTGGCCAAGGTCGGCGTGCGCTTCGAGCAATGGGCGGCCAGCCAGCCGGTGGTGCCGGGCGCGAGCCAGGATGAGGTGATCGCCGCCTATCGCAGCGACATCGACCGGCTGATGCGCGAAGAAGGCTATCAATCGGTCGACGTGATCAGCCTCAAGCCGGACCATCCCGAGCGCGCCGCGCTGCGCCAGAAATTCCTGAGCGAACACACCCACAGCGAGGACGAAGTGCGCTTCTTCGTCGCCGGCGCGGGCCAGTTCACCCTGCACATCGGCGACAAGGTCTATGACGTGCTGTGCGAACAGGGCGACCTGATCGGCGTGCCCGACGGCACCCGCCACTGGTTCGACATGAGCGAGTCGCCCTACTTCGTGGCCATCCGCCTGTTCACCAACAAGGACGGCTGGGTCGCCAATTTCACAGGTTCGGATATCGCACAGCAGTTCCCGCGCATGCAGCCGCTGGCCGCCGCGTAGGCTGGGGCACCAACCCAAACGCTTTTGCACGTTGTTGGGGTTTGCATCCCAACCCACAAAATCAACCGCTTGCACCCGCGCAAGCCCGCGCTAAGCTTGAGAGCCCCTTACCCCCATCGGCTCCCATGACCGCCATCCGCGCCATCGTCACCGACATCGAAGGCACTACCAGCTCGATCAGCTTCGTCAAGGACGTGCTGTTTCCTTATGCCCGCGAGCGCCTTCCCGCCTATATCGAAACGCACGGCGACCAGCCGGAGGTGCAGCATTGGCTGCATGAAGCGGCGAAGGAAGCCGGCATCGTCGAGGCGAGCCGGCAGGAAGTGCTGGAGCTGTTGCTGCGCTGGATCGACGAGGACCGCAAGTCCACCGCCCTCAAGGCCCTGCAGGGCATGATCTGGCAGGAGGGCTTCGAAGCGGGCGACTACCGCTCTCACATGTATCCCGAGGTCGCCGACCGCCTGCACGCGTGGCGGGGCGAGGGCTTGCATCTGTACGTGTATTCGTCCGGTTCGGTCCAGGCGCAGAAGCTGTTCTTCCGCTATAGCGACGCGGGAGACCTTTCACCCCTGCTCGCCGGCTATTTCGATACCGAAACCGGCCCGAAGCGCGAGCGGGTTTCCTACGAGCGCATTGTGCAGGCGATCGGCGAGCGCCCCGAGCACGTGCTGTTCCTCTCCGACGTGGTGGAGGAACTGGACGCCGCTCGCGCCGCCGGCCTGCATACCGGCTGGCTGCTGCGCCCGCCGCTGGAAATCCCGTCCCAGCCGCGGCACCCCGCCTACGCCAGCTTCGACGCCATCTCGCTCTGAGTCCGCCCATGCGCACCACACTGACCGCCCTGCTCTCGTTCGCCGCCGGCGTGCTGCTGATGCTGGTGGTGACCGGACATCGGCCGCCGCACAACGACGAAGTGCCGAGCACGGCGAGCAGCGCGACGCCCGCCCCGTCCGCGTCCACCAGCGATACCGACGACAACAACGAAAGCGGCGACAACTGGCCCAGCCAGAGTCCATCGCCCGAACAGGTGATCTACGCGCAGCCGACGATGGTGCACAAGGCACTGGCCGCGCTCAGCCCGCGCGTTGCGGACAAGCCCAACCTCTACCTGGTGGCCTTCGCGGGCGACGGCGGCGAAGACGTGTTCCGCAACGAAGCCGAATACGCGGCGCAACTTTTCACCAAACGCTTCGGCCCCAGCGCGCATGCACTGGTGCTGGAAAACAATCCCACCACCTTGCAGGCGCATCCGCTGGCAAGCTGGAGCAACCTGGAAGACACGCTGGATCAACTGACCAAGGTCATGAATCCCGAGCAGGACATCCTGGTGCTCTACATGACCTCGCACGGCGACGAGGACCACAACCTGCTGGTCGATATGGATCCGCTGCCGCTGGACCAGATCGGCGCACCCGATCTCGCCGGCATCCTGAAGAAGCGTCCGTTCAAATGGAAAGTGGTGGTGGTGAACGCCTGCTATTCCGGCGGTTTCGTGCCGGATCTGAGCGGCCCCGGCACGCTCGTGCTGACCGCCGCGCGCACCGATCGCAGCTCGTTCGGCTGCGGCAGCGATTCGAATATCACCTACTTCGGCAAAGCCTGGCTGGTGGATGCACTGAACAAGACCGACAACTTCGTCGATGCGTTCCGTCTGGCCAAGAACGATATCGCGAGTTGGGAACAGCAGGACAAGCTCACGCCGTCCGAACCGCAGATCGACGTCGGCGCAGGCATCGCGCAGCAGCTTGCGCAGTGGCGCAAGGATGTGAAGCCGGGTCCGGCCGTGCCGTTCCTGCCGCCCGCACCGGCGAGCAGTGCGAGTTCGTCAGCGCAATGACGTAGGTTAGGTTGCAAACCCCAACATCGCCATCTATACATGCATCACGACGTTGGGGTTTGTACCCCCAACCTAGGACCGGTCAGCCGTGACGCTCCACCAACACCTTCGCAACATCGGCAAGCCCGAATCCGCGCGCACGCAACAGCACGGTGAGATGAAACACCAGATCCGCCGCCTCGCCCAATAGCTCCTCGTCGCCCTGCGCCACGGCTGCGAGCGCGGTCTCCACGCCTTCCTCGCCGACTTTCTGCGCAATCCGCCGCGTACCGCCATGAAACAGCTTGGTGGTGTAGCTGCCTTCGGGCAGTTCCGCCTTGCGGCTTTCCACCAACGCGTCCAACTGCGCGAGAAAACCCAGCGGCGGCCGCACCTCGTTGCCGAAACAGCTGCGCGTTCCCAGGTGACAAGTCGGGCCGTGCGGGTCGGCCAGCACCAGCAAGGTATCGCCATCGCAATCGACGCGGATCGATTTCAAATGCAGCACGTGGCCCGAGCTTTCGCCCTTGGTCCACAAGCGCTGCTTGCTGCGGCTGAAAAAAGTGACTCTGCTGCTGGTCTGCGTCAAGGCCAACGCGCGCTCGTCCATATAGCCCAACATCAGCACTTCGCCGGTAAGCCAGTGCTGCACGATCGCGGGCACCAGTCCTTCCGTCTTGACCCAGTCGATCTGGCTGAGATCAAGCGCGTTGAATCCGGCCACTGTTTCACTCATGACGGGCTGCCTCTTGCAAGCGAACGGTTATGCCTTCCTGCTGCAGGTAACGCTTCAAATCGGGAACCGCGATGGCGCCGCTATGGAAAACGCTGGCCGCCAGGGCACCATCAACACGAGCGCGCGTGAATGCGTTGCGAAAATGCTCCACCGTGCCTGCCCCGCCGGAGGCGATCAGCGGCACCGTGCAGACCGCCCGCGCCGCCGCCAGCTGCGCCAGATCATAGCCTTGGCGCACGCCATCGGTATCCATGCAGTTGAGCACGATCTCGCCGGCGCCGCGGCGCTGCGCTTCGTCCATCCAGTCCAGCGTACGGCGCGCCAGCGAGCGCGTCTTGGACGGATCGCCAGTGTACTGGCGCACCCGCCATTCGCCATCGGCGTCACGCATCGAATCGATGCCGACCACCACGCATTGCACGCCGAAGGCTTCGGCCAGTTCGTCGATCAGTTCCGGGCGCTCCAACGCCGGCGAGTTGATCGACACCTTGTCCGCGCCGGCATGCAGCACCTCGCGCGCATCGCTTACCGAACGGATGCCGCCGGCCACGCAGAACGGAATATCGATCACGCGCGCCACACGTTCCACCCAGCCGCGATCCACGCTGCGTCCTTCCGGGCTGGCAGTGATGTCGTAGAACACCAGTTCGTCCGCGCCTTCGTCGCGGTAGCGCAAGGCCAGCTCGACGATCTCGCCCATCACCACGTGATCGCGAAAACGCACGCCCTTGACGACCTTGCCATCGCGCACGTCCAGGCAGGGAATGATGCGTCGACTCAACATGCCAGTGCGTCCTCCAGCGTAAAGCGGCCTTCCAGCAAGGCGCGGCCCAGAATCACGCCGCGCGCACCGGCCTCGCGCGCGCCTCGGATATCGTCCACCGAACGCACGCCACCGGAGGCTTGCACCGCCAGTTGCGGCACCGTGTGCGACAAATGACGGTAAAGCTCGAGATTGAAACCGGCCAGCATGCCGTCGCGCTCGATATCCGTGCACAGCAGATGGCGTGCGCCATGCGCGGCATACCAGGGCGCGAGTTCATCCAGCGTGCGCGCTTCGTCTTCGATCCAGCCGGCGCTCGGCAGCGTCCACGTGTTGTCGCGGCGACGCGTATCCAGCGCGATCGTAAAGCGTTCGGCACCGTGCTTGGCCAGCCACTGCGCAACCCGTTCCGGATCGCGAATCGCAACACTGCCTACGACGACACGGCTTACACCCGCATTGAACAAACGCAGCACGTCTTGTTCCGCGCGCACGCCGCCGCCGGCCTGCACCTGCATGCCGGCCTTCACCAGCGCTTCGATCACGGCAAGATTCGCCAGATCGCCCGCGCGCGCGCCATCGAGATCGACGACGTGCAGCCAGCGCGCACCTGCCTGCGCATAGCGCGCCGCGAGTTCGGCGGGCGCATGGGCGTATTGCGTTTCCTGCGCGTAATCGCCTTGCTTGAGGCGGACAACCTGGCCGCCGCGCAGGTCGATGGCTGGTATGACTTCAAAGTTCATGGCGTTCCAAAGGCTAACTCCCTCCCCTGCTTGCAGGGGAGGGTTGGGGTGGGGTTGCACGAGCTTGCCGCGAGGTTGAGCGCACACATGAATCAAAGCTCAAGAAAATTCTTCAACAGCTTCGCCCCCACCTGCGCCGAACGCTCCGGATGAAACTGCATGCCGTGGAAATTCCCCCGCGCAATCACTGCCGAAAACGCGCCGCCATAATCGCAGCTCACCAGGGTGTAATCGCCCACCGGCACGGCATAGCTATGCACGAAGTAGGCCCAGTCGCCTTCCGCCAAATTGTTCAACAACGGATGCGCGCCCGCCGGCGACAACTGGTTCCAGCCCATATGCGGCACGCACAATTCCGGCGTTTCCTTGAAGCGTCGCACCTTGGCAGGGACCACGCCCAGGCACGGGGTATCGCTTTCCTCCGAATGCTCGCACAGCAGCTGCATGCCCAGGCACACACCCAGCACCGGTTGCGTCAAGGAACGAATCACGTCGACGAGCTCCAATTCCCGCAGGCGCGCCATGCCCGGAGCGGCAGCGCCTACGCCCGGCAAGATGACCTTGTCCGCGCCACGGATAAGTTCGGCATCGGCGGTCAAGGCCGCATCCACGCCCAGCCGCTGCAAGGCGTAACGCACCGAGCCGATATTGGTGCCGCCGGCATCGACCAGAACGACCCTCACTACAGCGCTCCTTTCGTGCTGGGCAATTCGTCGCCCTCGCGGCGGATCGCCTGGCGCAAGGTGCGCGCGGTGACTTTGAAGCACGCCTCCACCATGTGGTGCGCGTTTTCGCCCTTCACGGCAAGATGCAGATTGGCGCCCAGCGTGTCGCACAGCGAGCGGAAGAAATGCGGCACCAGTTCGGTCGGGATATCGCCCACCCGCTCGCGCGGAAACTGGCCTTCGAAAACGAAGTACGGACGGCCCGAAAGATCCAGCGCGGCGCTGGCGTACGATTCGTCCATTGGCAAGGTAAAGCCGTATCGACCGATGCCGCGTTTGTCGCCCAACGCCTGGCGCAACGCCTGCCCCAGCGCGAGCGCGCAATCCTCGATGGTGTGGTGCTCATCGACTTTGGTATCGCCATCGCATGTGATGCTGAGCGCAAAGCCGCCGTGCTTGCCGATCTGCTCCAGCATGTGATCGAAAAAGCCCAGTCCGGTGTGCGCGATCGGTTCCGCCTGCGCGTCCAGATCCACGCGCACCTTGATGCGAGTTTCCTTCGTGTTGCGCACCACTTCGGCGACGCGCGGGCGGTCCAGCAGCTGATGGGCAAACTCTTCCCAGCTGATGCCATTGGGCCCGACCTTGAAACCGCGCACGCCCATATTGGCGGCGAACTGCAGGTCGGTGTCACGATCGCCCACCATGGCCGAATCCGCACGCGTCCAGCTGTCGTCGGCCAGATACTGCCGCATCATGCCGATACCGGGTTTGCGCGTATCCAGCCCTTCGTGCGGAAAACTGCGATCGATCAGCACTTCGCGAAAACGCACGCCTTGCGAGGCGAAGATGCGCATCAAGAGATCGTGCGGCCCGTCGAACTGCGCTTGCGGAAAACTGTCCGTGCCCAGGCCGTCCTGGTTGGTAACCATCACCAGTTCGTAACCGGCCGCGACGATGCGCTGCAAGGCAGCCATCACACCCGGCAGCAGGGACAGTTTCTCAAAGCTGTCGATCTGCTCGTCGGCGGGTTCTTCGATCAGGCAACCGTCCCGGTCGATGAATAGGATCTTGCGACTCATGCCTGGACCTTGTTCAACGTCATTTCGTTCAATGTGGTAAGCACTTTTGCGTTCTCATCCGGCGTGCCGATGGTGATGCGCAAGGCGTCCTGTAGTTTGGGATAGCGGCGCACATCACGCACCACAATGCCCGCCTGCTGCAGACGCTGATAAGCGGCGCCGGCATCGTCGAAACGTACGGCGAGGAAATTGGCATCGGACGGCAATACTTCGCGCACGCCCGACAGCGCACCCAACGCATCGCGCATAAACGCGCGCTGCTCACGCACAACGGCGACATGCTCGCGCGCGGCCTGTTGACCGGACGGCGACAAAGCAGCCAGCGCTGCGGCGACACACGGCGTCGGCAGCGGATACGGCGGCATGATGCGCCGGATCAAGCCGATCACGTCCGGATGGGCGATCAAGGTACCTATACGCGCGCCGGCCAAGGCCCAGGCTTTGGACAAGGTGCGCAGCACCGCAACGTGCTCGTAGCGCCCGATCAGTTCGATCGCGCTGGTCTGATCGGAAAATTCGATATACGCCTCGTCCACCACCAGCAACGCCTTTCCGGCCAGCGCCTGCGCCACGCGTTCGATATCGTCACGCCCAATCGACTTGCCGCTCGGGTTGTTGGGTGTGCACAGGAATACCAGCTTCACCGCCGGCGTGATCGCCGCAAGCAGGGCGTCGCTGTCGAGACCGAAATCCTGCGCCAACGGCACTTCAATCACCGCCGCGTTCTGGATGCGCGCGCAGACAGCGTACATGCCGAATGTCGGCGGCTGGATCACGATCGCGTCCTGGCCGGCGCGGCAGAACGCGCGCACCAGGAGATCGATCGCTTCATCGCTGCCGCGACCAACACATAGTTGTTCGCGCTGCACATCGTAGAGCTTCGCCAAGGCCTGCAACAACGATGCAGGTTGCGGATCGGGATAGCGGTTGCAGCCAAACCCTGCATCGCCCGTGGGTTCCCAAGCCGATTCATTGGCGTTGAGCATGATCTGCGCACCGCCCGCCTCCATGCGCGCCGACGAATACGGCTGCAGCGTGCGAATTTCCGGTCTGGCCAGGTCGAGCACGCTCATAGCTGTGTCCCCAGTGCAGCCAGGCGCAAGGTCACTGCGCGCCGGTGTGCTTCCAGTTGTTCCGCCGCCGCCAGCGTGGCGGTGCATGGACCGATCGCGCGCAGACCGTTGGGATCCAGTTCCTGCACGGTGATCTGCTTCTGATAGCTGGCCACCGATACGCCGCTGTAGCTGCGCGCGTAACCATATGTTGGCAATACGTGATTGCTGCCGCTGCAGTAATCGCCCACCGATTCGGGCGTCCACGCGCCGACGAAGATGGAACCGGCGCTCTCGATGCTGGCGACCAGTTCGCGCGCGCCGCTGACCTGCAGGATCAGATGCTCCGGCGCGTAGCGGTTGCTCACTTCCACCGCCTGCGCCAACGACGCCACTGCAATCAACCGGCTTTGTGCGAGCGCCTGCTCGGCAATCGCGCCGCGCGGCAATTGCGCACACTGGCGGTCCACTTCCGCCGCCACCTTGTCGAGCATGGCAACGGAATCGGTGACCAGCACCACTTGCGAATCCGGACCATGCTCGGCTTGCGACAGCAGGTCCGCCGCCACGAACACCGGATTGGCTTGCGCATCCGCAATCACCAGTACTTCGGACGGCCCTGCCGGCATGTCGATCGCCGCGCCATCGGGATCGGAAGATACCTGCAGCTTCGCTTCGGTGACCCACGCGTTGCCGGGACCGAACAGCTTGTCGCAACGGGGCACGCTTTCGGTGCCATACGCCATGGCGGCGATCGCCTGCGCACCGCCCAGTTTGAACACGCGATGCACGCCCACCAGCCGCGCGGTAAACAGCACGGCTTCGTCGCAACTGCCATCGGTACGCGCCGGCGAGCACAGCACTACTTCGCGGCAGCCGGCGATGCGCGCCGGTACACCGAGCATCAAGGCGGTGGAAGGCAGCGGCGCGCTGCCGGCTGGCACATACAAACCGACTCGCTGAATGGGACGCAGCACGCGCTCCACCCGCACACCCACCGCCGTGTTGACGCCGACCGGCTGCGGCGCCGCGGCGCGATGGAAGGCTTCGATACGTTCGGCGGCCTCGCGAATGGCGGCTTTCAGTTCCGATGCGAGCTTGGCTTCGGCGGCCTTGAAGTCCGCCTCGGTGACTTCGATGGCGTCCAGCGTGCAGCGATCGTAGCGCGCGGAAAGTTCGCGCAGGGCCGCGTCACCGTTGGCGCGCACCTCGGCAATGATGCGCTCGACGCCGCTACGCAAGGCTTCGGCGCGCGATTGCGCCGGCCGCGCCAGCGCCTCGTTGCGTTCCGCTTCGCTCAATGTGTTCCAGTCGATTCGTTTCATGGACGTCTCAAGCCAGCATTTTTTCGACCGGCAACACGAACATTTCGCGCGCGCCGGCTTTCTTGATTTCTTCCAGTTGCCGCCAGCTCACCTCGCCGGCGCACAGCGCCTGCAACATCAGCTGATCGGGCTGCCCCGCCACCGGCAACAGCGTGGGCTGCGGGCCGCCGGGCAGCAGGCGCGTGACCGCTTCGAGCGAAGTCCGCGAGGTTTGCAGCAGCAGCAGGCGCGATTCGCGCACCTGGATCACGCCATCCAGGCGCTTGAGCAGCAGCTCCACCATGTCGCCGCGCTCATCGATCGGCAGCGTTTCCGGACCGGCCAGCACGGCTTCGCTTTCCAGCAGCACGTCCGTTTCGCGCAACTGGTTGGCCACCAGGGTGCCGCCGCTCTGCACCAGATCACAGATCACGTCGGCGGTGCCCAGCTTGGGCGCAATTTCCACGGAACCGGCCAGCGTGATGATGCTGGCGTTCACGCCCCGCTCGCGCAGCCAGCCGCCAAGCAGGCCCGGATACGAGGTGGCGATGCGCAGGCCGGCCAGGTCTTCCGCGCCGTTGTAGGCCATGTCTTGTGGCACCGCGACGGACAGGCGGCAACGCCCGAACCCCAGCGAACGCCATTCGGTGAGCGGCGCCGCCGCTTCGCCGGCGCCGTTCTTGAATTCGTTGAGCACGTTGCGGCCGACGATGCCGAGGTCACACACACCCTGGGCGATCAACCCTGGAATGTCGTCATCGCGCACCAGCAGCAGGTCCACCGGCTCGCCTTCACCGAAGCAGAACAGTTTGTCGCGACTCTGGCGAAAGGTAAGGCCGCAACGATTAAGCAGGTCCAGCGCCGGCTCGGTCAGCCGGCCGGATTTCTGCATGGCGATACGCAAACGATCCCTGGGTTTCATGCCCGTGCCCTTTTTGCCGCTGCGCGGGCACGCGTCGCGCGCGCAGCCGCAGCGAGGTACCCCCCGCTGCCCTGGTTCAGATAGCGCGCTACGCGCCCGATGGTGGTGATGCTGACGGCCGTGCGCTCGTGAATTTCGCGGTAGGACACGCCTTCGAGCAGATACGGCACCACCCGCCAGCGGTCCACCAGCACTTCCAGCTCGGCCGGCGTGCACAGGTCGTTGAGGAAGGCGTTCATTTCCTCGGCGTTCTTCAACGAGAGCAAGGCCCGGCACAGGCTGAGCCTGGCGGATTCTTCCGGGGTTTCGGGGTCGATCGATCGGCGCTTCATAATGTACTAACGCGTTAATACAGTGGAGCGGATTGTAGTGGGCAGTTGCGGTTTGCGCAACCTGGCGATTTTGGGCGTGAACCGGAGCTATGCGGGGCGTTGGGATCTACGTTGCGGGCGGCTCGGACGGCCCGCAAAAGGATGCGCATGGCAATGTTGGGGTTCGGCTTCGCCTCAGCCCAACCTACGAAGCGATCGGCCCGGTAGGTTGGGCTGAGGCGAAGCCGAACCCCAACATGCTCATGGGTACCGTGATGCGCGGATTACGCGTTTCTTTCGCGCCAATGTTGAGACTTGCAAAAAGCTGCCGCAGTGAGCCCCTCTCCCACTGGGAGAGGGTGCCGACAGGCGCGTGAGGTTCGGGCGAAGCGCGATGTTCAGTGCTTGCGCAAGTCGTGGTGATCACGCGCAACCCCTCTCCCGGGGGGAGAGGGGCTCATACGCACGCGGCCGAAGTGCGCGTTAAACGCCCGCGAACGCCTTCTGCTGCACCAGCTCGCACACCGTGCGCACATCGCCGTCCATCGCACGATCGCGATGGATGAAGCTGATCCGCTCGCGCAAAATCTCATAAGCCTTGCGCACGGCTTCGCCCGCGTGGAACTCGCCTACTTCCGCCAACGCGGCGGTGAGCTGTTTCACTTCCTGCACGAATTGCGCGTAATGCGGATGGTCTTCGCGCGGCGCGTTGGTGACCTTCGAGGCCAGGGCTTGCCAATCGCCGCGCGCGGCAAGGCGACGCGCAGCGTTGAGCATTTCCTGGCGATAATCCAACGCCTGGGCGGCGGTGTACAGCTCCAGCGCCAGCACGTGGCTCAGGTCTTCGGTCATTTCCAGCACGTGGCGCGCTTCGTTGGCGCCCATGGAAACGTGATCTTCCGCGTTCGCGCTGGTTGGCACGGAATACACGCTGGCCGGATGCGCGCGCGTGGCCAGGTCGTTCACCAGCGCAGCGGCGGTGTACTGCACGATCATGAAGCCGGAATCGGTGCCGTCTTCGTTGCCGGTGAGGAACGCCGGCAGGCCGTCGTTGGTGGCCGGGTCGACCAGCTTGTTGAGGCGGCGCTCGGAGATCGACGCCAGCACCGGAATGGCCGCCTTTACGTAGCTCATCGCCAGCGCCAACGGCATGCCGTGGAAATGGCCGGCGGAGATCACCTGTTCCTCGATGTGCTGGGCTTCGGTGTTGTCCGGGAAGATCAGCGGATTGTCGGTGACCGCATTCAACTCGATATCGATGATGCGGCAGGCCTGCGCCCAGGCATCGCGCACCGCGCCATGCACCTGCGGCATGCATCGCAGGCAGTAGGCATCCTGCGGTTGATGTTTCTTGCCGCCCTTGAACGGCAGGAAGCGGCTGTAGAACGCCTCGCGACCATGGCGCTGGTTGGCCGGCACCCAATCCCAGCCGATGTCGAAGCTGAGCGCCTGATCTTCCGGCGTGCTCCATGCATCCGCGCTCCACGGGCGGAAACGCGGCACCAGGTGATAAGGAATATCGACCAGGGTGGAACCGGTAAGCAGGCTGCGCACGTGATCGGCCGTCTGCACCTGCCCCGGATGCGGGCGCAGCGCGTGCACTTCTGGCCGCAGCGCGCCGCTGCGGCCGGCGAACGCATCCAGCGTCATCGATGCGGCGAGATCCGCCACGTTGAGCAGGTGTTCCAGCGTATCCAGCGCCAGTACGGCCGTGGCCAGCATCTGCGCGGTGCCGTTGTTGAGCGCCAGGCCTTCCTTGAAGGAAAGCCGGATCGGCGTGAGACCCGCGCGTTTCAGCGCTTCAGCACCCGATAACCGCTCGCCTTTGTAGAACGCCTCGCCGCCACCGAGCAGCACGATCGCCAGATGCGACAGCGGCGCCAGGTCACCACTCGCACCCACCGAGCCTTTTTCCGGCACCACCGGAATCACATCGCGGTTGAGCAATTCGGTCAGCGCTTCCAACGTCTCGACGCGAATACCGGAATGCCCGCGCATCAGCGTATTGATGCGGATCACCAGCAGCGCGCGCACCACTTCCGCGGAGAACGGCTTGCCCACGCACACCGCATGCGTGGTGATCAGGTTGTGCTGCAGTTCTTCCAGCAGCGTGCCTTCCGGCTTGTGCGGATTGCCGCCGGGCAATTCGTCGCGCAGGCGATACGCGCCCAGCAACTTGTCCGCATTGCTGCCGAAGCCGGTGGTGACGCCATAGATCGGCTCGCCACAGCTCACCTTCTCCGCCAGGAAATCCGCAGCATGCTTTACGCGCGCCAGCTGCCCGGCATCGAGCCGCACGCCGTACCCCTGGCGCGCCACGGCGACGAGTTGCTGGCGGCTGAGGCTGTTGCCATCGAGAAGAATGGTTTGGTTCACAAAGGCTCCAACGTATTGATCGTAGGTTGGGGTGCAAACCCCAACGTCGCGCTGCACGGGGAAACAATGTTGGGGTTTGCACCCCAACCTACGGAGGCGTCAGCCCATCACCGCCGCTTGCTCCAGCTCCACTCGCAGCGTCTTCACCAGTTCCGTGCGCGCCACTTCGAACTGGTCTTCGCGGCGCAGATCCTTCACCGTCACCACACCCTTGGCCAGTTCGTCCTCGCCCAGCACGATCACGAAGCGAATGCCCGCGCGATCGGCATATTTGAATTGCTTGCCGAGCTTGCCGCCGTCCAGCACCACTTCGGTAGCGATGCCGGCCGCGCGCAGCTCGCTCGCCAGCGCCAGGTAGGCCGGCAGCTGCGCGGCATCCATCTGCGTGACCAGCACATCCACCGTGCTGCGCGCCGTGCTGACCAGGCCAGCTTCGCGCAACTGCCAGTAAAGACGCGTCAAGCCGATGGAAATACCCACGCCCGGCAGGTGCGACTTGGTGTACTGGCCGGCCAGGTTTTCGTAGCGGCCGCCCGAACAGATCGAGCCGATCTGCGGGTGATCGTTGAGCGTGGTTTCGTAGACCGTGCCGGTGTAGTAATCGAGGCCGCGCGCGATCGACAGATTCAGCGCGTAATGCGTTTCCGGCACGCCAAAGGCGTGGATCAGGCTCAACACTTCCTTCAGTTCCGCACGGCCCTGCTCCATCGCTTCGGGGCCTGCGCCCAGCGCATCGAGCTTGGCCAGCGCATCCTGCAGTGAAGTGGAACGCACCTGCACGAAATCCAGGATCTTCTGCGCGGCCTCGGCGCTCAGGCCGAACGCAGCACCGGTCAGGGTTTCACGCACGTAGTCGGCGCCGCGCTTGTCCAGCTTGTCCACCTCGCGCAGCACCAGCGTCTGCTGCTCCGGATCGGTCACGCCCAGGTTTTCAAAATATCCGCGCATCAGCTTGCGGTTGTTGAGCTGGATGGTGAACGCGCCGATGTTCAGCTCACGGAACACGCTGTAGATCACCGCCGGGATTTCGGCGTCGTAACGGATCGACAGGCTGTCCTTGCCGATCACGTCGATGTCGCACTGGTAGAACTCGCGGAAGCGCCCGCGTTGCGCGCGTTCGCCGCGGTATACGCGCTGCATCTGATAGCGGCGGAACGGAAAGCTCAGGTCGTGCTCGTGCTCGGCCACGTAGCGGGCGAGCGGAACGGTGAGATCGAAGCGCAAGGCCAGCTCCGGCTTCTCCCCCTGCTCCAGCGAGCCGGTCGACTGCACGAAATACACCTGCCGCTCCGTCTCGCCGCCGGTCTTGGTCAGCAGCACGTCCGAATGCTCGATCGCCGGCGTCTCCACCGGCAGGAAACCGAAGCGCTCGTAGTTGCGACGGATCACGTCGAGCATGCGCTGGAAAGCAATCTGGTCGAGCGGCAACAGCTCGAGCACGCCGGGCATGGTGCGGGCCTGGGTAAGCGCCATGGAATCCTCTGCTTGGGGTGGAAAATGCCGTCGAACGGCAGCCCAATAGGGTAACAGATGCAACCGTTCGCCCCTGCCCTGCCGGGACGCGAAATCCACCTCGGCAAGCGACCCCGACCTGTTGCCAACCTCACCCGTCCCCGTTAAGATACGCGGCTCCCGCGGGGTGTAGCTCAGCCTGGTAGAGCGCTACGTTCGGGACGTAGAAGTCGCATGTTCGAATCATGTCACCCCGACCAAAGTTCCTGAAGAAAGCCGGCCTTGCGCCGGCTTTTTTCGTTCGGCATTCGAACTAAAGCTGGGCGATCGGTAGCGCGGCGGCGTCTCCCAGCCAGTTGGCGACGGCGAGCGCGTGCTGACGCTTTGCTTCTTCCGTATGTCCCATCGCCTGCTGGCAATCCGCCAAAATGCGCAAGCTCTGCGGATCCAACGGCCAGCGCGCGAGCGCAGCATTCACTTCGACCTCCGCGGCCATCGGATCGCCCTTGGCCAGCAGCGCGGCGGCAACGCTTCTGCGTACCGGATACCACCAGGTCGGCGGATCGTTGAACACGCCCAGCTTCGCATCCTGGATGTCGGCAGCCTTGCGGTAATCGGCTTCCGCATCGCTCCAACGCTTCTCCATCATGGCGACGCGGCCATTTAGAACCAGCCGAGCAATGTCGACCATCGCCTGGGCTTGCGTGGCGGAGTCACCGAATTTGGCCAGGCCGTCGTGATCGATCGTGATGTCCTGGGCTTCACGTTGAACGCCTTGGACATCACCGTTGCGCGCATCGGCTTCTCCCCTCGCGTAGTGCCACATCGCCAAGGTGTACGGAAGCGCTTTGTCCGGCTGCGGCAAGGCTTCCACCGCCTGCAATGAAGCAAACCGGCCGAAGACGAAATAGGCTGTAGCTAATCCGAACTGATGAAGGAAGCCAGCGGAACCAGGAGACGACAACTGCTGCAGTTGCGCCGTAGCCAACACCAGTCCTTGCTCCTCATCGCCATCCATCAGCGCGGCGGCCTCGCCATACTGCACGTTGTGCCCATGGTACGGCATCGCGAAAACGCCACCCTTCGGTTTCAATCGAGCAGCATTTTCATCATCGACTTTCACGGCAGCGAGATTCGCGTTTTCCGCAGCCCGATACTGTCCAACCCAAAAATACGTATGGGATGGCATATGCAGCAGATGGCTCGCCGCGGGCGCCAGCGCGGGCAGTTTTTCCGCATAAGGAAGCGCCTCCCCTGCAACACCGTCCATTTCGGTGGCGTGAATATAAAAATGGATGGCACCGCTATTGTCGGGCGCGCGATGCAGCACCTGTTCGAGAATCTGCATGGACCGATCCAGATGATCGCGATTATTCGCCTGTGAGGCGGGAATCATCCACGCATCTGCCGTCAGTACCGCAACTTCATCATCCGAAGGATCAGCCTCGTACAAGGTATCCATGGCCTGCGCGAACGCCTTATCACCAGGACCATTACCGCCACCCTGGTGATAGCGCTTCTGCAAGGCGGCGATCAATGCTCGCTCCTTCGGTGGACTGTCTTTGGCCAGTACCGCCGCATGCTCGGCCAAACCGGCCAGCTGCGCTTGCACCGATTCGTTGATCGGATAGTTGATCGTAGGCCCACGCGCCCACGCTTCTCCCCATACACACATGGCGCAACCAGGATCGAGCTGCTCGGCCCGCCGAAACGCCGCGATGGATGCTTTATGCGCGAACGCATGCGCGAGCTGCATGCCGTTGTTGAAGTAGGCCTGCGCGTCCTGGCTGGAGGTTTTTATCGTGAATCCACCGGTGCCGTAGCCCTCCAAAAGAGCCGTCGCCGCTGGTATCGCGTTGGCGGGAGCCATAGGCATCATATGGCTCGCCGACTTCATCGGCGCAGCCTGCCCGCTATGAATCTCGGCAAATGCCAACGGCGGAAGAAAAATGAAGAGCCAAGGCATTATCCAACGCGCGCGTGTTGAAGGAACTGATCGAACGGTCCTTATGGACAGCATTACAGCCTCCCAATGCACCTGTTTGTGAAGAGAATCGCCGCGCCTGATGATTATTCAGTAGCCCTACAACTCGAAAGCACTCGGCCCTTTCTCGGACTGCGCGATTAACCCGGAAAGCGGATGAAAATGCCTGTAAACCCACCGTCTGCAGTTTTTGCATGGCGGGTTGTAGACGACCACCTTGTTCCCATCGAGATTGAAGGGGACCAACACCCAATTGCGAAGAACCTTGTTCTCTTGATGCTTCAGCAGGTAATACATCTTTGGCTCTGCGCAATTCATCGCGCCACGGCCATGAACGTCGTATCCGGACCTGACGATCTGGTCGTTGCTGAACTTGCCGCCGTCATCGGAGCGCAGAAACGTCGTAAGTCTCGAGGTAATGAGCGCCTGTGCCTCTTTCTTGTCACCGCTGCCGCGCACGATATCCGTCAACTCCGCGTAGCCGGGTGCGCCCGAAAACAAAGCGCGATGATCATCATGGGCATCGACTTTCAACGCGACCACGCAGACCTTGTCTACATTGCGGTTACTGCTATCGGCGCTGAACTTGTCGGCGGCAATCCCCCTTGCCCGCCCCAGCAATGTATTCACCTCTTGTGCGTGAAGCATCATTACCTCCCTATATGATGGAACGATGTCAAAAGCCGTGCAGAGCAGGCTCCCCTATCAAAGCTCATCAGGCCTCGTAATAGCTTGGCAGGATGATAAGTGGAATACGAGATGCCGGAAGACATCCCTAAACAAAACGGGACCAGCTCAGTCTGTCCCTGGACAGGGTTACTCTACAGCTGGTAGCGCACAGCAGATTTTCGCCCCCCAAAGCAAGTATTCTACTTGTAGCCACATTAATTTAGGTTTTTGAAATGAATGCGTTAGAGATACTGGTAACTGCAATCAACCTTGCAAAGGCCAGAATGACAGAGATCCCTTCGCTCTCCATCCATCATCGATTGTGGCGCAATTAGAGTATGTAGTTGCTATGACGGTATAGCCGAGGTTCTCAGTCCGCTTACCCTGTTCGGAATCTGACACCGTTTTGGGATAGAAGACAGCCTAGTCCACCCTCACCAAGAATATCTGGCACTAGATCCCACGCCGGAGGAAAGGCAAGTTTCGTTTCTAGAAAAAAGCCGGCCTAGTAGCCGGCTTTTTTAGCAGCGATGCTGCGAGTGCGGTTGATAAAACAATTCTGGAGCCTGCTAAATCGACGGTCGCCAATCGCGCGGCTTGTGACACTTCATCCAGAAGCTGATGAGTTCCTCCTGAGCAGCAGCACCAGAATCCTATGCAACTTGGTCATTCGTCGCCTTTGGTGTGGACGGTGTGGATGGGACGGCATTGCCCGCCATCGCAATCGATCAATACGCCATAGGTACCGCAAGTAGCAACAAATGTTGCTGCACCATTGGCGTGAACTGCACCGCAACCCAACCCCGTTGCAACGGACTGGGCAATAGGTTCCATCGCGGCGCTGGCAGCGGACTCCTGCGAGGGTACGACCGAAGGTTGAGCCGGTTCAGCTATTGCGGAAGGCTGGGGCGGCGGATCGGATGCCATCGGCTTGATTGGGGTTGAAGGCTCAGACGACGGTGGCGCTACAGCAGCCGTCGCAATAGCCGCCGCAGGTACTGGCTGCTGAACCGGTTCCGCAGCCGTGGCAGGTTGAGCCAATACATTCGGCGTCATCGGCTTGGCCGTAGCAACTATCGGATTAGATGTCTGTGTAGCTGCTGCGTCCGCTGCAAGACTCGCCTCAGAAGACGCTTCACCTCTAACCAGGCCACACTCTTTCACACCAGCCTCGCCGGTCGCTTCATCCACCTGGTGTAGCTTGGAGCGCGCGTAAAGCACCCCCATTTTCACCTCCTGCCACACAAAGTAGTTCTTCCCAGCCAACATATCGATCGTGAGCGTGGAGTCGTTTTCGGCCTTTGAAACGATGGTGTGGCTGCCTGCCGGCAACGTCTTGAAGATATACGCCTTGGCGACGGTATCGCCCACTGCCACGCCATCAATGAGCACCGGCATCTTGATCGCCGAGCCCATAATCTCGTTTCGATAAATGTATAGATTGGCGACTCCCTCCTGCGAAGGAACAAATTGCTTCGCCTTTGCGTCGGTATCCTTACCCGCCATCGGCACGCTGGCGCAGCCAGTCATGAGCAATACCACCGTCATCGCGACGGCAACCATTAACTTGC
This sequence comes from uncultured Dyella sp., assembly GCA_966430775.1. Classification (GTDB taxonomy): domain Bacteria; phylum Pseudomonadota; class Gammaproteobacteria; order Xanthomonadales; family Rhodanobacteraceae; genus Dyella_B. Next base: position 3,000 of record CBJMMB010000032.1, on the reverse strand, counting down.
GAATCATTTCCTTTCCCCCTTTCTATCCAGTCGGACAACTACCTTCACCATACCGCCTGCGTTGTCCACTTCAGGCAGCAGGTTTAAAGATCAAGGGAGGAAGCGATACCCTGGCCATATTCCCGAGCCCGCCTCCCATCGCTAAGCAAGATCATTGCATATTCAAGTGTCTGTCTTACTGATCTTCCCTGTCCATGAGGAATTCTCCGTTTTATGGGCAACAGTAACCTCCGATGGGTAGAACACCCACAGCCATGTTCAGGCAGCCACGACTACATTGACATGATCAGGGGACAACCCCGCGACCATCCGTTTGAAAATCTCGGCGAATGCTGCATCGAGATGGCGGGCGTAGCGCGGCGTATCGAACAGCGGTGCGGTTTCCAGGTTGCGGGCGAGGCGCACGCGGAGTTCGGACAGGTGTTGCGGATGGTGGGCCAGGTCGATCGCCAGGTGTTGATAGGTGGCGAGGTTGTCGGTGATGAGTTCGGGGAGTTGCATGGTGTGCAGCAGGCTTGCGCAGGCGCGGCCGGCGAAGCTGTCGCCGAGCAGGGTGAGGATGGGGAGGCCGGCCCATAGGGCACAGCTTGCGGTGGTGCCGCCGTTGAAAGGTGCGGTGTCGAGGAACAGGTCGGCCAGGCGGTGGCGCGCTAAGTGCTGTTCGAGTGGCAAAGGTTCGGCGAAAATCAGGCGGCTGCGGTCGATGCCGCGTTTTTCTGCCTGCTTGCACAGGTTGTCGCGCGTGCGCGCCCTGCCCTGGTCGGTGAGCCATAGGACTGCGTGGTCGACGGCGGCGAGGATTTTCATCCAGCAGTCGAACATGCTGGGCAGGATCTTGTACGGCGCATTGAACGCGCAGAAGACGAAGGCGTCCGTGGGCAGGTTGGCGTCGGCGCGCGATAAGCTGCGGTTGTCGATGGTTCGCTTGCGGTTGGGTTGGAACGTTTCCGGAAGGCGGATGATTTTCTCTGCGTAGAACGCTTCGTGCGAAGGAGGAATCACGATCGGATCGGCAACGATGTAATCCATGAACGGCGCGCCCATGGTCGCCGGGTAACCGATGAAGTTCACCTGGGCTGGCGCGGCGCGCAATGCGAAGATGCGCGGGCGGGCGTGCTGGGTAAAGCCGTTCAGATCGATGGCGATATCGATGCCGATGCGGCGGGCAAGATCGGCGATCTCGTCATCGGTAGCGCGCGAAACATCATGGAACGCGTCGACGTTTTTGCGCACTTCGTCGGTCAATGCATCATGACGCTGGCCGAACGAAAACGCGTGGACTTCAAACATGGACCTGTCGTGCAAGGCGAACAGGTCGAGTGTGAGGTCCGCCACTGCGTGGCTGCAGAAATCGGATGAGAAATACCCTAACCGGCATCTCGCGCCTTGTTCTCGGATCACCGGCGCAAACGGCCTTTCCCGAATCGAAAGTTCGGTCTCGACATAGACGCGTGCTGCATGCAGCTGGTCATTCGCACTCGCCCAGGAAACCGCAATCATCGGTTCGACGGCGGGGCGTCCGTCATGGGCGCATGATCGGCAGTGGGCGATCAATGCGTCCAGGCCGTTCCATTCCGCCAGGTCCTGGCGCGCCTTCAGCAGAAAGCCGGGCAGCCAGGGCGGTTGGGGTTCCAGTTGCATGGCGCGTTCGAAATGCGCCAGGGCAGCTTCGCAACGTCCCAGCATGTTCAACATCACGCCGGCGTTCGACAGATGCTCCGCGTTGTTCGGCGCCGATGCCATGGCGCGTTCGTATGCGATGAGCGCTTCGTGATACCTGCCCTGCGCGGACAGGCAAGCGCCACGTAGCGACAGCAGTCCTGCGTGGTCTGGCTCCCGTTCGAGCAAGGCATCGACCAATGCTAGACATTCGCTGCGCCGTCCAAGATGGAACAATGCGTCCGCCTTGTGGCAATGGGCGTCGAAGCAACGTGCATCAAGCTTTAGTGCGGTTTCCGATGCATCCAGCGCCTGGTGAGGGCGATGCGCCTTGTTGGCGGTGAACGCCAGGTTGAGCAGCACATCGATATTGCCGGGAAGGAGTGCGGCCAGCCGTTCGTAGATGGCCACGGCCTCCGCGAATCGCTTTATCGACGTAAGCTGCGAAGCGTAGTTGATCAACGCGTTGATATCGTTCGGCGCGATGGCCAGCACGGCCTTGAATCGTTCTTCCGCCGCCGGAAAGTCCCCAAGCGCCTTGTGCACCACCGCCAGATTGTTGAGCGCCTGCGGCCAATCCGGTCGCATCGTCACCGCGCTCTCGTAATAGCGCCTGGCGGCTTGAAGCTCGTCCAGCCGATGGAACGCCAGACCAAGTTCGTAATAGGTCGTTGCGGTGTGCGGCGTCATGGCCGCGGCCGAGCGAAACTGCTTGCGCGCCGCCTCGATCTGGCCTGCTTCGAAAAGCCGAATGCCATCGATGATGGCGGCCTTGACGGTGCCATGCGCGCTCATGGGTGAATCCAACGGTGGGATGAGCCAAGCATAACCATACCTATAGACAGGAGCGGAGCTTGCGTACGCCATCGCGGATCTCCGCCACGCTCGCCCCCGAGTAGCCAAGGATCACCCCGCCCCGTTTTGTGGGCTTTGCATAGCAGATGGACAGCGGCCTGGTCGAAATGCCGAGCTTTGCCGTCTTGATGGAAAGCGCTACGTCATCCACGCCACGCGGCAAGAGCGCGGTAAGTTGCATGCCGGCGTGGGTACCGATCACTTCGAGCTTGTCGTCCATGTGTTGATCGATCGCGTCGAGCAAGACGGTGCGCCGCTCCAGGTACAGCGCGCGCATGCGGCGGATGTGTCGGGCGAACTGACCTTCGGTGATGAAGTCGGCGAGTGCGGCCTGGTACAGCGTGGAGGAGAACGTGTCGAAGGCGTCGCGCACGGTGGCGAAGGCTTCGATAAGGTCCTTGGGGGCGACGATATAGCCCACGCGCAATGCAGGGAACATGACCTTGCTGAAGGTGCCGACGTAGATGACGCGGTCGTCGGCATCCA